>CANQQB010000017.1 GCA_947625845.1 uncultured Oscillospiraceae bacterium
CCGTTTACCCATAACAATACCCCCTGTCGTGGTCATTCTCCTACAACAGGGGGCCTTTTGTCTACTGTCCGTTTTTTCTGGGGCGGTGCATACACAGGGGAGGCTTCCTTTTTACATCCCGTCGATGAGGCGGACGGTGACGAGGCTGGCGTCGGGGTCCTTATCCAGTACGAACGCGGGCACGTCGGGGATCAATATCTCCCGCTCGCCCTTCACCACCAGTACGTCGGCAGAGGGTTCGGGCATGATCTCGGCCAGTACGCCAAGCTCCCGGCCCTGCTCGTCCACTACCCGCGCGCCCAGAATGTCCTGCAAAAACACCGCGCCGGGGGGCAGCTTCGCCTCGTCCCTATCGATGAAGACCACCTTGCCCTTCAAGGTCATGGCGGCGTTCACGTCATGGAAACCCTCCAGCGCCGCGATACACATCTCTTTATGGACCCGGCCGGACCGGACGGCAACAGGCTTGCCGTCGATATAAAAACGGCGGAAGCGGGTCAGAAACGCCGCCTCGTCCGCCCAGGGCTGGATGCGTACCTCGCCCCGGACGCCGTGGGTGTTCACGATCCGCCCCGCCTCTAAATACTGCTTTTTCAATCCGCTCTCAATCCAAAATGTCCACGGTGACCTTCTTGCCCTGGCGCTGGGCCACCGTCTTCATGATGACACGGATCTGGCGCACGATCCGGCCCTGCCGGCCGATGACCTTGCCCATGTCCCCGTCGGCCACGCGGACCTCGTACACGACGCCGCCGCCGGGGCCGGTGCGCTCGTCCACGGTGACCTGGCCGGGCTCGTCCACCAGGCTCTGGATGATATAGGTCAGAAGTTCCTTCATGAGGCAGCTCCCGCCTTATTCCGCCGGCTCGGTCTCAGGCGCGGCCTCGGCGGCCGGCGCGGGCTCGGCGGGCTTGTTGGCCTCGGCCAGCTTCAAAAGGCCGCGGACGGTGTCGGTGGGCTGGGCGCCGCAGGCGATCCAATACTTGGCACGCTCCAGGTCGATGTCGATGACGGCGGGCTTGGCCATGGGGTCGTAGGTGCCCAGCTCCTCGATGTTCCGGCCGTCCCGGGGAGAGCGGCTGTCCGCCACCACCACGCGGTAATAGGGGGCCTTCTTCGCACCCAGTCTCTTCAAACGGATCTTGACCATGTTTTGTTCCTCCAAAATATGATAGGTTTTTTATTTTTCAAATTCAAAAATGAATTTTGAAAGCGTTTTTACATGCCGAACATGCCCATTTTCTTGCCCAGACGGCGGCCTTTCCGGGAGCCGGACATCTGCTTCATCATGGCGTTCATGGCGTCAAAGCCCTTCAAAAGCCGGTTGATCTCCACCACGCTGGTGCCGGAGCCGGCGGCGATGCGCTTTTTCCGGCTGGCGTTCAAAATGGCCGGGTTGGCCCGCTCCCTGGCCGTCATGGAGAGAATGATCGCCTCCGTGCGGGCCATGGCCTTGGGGTCGATCTTGGCCCCCTTCAAGGCTCTGGCGTCCAGGCCGGGGACCATGCCCAGGATATCGTCGATGTCCCCCATGTCCTTCATGGAGCGGAGCTGTTCCAGATAGTCCTGGAGGGTGAAGCGGCTCTTCATCAGCTTCTCGGCCATCTCGGCGGCCTTCTTCTGGTCCACCGCCTGCTCGGCCTTCTCGATGAGGGTCAGCACGTCCCCCATGCCCAGAATGCGGCTGGCCATCCGGTCCGGGTGGAACACTTCAATAGCGTCCAGCTTCTCCCCGGTGCCCACGAATTTGATGGGCTTGCCCGTCACGGCTCGGACCGATAGGGCAGCGCCGCCTCGCGCGTCGCCGTCCAGCTTCGTGAGCATCACGCCGGTGATGCCCAGGGCCTCGTCAAAGGCGGCGGCGGCGTTCACCGCGTCCTGGCCGGTCATGGCGTCCACGGTCAGCAATATCTCCGCCGGGTCCACCGCGGCCTTGATGCGCTTCAGCTCGTCCATCAGGGCCTCGTCGATGTGCAGCCGGCCGGCGGTATCCAGAAACACCAGGTCGTTGCCGTGACGCCGGGCGTGCTCGATGGCGGCTTTGGCGATGTCCACCGGGTCCGACTGGCCCATCTGGAACACCGGCACGCCCACCTGCGCGCCCACTGTCTCAAGCTGTTTTATCGCGGCGGGGCGGTATACGTCGCATGCGGCCAGCAGGGGCCGCTTATTTTGCTGCTTTTTGATCAGCGCCGCCAGCTTGGCCGTGTTGGTGGTCTTGCCCGCGCCTTGCAGACCCACCACCATTACCACGCTGGGGACTTTCGAGGAATAGTTCAGCTTCGCGGCCTGGCCTCCCATGAGGGCGGTCATCTCGTCGTTGACGATCTTGATGACCATCTGGGCCGGGTTCAGACTCTCCAATATCTCCTGGCCGGAGGCCTTCTCCGTCACGTCCTTCACAAAGTCCTTCACGACCTTGTAGCTCACGTCGGCCTCCAGCAGTACCATGCGCACCTGGCGCATGGCCTCCTTCACGTCCGACTGGCTCAGCCGTCCCTTGCCCCGGAGCTTTTTGAAGATGCCGTTCAGTTTTTCCGATAAGCTCTCGAATGCCATATCACATCAGGCCCTCCAGCCGCGCCAGGATGTCCCGGCTCTTTTCACCATCCGGCAGAAGCTCGGTCAGCTCCCGGCGGATGGCCTCCACCGCCTCCCGGCGCTCCAGGTACCGGCTCACCAGGCCGGTCTTTTCCTCATACTCCCGCAGAGCCGCCTCTGCCCGGCGCAGGATATCCCACACCCCCTGCCGGGTCAGACCGTCCTGCTCGGCGATCTCCGCCAGGGACAGGTCCTCGTTCCAGTGCAGCTCACAGGTGCGGCGCTGCTTCCCGGTCAGAAGCTCGCCGTAAAAGTCCAGCAGCAATGACCGGTCCAGGGGTGAGGTGTCCATGCCGCGCCTCCTTGCGTAAAGGCTTGCCGCTTTACAGCCTGGTTATGATACACCAAACCGGGGCGGGTGTCAAGGGGGATTCGTTGACAGGGGGAAAATAATGCAAATTGCCGCACGGCGGGCGGCAAGGAAGGGGATTTAAATTGTCTCTCCCTCAGTCAGCGCGGAGCGCTGACAGCCCCCTCGTCAGAGGGGGCCGGCCCCGCCGGGGCCGATTCGGGGGCGAAGCCCCCGCCTCCCTCTGACGAGGGAGGTGGCGCGGCGCAAGCCGCGACGGAAGGAGAGACATTAAAATCCAACGCAGTCCACGGCGTAAGCCGGGGACAGCGTTGGCTGGGCCGGGGACATATTTTTGTGCGCGGCGGGTTCGTATATTCTCCCGCCGGGGCGGGAAAAATCCCAGGTATGGAAAAGATAAGCACCGAACGCCTGGCCGGATGGGGCGAACAAGCGGCCAGGAGCATCCCCATCAAAGGAACCGTATCCGGCAAGGCCGCCGCGCGGCGGCTGGGCCGGGCTATGCAGACCCTGTCCGCCAAGGGCCGGGACGAGCGCGAGAGCGCCTGGTTCGCCGACAACGAATACCTGGCACGGCGGGAGGCCAATATCGCCGCGGCCGCGCTGCGCGCCGGGGGGCGGAAGCTGCGCCGGGGTCCGGACGGGGCGGCGCTGGTCACGCTGTGCAAAAAACTCACGGCGGCGGGACCGGTGACGGAGGAACGCATCGGGGCGTTTCTCACCGGCGCGCGGCGTTCAACAGAGCTGCCGGAAAACGAGGCGGCGCTCATCGGCGCGGCGCTGCGGGCGGCGCTTATTGAGGCGCTGGCGGAGCCGGACGTGGACGCCGGGCGGGCGGCGGAGCTGTTCACGGGGCTGCGGACCCTGGCGGAGCTGGACCTGACACGGGCGCTGGAGACGTCCGACCCGGTGGACGGGCTGCTGCGCCAAGATAAAATATACCCTATCATGGACGAGCAGAGCCGGGCGCAATACCGGGCAAAGATCCAGCGCCTGGCCAAAAGGCGGGGCGTATCGGCGCTGGAGGCGGCTCAGGAGGCGCTGGAAAAGGGCCTGCATGAGACGCTCTTTCCCCAAAATACCCGCACCGGGGCGGGGTATATGGCCGCGCGTATTTTCCTGCCGGCGGCTCTGGCTATCCTGGCGTGGGCGGCGTCCGGGAGCTTTCGGACGGCGCTGCTGACGGTCGTGCCCCTGTCGGAGCTGGTGCGGGTGGGGCTGGATTCCATATTGCTGCGGTTCGTGCGGCCGCGGCGGCTTCCCCGGCTGGGGCTGGAGGACGGCGTGGGGCCGGAGGGGCGTACGGTGTGCGCGGTGTCGGCGCTGCTGACCGACGATGAGACGGGGCCGCGCCTTGCCCGGCGGCTGGAGGAATATAAGCTTGCCAACCGGGACTGCGGGGAGGAGCTTATCTTCGCGCTGCTGGCGGACCTGCCCGATTCGGACAGGTTCCCGCCGGAGACGGCCGGTCGGCTGGACGGGGCGAGGGCGGTCATCGACGAGCTCAACGCCACATACGGCGGCGGGTTTTTCCTGCTGAGCCGGGACCCGGCGTGGAACGGCGCGGACAGGGTCTACTCCCCCTGGGAGCGCAAGCGGGGGGCCATATTGGAGCTGGCGCGGCTGGTCCAGGACAGGCCTAACCGGCTCAGGTGTCTGGCCGGGGACGCCGGAGAACTCCGGGCCCGGTATATCCTGTGCCTGGACGCGGACACGCGCCTGGCGCCGGGTACGGCAAGACAGCTCATCGGCACGGCTATGCACCCGCTGCACGTGCCGCTGGTGGAAAAGGGCGTGGTGATGAAGGGCCACGGGGTGCTGCACCCCCGGATGGCGGTGGAGCTGGACCGGGCGCTGGCCACGGACTTTGCCCGTATCTGGGCGGGTCAGGGGGGCACGGACCCCTACGGCGCGCCTACGGGGGAGCTGTACACGGACCTTTTCGATAGAGGCGGGTTCGCCGGCAAGGGCATCGTGGACGCGGCGGCGTACCTGGCCTGTCTGGACGAGCGGTTCCCGGACAACAAAATACTCAGCCACGACGCGCTGGAGGGGGCCTATCTGCGGGGCGCGTACGTGGGGGACGTGGAGCTGACCGACGGCGCGCCGGTGACGGCGGCGGCCTGGTTCCGGCGGCTGCACCGGTGGACACGGGGCGACTGGCAGAATCTGCCCTGGCTTTTGAAGGCCGGGCGCGATCTGCCGGCGCTGGAGCGGTTCCGGCTGCTGGACAGCGTGCGCCGCAGTCTCACGGCTCCCATGAGCCTGCTGGCGCTGGGGCTGAGCTTTTTCCTGCCAAGCTGCCGGTGGGCGGCGGGGGTGGCGTTGGTGAGCCTGGGGGCGGAGGCGGTCCAGGCCGCGTTCGCGGGGCTGTTCACCCGCTCGGCCGACGCGCATGTTCGCTGCCGGAGCGGGGTGCTGCGGGGCGTGGGCGGGGCGCTGACAAGGTTTTTCGCACGGCTCATCTTCCTGCCCTGGGAGGGGCACACCTGCGCCTCGGCGGCGGCAACGGCACTGTGGCGCATGGGCGTGAGCCATAAGAAAATGCTCCAGTGGACCACGGCGGCTCAGTCGGAGGCGGGGAAGGCGCTGCCCATGTCGGCGTGGTTTTCCGTGGCGTTCGGGCTGGCGCTGGCGATGCTGGCCCCCGGTCCGGCGGGCAAGTCCGCGGGCGTGGTGTGGCTGACCGCGCCGGTGTTCGCCTGGATATCCGGCCGGGAAAACCTGCCCAAAAACGACCTGACAGGCGCGGACAGGGCGCTGCTGCTCCAGTCCGCCAAGGCCATATGGGGGTATTTTGCCACCCTCTGCACCCGCTCCGAGCACTGGCTTCCGCCGGACAACTTCCAGGTCCAGCCCCCCAAGGGCGCGGCGCACCGGACCAGCCCCACCAACATCGGTCTGGCGCTGGTGTCGGCACTGGCGGCCATGGAGCTGGACCTGGCAACCGAGAGCGAGGCGGCGGCGCTGGCGGATCGCATTCTCGCCACGGCGGAAAAGCTGGACAAGTGGAAGGGACATCTATATAACTGGTACGACACATGCACATGCGCGCCGCTGCAGCCGGCCTATGTGTCCACGGTGGACAGCGGGAACCTGTGCGCGTGCCTCATATGTCTCGCGGGCGGGATGGCGGCCCACGGCCGGCCGGATATCGCCGAGCGGGCCAGGGCTCTCGCGGACGGGATGGACCTGGCGGCACTGTACGACGCGGACAAGCGGCTATTTCGTATCGGGCTGGACCCGGCGTCGGACAAGCCCAGCCCCGGCCACTATGATCTCATGGCCTCGGAGGCGCGGCTGACAAGCTACGTGGCGTGCGCGCGAGGCGACGTGCCCGTGCGGCATTGGCAGAGCCTGAGCCGGGCGCGGCTGGCGCTGGACGGCTGGCGGGGCCTCGCCAGCTGGTCCGGGTCCATGTTCGAGTATTTGATGCCGGAGCTCTTCCTGCCGCTGGTGAACGGCTCCATGCTGTGGGAGACGGCACGGTTCTGCCTGTATGCCCAGCGGCAGCGGGGGGAGCGGGCCAAGGCCCCCTGGGGCAATTCGGAGAGCGCCTTTTTCTCCCTGGACGCGGGCATGGACTACCGCTACAAGGCCCACGGCACCGGGGCGCTGGCCCTGCGCCGGGACGTGGACGGGGAGCTGGTGGTTGCACCGTACGCCAGCTTCCTGGCGCTGTGCGTGCACCCCAAGGCGGCGGCGGAGAATCTGAAGCGGCTGAAAAAGCTGGGCATGTGGGGCCGGTACGGGTTTTACGAGGCTCTGGACATGACACCGGGCCGCACGACCGGCAAGGGACAGGCGGTGGCGTGCTTCATGAGCCACCATCTGGGCATGAGCCTGGCGGCTGTGACCAACTGCCTCAAGGGCGGGGCGCTGCGCCGGTATTTTATGGCGGACCCGGCGATGGCGGCGTTCCGGCCGCTGCTGGCCGAGCGGGTGCCCCTGAGCGGGGCGGTGCTGCGCCGGAGCCGCAGCCCTTTGACCCGGCCGCCGGAGCCGCGGCGGGAAGCCCCCGTGTTCCGGTGGGAGGGGCCGGGGTATATGCCGGCGACGCCGGCATGGTTTCCCATGTCCAACGGCGTGTACACGCTTTTGGCATGTGAGGACGGACAGTGTATCGCCCGGTCCGGGGGCATCCTCATGTACCGGCCGGAGGGGTTCCTCCTGTCCGTGGACGACATCCCCCTGACGCCGTCCAGGCGGGAGGCGGCCTTTTACCCCTGGCGGTACGAGGGCGGGACGGTCACGTTCACGGCCCGGCGGTCCGGGCGGGTGCTGTCCGCGTCGCTGGCGGTGGCCAACGGGGAGCGGGGCGAGCTGCGCCGTATCACCGGTCCCAGCGAGGGCCGGCTCACCGTGCGCTTTGAACCGGTGCTGGCAAGACAGAGCGACCATGAGGCTCACCCCGCCTTCTGGCGGCTGGGGCTGGAGCTGTCGACCCACCGGGGCGCGGTGCTGGTCCGGCGGCTGGCAAGAGGCGACCTGCCGGAGATGTGGCTGTGTCTGGCCGCTACGGCGGAATTGAAGCTGACCAGCGGCGCCGGGTGGCAGATGCACAGTCCGGCCACGGTGACGGCCACGCTGCCCGAGGGCGGGTGCGCGGCGCTGGCGCTGTGCTATGGGTCCAGCCGTGCGGCGGCGGAGGCCGGGGCGCGGCGCATTTTGGCCGGGGCCGGGGCGGATATGGCCAGCTCCATGGCGTCGCTGCTGGGGCTGAACGCCGAGGGGATGCTCGCCGCGTTCGAGCTGGCCGGGGCGGTGTGCGCGCCAAGGGTCGAGGCGCGGCCTGATTCCGGCCGGGAGGCGCTTTGGAAGAAGGGCCTGTCCGGCGATCTGCCGATCTTATACTGCAAGGCGGACGAGGGGCTGGACGAGAGCAAAAAAATGATCAAGCGCCACGCCCTGCTCACCGCCTGCGGCGTGCAGGCGGACCTGGTGCTGGACACCGGGGAGGACGGGGAGTATCTGCACCCCAAACAGGACGAGCTGCGCCGGTATCTGGACAAGTACGGTCTGGCCGGGTTCGAGGGCGCGCGGGGCGGCGTGTGGTTCACCGGCGGGGCCGACGTGTCCGCCGCGGCGGCGGTGGTCCGGCCGGCGCAGGAGCGGAAGTTTGCCGGCCTGCCCGCTCTGCGGCAAGCGCCAAGACGGGGCTGGGAGGCGCCGGCGGTGGAGTACCTGGCCGGGGGCGCGGTGCGCTATGAGACGCCGCCGCTGCCGCCGAGAGCCTGGTGCAACGTGCTCACCAACGGCAAATTCGGATTTTTGGCCGCCGACTGCGGCACGGGCTTTATGTGGCTGGAAAACGCCAGGGAGTGCCCCGTGGACCCCTGGCGCAACGACCCGCTGGCAACGGATGGCGGGGAGACGCTGGAACTGATCGCGGCGCAGGGCCGTCAGAGCCTGTTCGCCGGGGAGGGCCGGTGCCGGGTCACCAACGGGTTCGGCTGGACAAGCTGGGAGCGGGACGGGTGCAGCGTCACGGCCTTCGTGCCGGGGGACTTCAAAGCTCGGGTGCTGCTCATCGAGGGCGGGGACGGGGCCTATATGGGCTGGCATCTGCCCCTGGCGCTCACGGCCAACGCCGCCGACGTGCCATGCGTGGTCACGGGCTTCGAGGACGGGTGCCTCACGGCGTACAATCCACGGGGCGTGTACCCCGGCCAGGTGTTCCGGGCGGTGTGCAGCCGGAAGCTGTCCGGCTTCACCGGGGACGAGGCGGCCTGGCTGGAAGGTCGCATGGACGGCAGGACCGGGGCCGGTCTGCGGCCCTGCTTCGGCGCGCTGTGGAAGGGCGGCGGCGTGAGCGTGCTGGTGTGCGGGTTCGAGAGCGCCGCCGTGTTGACGGCCCTGGCCGACCCGGAGCGGGCGGCGCAGGAGCTTTTAAAGGTCCGGGACGGCTGGCGGGCCCGGCTGAGCCGGGTGCATATCCGCACGCCGGATGCGGACCTGGACAGGATGATGAACGGCTGGGCGGCCTACCAGGCGATGGCGTGCCGGGTGCTGGGCAGGACGAGCCTGTACCAGAGCGGCGGGGCGTACGGCTTCCGGGACCAGCTCCAGGACGTGACGAATCTCATCGTCCTCTCGCCTGGTCAGGCGCGGCGGCATATCCTGACATGCTGCGCGCGGCAGTTCAAGGAGGGCGACGTGCTCCACTGGTGGCATGAGACGCCAGGCGGGCCAAAGGGCGTGCGGACCCGGTGCTCGGACGATATGCTGTGGCTGGCATGGGCGGTGTGCGAGTACGTGGAAAAGACCGGGGACCAGGGGCTGTGCGCGGAGAATGCCCCGTGGCTGGAGGCGCCGCCATTGACCGAGCATGAGCGCGACCGGTACTTTGCGCCGACCGCGTCCGGGGATACGGCCACGGTGCTGGACCATGCCCGCCGGGCGTTGGACCTGGCGCTGCGCCGGGGACGGGGGCCGCACGGGCTTTTGCGCACCGGCTCCGGGGACTGGAACGACGGCATGGACAGGGTGGGCGGCGAGAGCCAGTGGCTAACGTGGTTTTTCATCCACACAGCCAACCGGTTCGCCGCGCTGCTGGATAGGCTGGGCGAGAAGGACGCCGGCCGGTACGCGGACGCGGCAAGGCGCTGCGCCGCCGCGGCGGAGCGGAGCTGGAACGGCGGGTGGTATCTGCGGGGCTGGTGGGAAGACGGCGCCCCTCTGGGCGCGGTGGGTTCGACCGCCTGCGCCATCGACTCCATTGCCCAGAGCTGGGCGGCCTTCAGCGGTACGGCGGACCATGAGCGGGTCCGGACGGCCTTGCAGGCGGCGGCGGATAAGCTGTACGACCGGGCGCACGGCCTGGTCAAGCTCTTTGACCCGCCGTTCGGGGAGGATGGCCGGGATCCGGGGTATATCCGCGCCTGCGGGCCGGGGTTCCGGGAAAACGGCGGACAGTACACCCACGGGGCCGTGTGGCTGGCCTCGGCGCTGTTAAAAGAGGGCATGACGGATCTGGGGGCCAATATGCTGCTGGACCTGCTGCCGGCACGGCACCCGCGCCAGCAATGGGGCGCGGAGCCGTATGTGCTGTCGGCGGACGTGTCCGCCAACCAGGACCACTACGGCGAGGCGCTGTGGAGCTGGTATACCGGCGCGGCGGGGTGGTACTTCCGGGTGGTGCTGGAGGATCTGCTGGGTATACGGCTGGAAAACGGACGGCTGACCGTGACGCCAGGGCTGCCGTCTAACTGGGACGGCTACGAGGCGGAGATCGGGCCAAGGAAGATCGTTGTCAAAGGGGGGAAGGTAAGGATCGGGTAATTATGTCTCTCCCTCAGTCAGCGCCAAAGGCGCTGACAGCCCCCTCGTCAGAGGGGGCCGGCCCCGTTGGGGCCGATTCGGGGGCAAAGCCCCCGCCTCCCCCTGAAGGGGGAGGTGGCTCGCCCGTCAGGGCGAGACGGAGGGAGAGACAGATAAATCCCCATTTTCAAATGCAATGGCGTGTGTTATAATGCAATATAGTAAATTTTACCGGAACGGGTGGTGAGCGGTGTGCGCCAGACGCGCAGAGAGATATTGCCGGGCGTGATGATGACATGCCTGCAAACGGATAAATTCAAGACCGGGCTTTTGAGCGTGAACCTGCTGACCCGGCTCAGCCGGGAGACCGCGGCGAAAAATGCCCTGATCCCCAGCGTGCTGCGCCGGGGCACGGTGTCCTGCCCGGACATGGACGCCATGGCCGCGCGGCTGGACAGCCTGTATGGGGCCCGGCTGGAGCCGGCGGTGCGGAAAAAGGGCGAGATACAGTGCGTGGGCTTCTGGGCGGATTTCGTGGATGAGGCGTGGCTGCCGGAGGGCGAGGGCGGGCTGCTGGAGCAGATCGCCGCCCTCTTGGGCGAGACGCTCCTGGCACCCAATACCCGCGGCGGGCTGCTGCTGCCCCAGTATGTGGACAGCGAGCGGGAAAAGCTCCTGGAGGACATCCGCGCCCGGGTCAACGACAAGATATCGTACAGCCGCTATCGGATGACGGAGCTGATGTGTCCGGCGGAGGACTACGCCGTGGACGTGCTGGGCACGGAGGAAGAGGCGGAGGCTGTCGGCTATGTGGCCCTGACCCGCCATTACCGGGCGCTGCTGGCAAGCTCCCCGGTGGAGGTCTTCTACTGCGGCGCGGCGGATCCGGAACGGGCCCAGAGGGCCGTGCGGGACGCGCTGGCCGCTTTGCCAAGGGGCGAGCTGGACATGGACCTGGGCACCGATATCCGCATGAATAGGGTGGAGGAAGGACCCCGGACTTTCACCGACGTGATGGACGTGACCCAGGGGAAGCTGGCCATCGGCTACCGCTTAGGCGCGGCCATGGAGGAGCCGGATATGGCGGCGCTGCGGGTGATGAACGCGGTGTTCGGCGGCGGCGTCAGCTCCAAGCTCTTTATGAACGTGCGGGAAAAGCTGAGTCTTTGCTACTTCGCAAGCTCCGGCGTGGACCTGGTGAAGGGCGTGATGGCCGTGATCAGCGGCATCGAGGCGGCCGACTATGACAAGGCTCTGGCGGAGATCGGCCGGCAGCTACAGGCCGTGCAGGACGGGGATATCACCGACGAGGAACTGGCCTCGGCCAAGCGGGGGTTGGTGAACGACCTTTTGAGCGCCGCGGACAGCGCCGGGGCGTTGGAGGCGTTCTGGCTGGAGCAGAATATCCTGGGGCTGGAATACGGTCCGGAGGAGCTGGCCGCGTTTGTGGAGGACGTGACGCGGGAGGACGTGGTGAAGGCCGCGTCCGGTATCGGGTGCGACATGGTGTATTTTCTCCGGGGAAGCGAGGTTGATGAAGATGCAGAGGATTGACTGGCCCGCCATCGGGGAGACGCTGTATACCGCCAAGCTGCCCAACGGCCTGCCCATATTCGTGGTACCCAAGCCGGGGTACCGCAAGAGCTTCGCCTGCTACATGACCAACTACGGCGGCGCGGACAGGCGGTTCACTCTGGCCGGCGAGCGAAAGGATACCCCCGCCGGCGTGGCGCATTATCTGGAGCACAAGATGTTCGACATGCCCGAGGGCAATGCCCTCATGGCCCTGGAGGCGGCGGGGGCCAACGCCAACGCCTTTACCTCCGAGGCGGAGACATGCTACCACTTCACCTGCACGGAGCGCTTCGACGAGAATCTGCGCACGCTGCTGCGGTTCGTATCCACGCCGTACTATACCCAGGAGAGCGTGGACAAGGAGCGGGGCATCATCTCCCAGGAGATACGCATGTACGAGGACGACCCGGACGACCAGGTCTATATGGCCCTGATGCGGCTGCTGTTCGCCCACAATCCCCTGCGGGACGACGTGGCCGGTACGGTCGAATCTATTCAGGAGATAACCCCTCAGGTGCTCTACGACTGCCACAAGGTGTTTTACCATCCCTCCAATATGGCCCTGTGCGTGGTGGGAAACGCGGACCCGGAGGCGGTGGAGCGGGCCGCGCGGGAGATATTGACTCCGGAGAGCGCGCCGCTTCCCGGCCGGGACTATGGGCCGGACGAGACGCCGGAGCCGGTGGAGACACGGTCCGAGCGGGTCATGGAGGTGTCCGCGCCGCTGTTTCTGGGCGGGCTGAAGCTGGGGCCGGCGGCCAAGGGTCCCGAGGGCCAGCGGGAGCGGCTCACGGCGGGGCTGGCGCTGCGGTGCCTGTACGGCCGGAGCTCCCCGGCGTACCTGGACCTTTACGACAAGGGGCTTTTGAACGCCACCTTCGGGTGTGGCGCCGAGTACGCGGCCGGGCAGGGCTATGTGCTGTTCGGCGGGGAGTCCAAGGACCCGCAGGCGGCCTATGACGCGCTTTTGGCGGCGGCGGAGGCCGTGGGGCAAAAGGGGTTCGACACGGCGCTGTTCGACAGACAGAAAAAGGCCGCCTACGGCGCGCAGATACGGGTGCTGGGCGATTTTCGCAGTCTGGGCGTGAGCCTGGCGGAGGGGTGCTTCGCCGGGTGCCAGCCTCTGGACAGCTTCCGGGAGCTCTCGGCCATTACGTGTGACGACGCCTCCGCCTGGGTCCGGGAGCACGTCGTGCCCAGCCGGGCGGCGCTGTCCGTGGTGCGGCCTAAATGAGCCGGGCGAGCATATCCTTTCCCATGCTGGGCGATTGGAGCATCGACCCGCCTAATTCCTTCGTGCTGTTCGGCCACACGTTTTACTGGTACGGGGTCATCATCGCCTTCGGATTTCTGCTGGCGGTGGCGTATTGCATGCGCCGCTGCGGCGTGTTTGGCATACGCCAGGACGATTTGCTGGACAATCTGCTGTGCGCCGTGCCTCTGGCCATCATCGGCGCAAGGGCCTATTACGTGATCTTTTACGGCCACTACGACTCCTTCCGGGACATGTGCAAGATCTGGGAGGGTGGTCTGGCCATCTACGGCGGGGTCATCGCCGCGGTGGTCACGGTGCTGGTGGTGTGCCGGGTGAAAAAAATATCCGCTCCGGCGCTGCTGGACCTGACGGCCTTCGGGTTTCTCATCGGCCAGAGCGTGGGCCGGTGGGGCAACTTCATGAACCGGGAGGCCTATGGCCGGGAGACGGACGTGTTCTGCCGCATGGGCCTGACGCTGGACGGCCAGACTGTGTATGTGCACCCCACGTTTTTGTACGAGTCCCTGTGGAATCTGGCGGGGTTCGTGGGGCTGCATGTGCTGTCCAAAAAGACGGCGCGGAAATTCGATGGGCAGTATTTTCTTATGTACCTGGCCTGGTACGGGCTGGGCCGGTTCTGGATCGAGGGCCTGCGGGCCGATTCGCTGTACATAGGCGACAGCGGTATCCGGGTCAGCCAGCTTGTGGCGGGGTGCACGTGCGCGGCGGCGCTGGTCATCCTGGCCGTGGCGCTGCGGCGGAGCAGGGCAAAAGAGGACCCATAAAGATTTACCAGGCGCAAACACAGAAAAATAAGATAAAATATATTAAAAAGGAGGCTTCATCATGTCCGGATTCAACGATTTTATGGACAAAGCCGGTCTGTTCGCCGCCAAAGCCGCCGGTAAGGCCAGGGAGCTGGCCGGCGCGGCCGCGGAGAAGACCAAAGAGGTCAGCCGCGTCGCCAGACTGAACATGGACATCTCCTCTCGGCGGGACACCATCAAGAAGGCGTACGCGGAGCTGGGCAAGCTGTACTATGAGGCCCATAAGCTTGACCCGGAGCCGGCGTTTGCCCCGGCCTGCGGCCAGATCGACGAGGCATACGAGGCCATCGCCGACATGGAGGCGGAGATCGAGAAGATCAAGGCCGCGAGCGACGGCGTACAGGACGCGGATTTCGCGTCGGTGGTGGACGCCACGGAGGCGGAGGCCGACGTGACGGTGGAGGTCACCGTGGAAGAGGAAGCGTCCGCCGAGGTCCCGGCGGAGGCGGAGGCGGAGGTCACCGTGGAGGTGGAGAAGCCGGCGGAAAGCGTGGAGGCGGAGAAGCCTGCGGAACCCGCGGAGCCGGAGAAACCGGTGGAGGAATAAAATATCTCTCCGCTTTGAAAGCCTCCCCTGTGCAAGGGGAGGTGGGCGCCGCTTTGCGGCGCTCGGAGGGGTTGTCTGTCATCCGGCGTTACAACCCTCCAGTCATGCTGACGCATGACAGCCCCCCTTACACAGGGGGGCCGTCAACAAGGAAATATTAAAATATCTCTCCCCCAGTCAGCGCGGAGCGCTGACAGCCCCCTGGGGTCCCCAAAAGGCAAGCGTGCCTTTTGGGGAGAGGAGACGCCGCGGGCTATTCGGGGTTTGCCGCTTGCGGCAAATCACGACCTAGCCCAGCGAGCGGCGACGACAGAGGGGGCCGCGCTGCGGCGCGAGGGGACAATCCCCCCGCCCGCCGATGGCGGGCACCCCCCTTTGACAAGGGGGGCTTTTGATAAGGTAAAGGGATTTAAAATCCAACGGGTCCCCGGCGTAAGCCGGGGACACCTTTGGCGCGGCGCCGGCGTATCGCTGTTACAACCCTTCCGTCAGCGCGCGGCGCTGACACCTCCCCTTGCACAGGGGAGGCGTTCAATATGGAAGGGGATCAAAAATGTCTCTCCCATCCTTGTTGACAATGGGATGGGAGAGGGGTATAATGAAGGTACAAAGAGGCGCCGACGTAAGCGGTTGGCCCTTTAGCTGCGGTTAGAAGTAACCGCCCTCAGAGCTACCGGGGCGGTCACTTCTTTTTTGCCTGTATGAACAGGCTTATGATGCCGATAATGACCAGACAAAACTCAAAAAGTTCCGAATATGTCATGAGCATCACCCCCTCTCTTCGGAGGGGGCAGAAGCTCCCTCCGGGATGGAGGGCCAACCGCCGTTTCTATACGTCGACGCCTGCCCCTTAGCGGGGCAGGCTTATTTTATAGGAAAACGCGAAGCTTGTCAATTCTTGGTCGCACGCAAGCCGCGAGGTCGGGAGAGAAGCATTTAAATCCAACGAGTCCCCGGCGTAAGCCGGGGACACCTTTTTCGGAGGCGCCGGCGTATCGCTGTTACAACCCTTCCGTCAGCGCGCGGCGCTGACACCTCCCCTTGCACAGGGGAGGCTTTCAATAAGGAAAAGGGACTGTGCTGCCACAGTCCCTTTGATTTATGTTGTAAGTCCTCTCAGGCGGTTTTGTCCTCGTCCTTCTCGCCGGAGAGCAGGGTGTTGGCCAGGATGCCCAGGATCAGCGCGCAGGCCACGGTGCGTATCTCCACCGCGCCGATGGTCACGGACAGGCCGCCTACGCCGGTGATGAAGATGATGGAGGCAACGAACAGGTTCCGGTTCTTGTTCAGGTCCACGCCCTGGAGCATCTTGAAGCCGCTCATGGCGATGAAGCCGTACAGCGCCACGCACACGCCGCCCATGACGCAGGAGGGGATGGTCTGCAAAAAGGCCATCAGCGGGGAGATGAAGCTGACGATGATGCACAGCACCGCCGCGCCCCAGATGCTGACGGTGGAGGCGTTGCGGGTGATGGCCACGCAGGCGATGGACTCGCCGTAGGTGGTGTTGGGGCAGCCGCCGAACACCGCGCCCGCGATGGAGCCCACGCCGTCTCCCAGCAGGGTCCGGGTCAGGCCGGGGGTCTTCAGCAGGTCCGTGCCGATGATGGAGCTCAGGTTCTTGTGGTCCGCCAGGTGCTCGGCGAAGACCACGAAGGCCACGGGTACATAAGCGGTGAACAGCGTGAGAAGATAGGTGGGGGTGATGTCCTTCAGGCTGCCGCCAAGCAGGAAGGTGAAGTCGGGCACGGAGACAAAGCCCACGTTCTTCATGGCGTCATAGTTGATGACGGTGAAGGCGGCGTTGCCGGTGGTGTACCCCAGCAGGGCGAAGAGACTGGCGCAGGCGTAGCCCGCCAGGATGCCGATGATGAAGGGGACCAGGCGGATCATTTTCTTGCCGTAGGTGGAGGCAATGATGGTCACCGCCAGGGTCACCAGACCGCAGATCAGGGCCACGTACACGCTGCCGCCTTCCACGCTGGAGCTGGTCAGGTCGCCCACGGCGTTGCCGGCGAGGGAGAGGCCGATGATGGCCACGGTGGGCCCGATGATCACGGGAGGCATCAGCTTGTCGATCCAGGCCACGCCGGACATCTTCACGATGATGGCCAGCACCACGTACACCAGACCGGCCATGGCCGCGCCGATGATCAGACCCCAGTAGCCCACGGCCATGCTGGCCGCGCCGGAGAAGGCGCTCATCATGGAGCCGATGAACGCGAAGGAGCTGCCCAGGAACACGGGGCTGGAGTTCTTGGTGAAGATCAGGTACACGAACGTGCCCACGCCGGCGCCGAAGATGGCGGCCGAGGCGGTCAGAGCCGTGCCGCAGCCGGAGTTGACCACGGCGGGCACCGCGATGGTGGCGGCCATGATGGCCAGAAGCTGCTGGATGGCGAACAGGATCACCTGTCCGAACCTGGGCTTGTCCTTGATGCCGTAGATGAGATCCATTTTGATATGCCTCCCTGTTTTTCTTTGTTTGGTCTATATGGATTTTTTGTCGAACAGTTTCACGCCGGTCTCCCCGTCCGTCTCGTCCAGGCGGACGGCGACGACCTCCGAGCGGGCGGTGGGCACGTTCTTGCCCACAAAGTCGGGGCGGATGGGCAGCTCCCGGTGGCCCCGGTCCACCAGACAGAAAAGCTGCACGCGGGCCGGCCGGCCCAGCTCCATGGTGGCGTCCATGGCGGCGCGGGCGGTGCGGCCGGTGTAGATCACGTCGTCGCACAGTATCACGGTCATGCCCTCCACGGAGAAGGGCACGTTGGTCCGCTCCACCACCGGCGCGTCCGCCACGCGGGACAGGTCGTCCCGGTACAGGGTGATGTCCAGCTCGCCTACCGGGGGTTCCCGGCCTTCCAGCGCGGCGATGTTCTTCGCCAGCCGCCTTGCCAGCGGCACGCCCCGTGTGTGGATGCCCATCAGACAGATATTCTCGCCGGACCCGCTGCGCTCCAATATCTGGTGGGCGACGCGCACAAGAGCGCGCTCCACGGCGGCACGGTCCATCAGCTCGGCCTTGAACTGCAAAACAAAAACCCCCTTGCGCGCGGCAAGAGGGCATGGTCATAACAATAGCCATATCGCGCCTTGCCGACGTCTCTGCATCGGTTTAAAAGCATTTTTATCGTGGAGAATAATAATATGCCGGGCAGGATTTGTCAACCAGCTTTTTGCACAAAAAGCGGACCGGCCCCCGGCCGTTTTTCTTGACGGTCCATCCCCGGCGTGCTTTAATAGAGACGTGAGAGGGGGCGGAGAGCCGTGGAAAAATTGCCGAAGGACCTGGCCGGGATGCTCCTGCGCTGGTATGACGGGCACGCGCGGGACCTGCCCTGGCGGCGGGACGTGACGCCATACCGGGTGTGGGTGTCGGAGATCATGCTCCAGCAGACGCGCATCGAGGCGGCGAGAGACTATTTTCTGCGGTTCATGTCCGCTCTGCCCACGGTGGCCGACCTGGCCGCCGCCGACGAGGAGACGGTGCTGAAGCTGTGGCAGGGGCTGGGCTATTACTCCCGTGCCCGGAATCTGCACAGGGCCGCGAAGCTCGTCGTGGAAAACTATGGCGGCGAGCTGCCGGCCGATTTAAAGGCCCTGCGGGCTCTGCCCGGTATAGGCGATTACACCGCCGGGGCCATCGCCTCCATCGCCTTTGGTCTTCCCGAGCCGGCCGTGGACGGGAACGTGCTGCGCTTGTGCGCAAGGCTCACATGCTGCCCGGACAGCGTGGGCGACCCCAAGGTGAAAAGCCGCTGCCGGGAGGCGCTGCGGGAGCGGTACCCGGCGGAAAGGTGCGGCGCGTTCACCTCCGCGCTGATGGAGCTGGGGGAGACGGTGTGCGTGCCCGGTACGCCTGATTGCGGCGCGTGCCCGCTGGAAAAGGTCTGCGCCGGGGCGACGACCGGCCATCCCGCGGACTGGCCGGTGACGGACGAGAAGCGGCCGAGAAAGATACAAAACCGGACGGTGTTCATTTTGGAGCACGCCGGGCGCGCGGCGCTGGTCCAGCGGCCGGACAGGGGGCTTCTGGCCGGGCTGTGGGAGCTTCCCAACGTGGAGGGTGAGCTGGACGAGGCGGCGGCGCTGTGTCAGGCGGACGGGTGGGGCTGCGAGCCGGAGGGGCTGGCGCCATGCGGGAGGGCTCTGCATATCTTCACCCACTTGGAGTGGCATATGACAGGCTGGCGGGTACAGTGCGGCGCCGCGCCGGACAGGTTCACATGGACCACGGGACCTGAGCGGGCGGAGCGGTATCCCGTGCCCAGCGCCTTCCGGGCCTATATGGAGCAATTGTGAAAGGGGAATTTTTATCATGAGAAAGCTTATTTCCGTCGGGGCGCTGGTCCTGTGCCTGAGCGTGCTGGCGGCGTGCGGGACGGAGGACGTGCTGTCCGACATGACCGGCGGGCGCTCGGACGCGGCGCTGGACAGCTCCGATACGGACGTATTGGACGAACCTGTCCGGACGGAGGCTGCCGGGACGGACTTCACGGCCCTGACGGCGGACCAGTGCGTCGTGGACGATCTGGCGGATCCCGGCGTGCTGCCCAGGATCGCGCTGGACTGCCCCGGCGCGGACGAGATCAACGGAATCATCCAGGACGAATTTCGTCCGGTGTCCGAGGACCCCATGTGCCAGCTACACTATGAGTACGCCAAGGGCGCGGGCCGGGTGCTCAGCGTGGTGATGGTCAAAAAGATCGACGACTGGCTGGAATATACCCCCTTCGATCTGGACCTTGCCACCGGGGAGCGGCTGTCCGGCGCGGAGCTGCTGGCGCTGCTGGACGTGGACAGCGCGGAGCTTGCTCAATTGGAGCAGTCGGTGATGGGGGAGGAATTTACCCACCAGTTCGGCAGGGTCCAGGACCAGACGGACGAGGAATTTTATAACGGCCAGTACGAGCGCACCACCTCCCCCGACAACGTGGAGCTGGAAAAGCTCTGGTTCGCCGCGGACGGGCAGCTTCTGTTCGCCGGGCGTATCTACGGCCTGGCCGGGGCGGAGTATTACGAGTACCCGTTGTCCACGGGTCTGGTATTTTAAGGTTGCATCTGACCGCTCGGTGTGCTAGTATAGCGCGGAAAGGATGGGAGAGATGAAGCTTGACCCATACTACAGCAAAAAAGAGCTCCAGGAGATGGGGTTCCGGGCCTTGGGCCGACAGGTGCTCATAAGCCGCACCTGCCGGGTGTACACCCCGGAGCGGATCACTCTGGGCAGCCACGTGCTCATCGACGATTTCACCATCCTCAACGGGGAGATAACGATCGGCAGCTACGTGCACATCAGCTCCAACTGCGAGCTGTACGCCGGGCAGGCCAGCATCACCATGAGGGACTTCTCCGGCCTCAGCTCCCGGTGCACCATATACGCCACCAGCGACGATTACTCCGGCGCCAGCCTTACCAACCCCACGGTGCCTCTGGCCTTCCGCAACGAGCAGGACGCGCCTGTGACGCTGGATAAGCATGTGATACTGGGCACCGGGTGCGCGGTGCTGCCGGGGGTACATATCGGGGAGGGCTGCTCCGTGGGGGCCATGAGCCTTGTGAACCGGTCCACGGAACCCTGGGGCGTGTACGCCGGCGTGCCCGCGCGGCGGGTGAAGGAGCGCAAGCGGGACCTGCTGGCGCTGGAGGAAAAGCTCACCGGCGGGAAGTAAATAAATCAGCCATATTGCAGGAGGTTACGACAAAAATGGAAGACTTGATGGAGATACTGCGGGATCTGCGTCCGGACGTGGACTTCGAACGGGAGACCGCGCTGGTGGACGACGGCATATTGGGGTCCTTCGAGATCACCGCGCTGGTCAGCGAGATCATGGACGAATTTGACGTGAAGATCTCCATGGCCGACCTGGAGCCGGAGAATTTCAACTCCGCGCAGGCCATTTGGGACTTCATCCAGTCGCTGAAAGAGTGAGTGGAAGCACGCAGGGGCGCGTCCGACTGGACGCGCCCCTGAAGTTTGCAGAAGTAAAAATGTAAGTCAAGCAAGGGCAGCTCGAGGGGGACGAGAGCCCCGCGATCCCCCCGAGCGCCGCAAGCGGCGCCCACCTCCCCTTACACAGGGGAGGCGTTCGATATGGTGCGCTTACAGCGCGATTTAAATTATCTCTCCTTCCGGCGCGAAAGTACTGGCGTCATGTAGTGCATATGTTAATGCACCAGTAGCGCCTGTTGCGCCCGTCGCGCCGGCAGGGCCGGTCGCGCCGGTGGGACCGGTGGGGCCGGTGGGGCCGGTGGGGCCTATCGCACCCGCGGCACCGGTGGCACCGGCAGGGCCGGTCGCGCCGGTGGGGCCGGTAGGGCCTGTTGCGCCTGTCGCGCCGGTAGGACCGGTGGGACCCGTCGGGCCTATCGCGCCAGTAGCTCCTGTGGCTCCTGTTGCGCCCGTCGCGCCGACAGCGCCGGCGACTCCCGCAGGGCCGGTGGGGCCTGTTGCGCCGGTAGGACCAGTCGCGCCGGTCAGACCGGTCAGGCCGATCAGGCCGGCAGGGCCGGTGGGTCCCGTGGGACCCGTGGGACCGGCGATCATGGACGGGCAGCAGGGCTGGACCGGGCAGGGATAGCGGTTCAGGCCGTTGGCCTGCTGGCCGCAGATAATGTTCATGTTTTCAGAAACACAGTCCGCCATATTTTCCTCCTTCGGGCTTACTATGCCCGTTCCACTATATGTGGGTCCGCGCCGGCAGGTGCAGGCGGGAAATGTTTATAAATTGCTGTTGTGTTGTGCATAAAAATGGTGTACAATAGAACAAGTTGCACAAAGAGAACCCAAATCACCACAAGAAATGAGGAACGGAACATGACCGACAGGGAGAAAAAGGATCTTCAACTGGCCGCGGTCCGTGTGCGGGAGGGTATCCTGACCGCGACACACGGCGCGAAATGCGGCCACCCCGGCGGAAGTCTCTCCGCCGCGGACGTATTCACCTATCTTTATTTTAGGGAGATGCGCATCGACCCGAAAAACCCCCGCTGGTCCGACCGGGACCGGTTCGTGCTCTCCAAGGGCCACACCGCGCCGGGACTGTACAGCGTCCTGGCCAACCGGGGGTTCTTCCCGACAGAGGACCTGCCCACCCTGCGGCATTTGGGGTCCTACTTGCAGGGGCACCCCAACATGAGCACCGTGCCCGGCGTGGACATGTCCACCGGCTCCCTGGGCCAGGGCCTGTCCGCGGCGGCGGGTATGGCCAAAGGGGCCAAGGTCCTGGGCAAGGACGTGAACGTCTACGCTCTGTGCGGCGACGGGGAGATCGCCGAGGGCCAGATCTGGGAGGCCGCCATGTTCGCCGCACACTATAAGCTGGACAACCTGTGCGTCATCGTGGACGTGAACGGTTTGCAGATCGACGGGCCCACCGCGCAGGTGATGAACTCCGCGCCGCTGGACGAGAAGTTCGCCGCCTTCGGCTGCGATGTGGTCTGGGCGTACGGGCACGACTTCGACGCGCTGGAGGCCGCCTTTGCCTGCTTCCATGCAAACCACGGCAGCGGCAAGCCCACGGCCATTTTGCTGAAGACGCTGAAGGGGAAGGGCGTGTCCTATATGGAGGGCCAGGTGGGCTGGCACGGCAAGGCGCCGAACGACGAGGAATATGCCCGGGGTATGGCCGAGCTGGCCGCCGCAAGGGCCGCGCTGGAGGAGGTGTGAGAGATGGCCGACGTGAAAAAAATCGCTACCCGTGAGAGCTACGGCAACGCTTTGAAGGAGCTGGGCGCGGAGCATGAAGACCTGGTGGTGCTGGACGCGGACCTGGCCAACGCCACCAAGACCAATACGTTCCAGAAGGCTTTCCCCGACAGACATTTCGACTGCGGCATCGCCGAGGCCAATATGATGGACGTGGCGGCGGGGCTTTCCACCATGGGGCTGGTGCCCTTTGCGTCCACCTTCGCCATGTTCGCCGCCGGGCGGGCCTTTGAGCAGGTGCGCAATACGATAGGCTACCCCCATTTGAACGTGAAGATCGGCGCTACCCACGGCGGCATCACCGTGGGCGAGGACGGGGCCAGCCACCAGTGCTGCGAGGACTTTGCCCTCATGCGGGTCATACCCGGCATGACGGTGCTGTGCCCGGCGGACGACGTGGAGGCTCGGCAGATGGTCCGGGCGGCATATGAGATGGAAGGGCCGGTGTATATGCGCTTCGGCCGGGCGGCTACCCCCGTGTTCCATGACGAGAGCTACAGGTTCGTCATCGGTAAGGGCGAGGTGGTGGCCGAGGGGTCCGACGTGGCCGTCGTCGCCACGGGCGTGGAGGTGCCGGAGGCCATGGAGGCGGCAAAGCTGCTGGCGGCGGAGGGTATCTCCGTGCGGGTGGTCAATATGGCCACCATCAAGCCACTGGACGAGGCGCTGGTGATCGAGAGCGCGAAAAAGTGCGGCCGTATCGTCACCGTGGAGGAGCATGAGATATTCGGCGGGCTGGGCGAGGCCGTGTGCGGCGTGCTGGCGGAGAAGCTGCCCACGCCTGTCAAGCGCCTGGGGCTCCACGACGTGTTCGGCCACTCCGGCACGGCGGGCGAGCTGCTGCATGAGTTCGGTTTGGACGGGGCCGGTATCGCCGCCGGTATCCGGGAATTTTTGGGGAAATAAACAATAAAACGAAAAAATCGCCGGGACGGATAATTCCGTCCCGGCGATCGGTTTTTCTCCTGCCGCGTATTACGCCTCTTCGTCCGCCTCGTCGCGGGAGCGGAACAGCAGGGAAACGCACCACAGTGCCGCCAGGCCTACCAGCGTATAGATGACCCGGGAGACCGGGTTGGTCTGGCCGCCGAAGATCCAGGCCACGATATCGAACCGAAACAGACCGATGCTGCCCCAGTTCAGGCCGCCGATGATGGCCAGGATCAGCGCGATTCTGTCAATGACCATGAAAAAGACTCCTTTTCGCAGACTGATGATCTTGCGGAGCATAGTGTGCGCGAAAAGGAGCCGGTTTATACGCCAAATTATGGATTTTTTCTTTTAATTTTTCAGGCTGTGCAGCGGCGCGGGGATGTGTCCGCCGCGGGCGATGAAGGCGTCGGCGGAGGCGGTGTGCACGGGCATGATGGGCGCGGTGCCCAGAAGTCCGCCGAAGTCCACGCTGTCCCCCACCTGGCAGCCAACGGCGGGAATGAGGCGCACGGCGGTGGTCTTGTTGTTGACCATGCCGATGGCGGCCTCGTCGGCGATGATGGCGGAGATGGTGTCCGCCGGGGTGTCGCCGGGTACGGCGATCATGTCCAGCCCCACGGAGCAGACGCATGTCATGGCCTCCAGCTTGTCGATGGTCAGCTCCCCGGACCGGGCGGCGGCGATCATGCCCTCGTCCTCGCTGACGGGGATAAAGGCGCCGGACAGGCCGCCTACCCGGCTGGAGGCCATCAGACCGCCTTTCTTCACCGCGTCGTTCAAAAGGGCCAGGGCGGCGGTGGTGCCGTGGGTACCGCAGATATCCAGGCCCATTTCCTCCAAAATCCGGGCCACGCTGTCCCCCGCCGCCGGCGTGGGCGCCAGGGACAGGTCCACAACGCCGAAGGGCACATCCAGCCGCTCCGAGGCCGTCCGGGCCACAAGCTGACCCATGCGGGTGATGCGAAAGGCGGTCTTTTTGACCAGCTCCGCCACCTCGTCGAAGGGCCGGCCCTTGACCCCCTGCAGGGCGGCGTACACCACGCCGGGACCGGACACGCCTACGTTCACGGCGCACTCCGGCTCGCCGGGACCGTGGAACGCTCCGGCCATAAAGGGGTTGTCCTCCACCGCGTTGCAGAAGACCACCAGCTTGGCGCAGCCTACGCTGCCCCGGTCCGACGTGGCCTCGGCGGTGCGCTTGACCACACGGCCCATGGCCGCCACTGCGTCCATGTTGATGCCGGCCTTGGTGGAGCCCACGTTCACGCTGGCGCAGACAAGATCCGTCTCCGCCAGAGCGTGGGGGATGCTGTCCATGAGGCGCTTGTCCCCGTCGGTCAGACCCTTTTGCACCAGGGCGGAAAAGCCGCCGATGAAGTCCACGCCGCAGGTCTTGGCGGCTCTGTCCAGCGCCACGGCGATGGGGGTATAGTCACGGGCCGTGGTGCTCTGGGCCACCATGGCGATGGGGGTGACGGAGATGCGCTTGTTGACGATGGGGATGCCAAGCTCCGCCTCGATGCCCTGGGCTACGGGCAGGAGATTGCCCGCACGGCGGCATATCTTGTCGTATATCTTCCGGGCGCAGGCGTCGATGTCCGGGTGGGCGCAGTCTAAGAGATTCACCCCCAGCGTGACGGTCCGGATGTCCAGATGCTGCCGGTCCAGCATGTCCAGGGTCTGGAGTATGTCGATGGTGTTGAGCATGATTTTGCCTCGCTTAAAATCGCGCCGAAGGCGCACTCAATATTGAAAGCCTCCCCTGTGCAAGGGGAGGTGGGCCGCCGAATGGCGGCTCGGAGGGGTTGTCTGTTATCTGACGTTACAACCCCTCAGTCAGCGCCAGAGGCGCTGCCAGCCCCCCTTACACAGGGGGGCCGTCAATAAGGTAAAATTTATACTGTGTGCATGGCGTCGAAGATGTCCTTGCTCTGGATGCGGATCGACAGGCCAAGGCGCTCTCCGTCCTCGGCCAGACGCCGCTGGATCTGCTCAAAGGTCATGTCGGAGGTGGCCGTGTCCACCATGGTCACCATGGTGAACACCCCGTCCATGACCGTCTGGCTCAGGTCCAGCACGTTCACCCGCATGCCGGCCAGCACGGTGCACACGTCCGCGATGATGCCGATGCGGTCCTTGGAAAATACGGATACGATGGCTTTCATAGGATTCTCCTTGCGATCTTGCCAAGATTGAATAAACAGGAGCGAAGCCCGTCAGGGCGAGCCGCGCGGCGTTCCCGCGCGTGAAGTCAAAATCCGCGGAGAGGCAGGATTTTGACTTCCTGCGAGGGGGAATTCACTTTCCCCTCGCAGTTTCAATCCAGAAATACGGATACGATGGCTTTCATAGGATTCTCCTTGCGTTATAAATCCACGACCTCTGTCACGGTCAGGGTATTGCCGTCCACGGTAAAGCGCACGTCGTATGTGAGATAGTTGAACCCGTACCGCCGGGCCGGGTCGTCGATGTAGGCCGGGCGGGGGTCCTGGGCCAGAAGACCCAGCAGGGCGTCCCGCTTGTCGGACGGGATACGGGCCAGGAGCGCCGGGGGAAAGTTGACCTCCAGGGCGTAGTCCAGCACGTCCTGGGCAAAGCCGCCGGCGGCGTCCGGACGGCTGTCCGTATAGGGAAGATAGGGCTTCACGTCGTATATGGGCGTGCCGTCCATCAGATCCAAACCGGCCACAACCAGAACAGGGCCAAGCTTTTCGTCCAGGTCCAGGCGCTTAAGCTCCACGCAGGACAGCCCCAGGGCGTTGGGCCGGTAGGGGGAGCGGGTGGCAAACACCCCCATGCGCCTGTTGCCCCCCAGCCGCGGGGGCTTCACCGTGGCGGCCCAGGCGTCCCGGCTGTTTTCCGAAAAGCCCCATATGAGCCAGATGTGGCTGAAGCCCTCCAGGCCGCGAAAGGCCACCGGGTCCCGGTATTTGGGCCGGAAGATCACACGCCCGGTCAGGGCGGGCACCAGGCCGCTCTGGCGGGGCAGACCGAATTTTGTGGGCAGGTCCGTCTCGATATGGCCGATGGGCTCGATGGTCCGCCGCTCCGATATATCTCCCTTCATGTCTCCCTTCATGTTTCCCTTCATGCGTCCGTGCCCGAGGCGGCGGGCGCGTAACGCAGATAGCCGGTGCCATGATAGGCGCTGGCGGAGCCGCCGGAAACGGCCCGGACCGTGAAGGAATAGCGGTTGCCTACCACGGGGCCGCCAAGGGCCTCGTCCCACAGATAGCTCAGGCCGGTGGTGGAACCCAGCAGGTTCCAACCGCCGCTGTTCTCGGCCTTGAAATAGACGCTGTACCGCTCCGCGCCGGTTATTTTTTTCCAGGTCACCTGCATGCCGCCGGGCTTGTTGGCCGCCTTCACCGCGGGCTGGGCAAGCCAGGTAAGAGCGTTGCTCGCGATATAGGGACTGATGTTGACCTTGTTTTTGTCCGTGCAGCGGACGGCGAAGGAATAATTCGTGCCGCTGACGGCCTTTTTCCAGGTGTAGCTGGTGGCGGTGGTGGTGCCGATCTTGTGCCAGGCGCCGGCGCCAATACGGTAATATACCGCGTAGCGGGCCGCGCCGGAGATCTTGTTCCAGGTGACCTTGATGCCGCTCGCGGCGTTGGAAATTTGCACCGTGGGCGCGGGAAGGGGGTAATAGGTGACGGTGTTGCTGGGGATATAGGGGCTGATGTTGACCTTGCGGCTGTCCGTGCAGCGGACGGTGAAGGTATAGCTTTTGCCGATGGCGGCTTTTTTCCAGGTATAGCTGGTGGCGGTGGTGGCGCCGATCTTGTGCCAGGAACCGCTCCCTACCCGGTAGTATACCGCGTAGCGGGCCGCGCCGGAGACTTTGTTCCAAGTGACCTTGATGCCGTTGGAAACGTTGGAAATTTGCACCGTGGGCGCGGGAAGGGCAAAGCGCTTATCGGCCGTGCCGGAGGCCGTTATTTCCGCGGCCGGCGCTTCTTCCTGCGCCAGGGCAGGCGTCCGCAGACCCGCCAGGGCCAGCGCCGCCAGACACAGGCATACGATCCGTTTTCTCATACCGGGCGTCTCCTTGTCATTTGTCCGATTTTTTCCGGAAGGCCAGGAACTTGCTCAAAAAGTAGTTCAGGATGATGACCACCACGGAGATGACGATCTTGGCCGCGAAGCCGTCGATGCCGAACAGGGGCTGGTCCAGGCCAAGCCGCATGAGCAGGGGCAGACCCTCGATCTCCACCAGGCCGGAGAAGAGCCGTCCGCCGAAAAACGCGGCGGCTTCCTTCAGCCAGACCGGCCACACCCAGCCTTTGGACCGGAACACCCACAGCTTGTTGGTCACGAAGGCGAAGCTCACCGCGCAGACCCAGCTCAGGAAATTGCCCGCGTTCACCGGCAGCTTCAAAAGACCTACGAAAAGGGCGTAGGTGGCCCAGCTCACCACGGTTGTGAGCACGCCGAAAAAGAGATAGCTGACGATCTCCCGGTAGCGGATATAAAGCGCTTTCAGTCTGTCCATATCACTCGTCCAGATACACGTCGTGGACGGTCTCCGCGTCGGCGCTGCGGACAGTCCAGACGGAGAAGCCGTCGTAGGGGAGCATGCCGTCCTCCGCGTTCACCTGTAAACAGGAGGGGCCGTAGACGGGCTCGCCGGTGGGCTGGCCCACGGCGTCATATAGCTCCTGCACGCTCAGGCCGATACATGCCCGCGCCTTTTCATAGGCGTCCTGGGTCGTGGCCGGGGCCGACGCCGCCTTTACCTCCGGCGTCTGCTCCACTGCCGCGTCCGTGGTCACGTCCGCGTCGGAGGCCGAGGCGGGCGGGGTCCTGGAAAGGGCCGCGTCAGAGGCCGAGGCGGCCAGCACGTCCGACCAGTCCGGCGTGGGCGTGGGCCTGGGGTTGGCCGACGCGTCGCCATCCCTGTGGCAGGCGGCCAGCGTGAGCGCCAGAGCGCCTGTCATGAGCAAAAGAAGAAGCTTTTTCATAGGGTACCTCCTTGGGACAACGGGCTGATTATAGCACAATGTCAGCGGATTTGGAAGATGCGGATACCGTCCTGATCGTAGATGAGGGGGTAGTTGGCGGCGAAATAGTCGGTGTTCACGGCGTAGGAGCTGGTCTCGGAGCCGCTGATGAACACGTAATCCACGCCGTACTCCTGCGCCAGACGCTCAAAGTCCTCGCCGCCGGCGTACATCAGGCCGAGCTGGGCCTCCCGCTGCTGGTAATTGACGCCGTGGTAGTAAAGGTACATCCCCGCGCCGCACAGGATGTTGCGGCCGCTCAGCACCGCTACGGGGTTGGTGTGGGCGGTGGAGGTGAGGAAAAGGCTGTCGGGGGCGGTGTGCTCGTCGATGAACGCCGCCGCATCAGCCTGCTCCCTGGAGAAGAGCTGGTACTCGCTGACGGCCTCACGGGCCATGGACATGGTCCCGGACAGCGTGCCCAGCACCGTCACCAACGCCGCCGCGGACGCAGCCAGGACACGGGGCTTGACCTTCGTCAACTGCTCCCAGAGCCAGCCGCAGGCCAGGATGTCCGCGAGCATGTACCAGATATACAAAAGCTTATTGTCGTCATAGGGGTTGGGCTGGAAGGCCACCAGATTCGCCACGGCGAAGATGACGGCCGCACCCCAGAAAAGCCGGGCCTTATCCCCCCGCAGGAAGAACATCATGACCAGCGTGACGCAGAACACCACGCCGCAGTTGTAGATCCAGAACCAGAGCCAGTTCATGTCCCCGTGGACCCAGCCGGGGTTCAGCCACAGGAGATTGCCGGTGCCGGCTGCCTGGAAGGTCCAGACAAGAAGCTGGGGCAGGGCCAGGACCATGCACACCGCGCCGTAGAGCACGTAGCGGCGCACCAGCGTCTTGAGCCGTCCGTTTTTCCGTGCCTTGCCGAGGAAGGCGAAAAACCACCCGCCGGAGAGAAGTCCCAGAGCCAAAAAGGAGTGGGTGTGTATCATGGGCATGGTCCCGGCGGTGACGGCCAGCACCAGAAATTCCCGCTTGCCGGAGCCGTCCTCCAGGGCCTTTTTCAGACCCAGAATGAGCAGGAAGATACACGCCAGTACCACGCACCAGCCGGCCATAGTGGTACGCTGGGGGATGAGCATGTCGCAGATCACGTTGACCCAGCGCACGTCCTCGTCCGCCAGGTTGGTGGGGGTGACGTAAAAGCCCGTCATGAGCTCGGAAAAGGTGTGCTCGCCGTTGAAGAATTTGACGAAGCCGAAGCCGCCGTTAAAGACGAACAGAAGCCAGGCCGTCAGGGTGGGGACCAGCTTGTCCGTGAGAACGTCCGCCAAGAGCCAGAAGCCATAAAACACGCAAAAGAGCATGACCACGCTGGGTGCTATCACGCTCATGCGCAGACTCAGGCCGAAAAACCGCAGACTGGCCGACGCCGCGTCCACCAAAAAGGGATAGTCCAACAGCTGGCCGGGGTAGATGCTGTACTCCGGCGGAAATTTGCCCTGCCGGAAAAGGCTCTCCACGAACCCCAGGTGCATGGCCAGGTCCCCGTAGGTGCTCTGGCCTACCCAGAGGCTGCCGTCATCATGGGGCAGCAGCACGTGGGTGTGCAACAGATAGGCGCAAAAGATCGTGGCGGCCAGGCTCAATAAGGCGCCGGTCATGTCGCGGGTACCGGGTCTGGCGGCGGCGAGGGTTTTCCACGCGGGCCTCCCCGGTCCGATGAGGGCCAGACAAACGGTCCCGAGCAGCGCCGCGCCAAGGGCGATATACTGGGCCGTGGCCGTAAAGCCAACAAAAAACGCGGGCAGACAGGGCAGCCACATCAGCGCCACACACCCAAAGACAAGCCCCAGCCAGCACTTGACCGCCCCCCGCAGAGAGGGCAGCACGCGCCACGCCAGGGCCAGACCAAACAGCATATACACAAGAAGAGCAAGCATAGAAGATTCCTCGAAAGTCACAGAGGCGTGCCCAGTTTCCCCAGCACATCTTCAAACCAATCCGGCAGGTCGGTCCACAGCTCGACGGGCTGGCCGGTGGCAGGGTGGATGAATTTCAGGCCGCGGGCGTGCAGACATTGGGTGTCCAGCCCCTTGTCCCGGCGGCCGCCGTAGACCGTGTCCCCCAGCAGGGGGTGGCCCGTATAGGCCATATGGACCCGGATCTGGTGGGTCCGGCCTGTCTCCAGGCGGCAGCGGATGTAGGTGTACCGCGCGTAGCGGGTCAACACCTGCCAGTGGGTGACGGCGGGGCGGGAATTTTTGTCCGTCACCGCCATACGCTGGCGGTTTCTCACGTCACGGCCGATGGGCGCGTTTACGGTCCCGGCGTCGTCGTGAAAGCCCCCGTGGCACACCGCGTCGTAGACACGGGACAGGGTCCGGTCCTTGAGCTGGGCGGAGAGGGCCTCATGGGCCATATCGTTTTTCGCGGCGATGATCAGGCCGCTGGTGTCCTTGTCTATCCGGTGGACGATGCCGGGGCGCAACTCGCCGCCTACGCCGGAGAGGCTCTTGCCGCAGTGGGCCAGCAGCGCGTTCACCAGCGTGCCGTCCGGGTGGCCGGGGGCGGGGTGGACCACCAGGCCGCGAGGCTTGTTCACCACGATCACGTCCGCGTCCTCGTACACCACATCCAGGGGTATGGCCTGGGCGACGGCTTTGGCCGGGGCCGCGTCCGGCAGGGCCACGGCAAATACGTCCCCGGCGGCGGTCTTATAGTTTTTCCGCACGCTCGCGCCGCGCAATGTGACCCGTCCCGCCTCCAGCAGCTTTGCCGCGGCGCTGCGGCTGCGCACAAGGTCCTGGCGCGCCAAAAGAGCGTCGATCCTCTCGCCGCTCTCCTGCGCTGTCACGATCAAATTTTCAGCCATCAGTCCCGAAATTCGGCCAGGATATCGTCCAGAGAGTAATCCTCAAAGCCGGTATCCTCCGTGTCCGCCTCGGGCTGGGCGGGCAGTCCTTCCTCCGGGGCCGGTTTTGCAGGCGCCGACGCGGGTTCAAATGCCGGCTCGTCCGCCACGGTGGGGGCCACCCGGCGTTTGGCGGGCTTTTCAGGCGCGGGCGCGGGTTCCGGCTCCGGTTCGGGCGCGGCGGGCTCATGGCTCTCCCACTCGGCGAAGGGGTCGTCCGGGTCCAGGGCCATCAGCTCGTCCTCCACGGTGAGGGCGGTGGGCCGCTGGCGGCGATGGCGTCTGGCGGGGCGCTCCGGCTTCGGGGCCTCGTCGACCGTCTCGGCCTCGGCGGCCGGGGCCTTGGTCCGGCTCCGGACAGGACGGCGGGGCGCGGGGGAGACTTCCTCTTCCTCGGCGGCAGGCTCTTCTTCCACGGCCTTTTTCCGGGAGGGCCTGCGCTTTTTCTCCGGCCTGGGCACGGCGTTGCGCTCCTCCTCCGGCTCCCGGTAGACGATCACGTGCAGACAGAACAGGATACCGCCTACGGTGATGAACACATCCGCCACGTTGAACACGGTGAAGGTGAACAGCTCGACCTCGAACATGTCCACCACATAGCCCAGCAGCACACGGTCGATGCAGTTGCCCAGCGCGCCGGCCATCACCAGCACGGCCGTCCACCGGCCGAACCTGGTGTGGATGATGTCCATGTTGATGAGCACGATGATGCCGACGATGAACACGACGGAGACGACGATCAGCAGGGTCCGGTTGTTCTCCAGGATGCTGAAGGCCGCGCCGTAATTTTGTACGTTGGTCATGTGGATGACGCCGGGGATGAGGGTCTTGCAGGCGTCGCCGATGGCCTGGGGCTGGATGTTGCTGACGGTATAGAATTTTACGGCCTGGTCCAATATCAGGATCACAACGGCCACGATGGCGTAAAGCACAGTCGTTTCCTCCTACCTACCTGTTGTCTTGCCCGCGCGGGGGAGGGGCGGCGTCTTTATTTTCCGGCGGCAAAGCGCAGCGCGCCGGCGCACCGGGCGCACAGCTCGGGGTTTTCCCTGTCGCTGCCCACGTCCGCGCTGTGGGTCCAGCACCGGGGGCACCGGGGAAGCTGCGAGGCCGTGACAGCGATGCTCACGCCGGGAAATTCCGTGCCGTCCCAGCCGGGGCCTTCGCCGTCGGCCAATTCCACCTCGGACACGATGAACAGCGGCTCCAGCTTCTGTTTGCGCACCCGGTCCATGGCGGGTTTGGCCTGGTCGGTCACGTGCAGGACCACGCGGGCGTCCAGGGGCTTGCCGATGGTCTTGTCGGCGCGGGCAAGCTCCAGGGCCTTGTTCACGTCGGAGCGCAGACGCAGACTGTCCTCCCACAGGGCGGCTTCGTCCTCGGAAAGGGTCCAGTCGGGGCGCACAGCGGGCATGTCGTTGAGCATGACGTGGCGGGCATCGTCCCCGGCCTTGTGGGGCATGGCCAGCCATATCTCGCTGCTGGTGAAGGCCAGGATGGGGGCCAGCAGCCGGACCATGGCGTCCAGCACGTGCCAAAGGGCGGTCTGGGCGGCCAGCCGCGCGGGGGAGCCTTTGGCCTCGCAGTAGAGCCTGTCCTTCACCACGTCCATGTACACGTTGGACATGTCCACCACGCAGAAGTTGTGGATGGCGTAGGTCACGGCCCAGAACTCGTATTTTTCATAGCTTGCCAGGCACTTCTCCACCAGGGCGTTGACCCGGCTCAGGGCCCAGCGGTCGATGTCCTGCAACTGGTCGACGGGGAGAAGGTCGGCGTCGGGGTCAAAGCCGTCCAGGTTGCCCAGGATGAACCGGGCGGTGTTGCGTATTTTCAGATACTTGTCGGAAAGCTGCTTGAAGATGGCGTCGGAGCAGCGCATATCCAGCCGGAAGTCCGCGCTGGCGGCCCACAGGCGGCACAGGTCCGCGCCGTATTTTTTCACCATGTCGTCCGGGGACACGCCGTTGCCCAGGCTCTTGTGCATGGCACGGCCCTCGCCGTCCACGGTCCAGCCGTGGCACAGCACGGCCTTGTAGGGCGCTTCGCCTCTGGTGGCGACGGCGGTGAGAAGGCTGGACTGGAACCAGCCGCGGAACTGGTCGCCGCCTTCCAGATACAGGTCCGCCGGCCAGGTGCCGGGCGCGTCCAGCTCCATGCTGGCCACGTGGGTGGAGCCGGAGTCGAACCAGCCGTCCAGGGTGTCCGTCTCCTTCTCCGTCACCTTGCCGCCGCAGTGGGGGCAGGTGAAGTTCTGGGGCAGCAGCTCATCCACGGTCATGTCGAACCAGGCGTTGGAGCCCTTCTCGCCGAAGATCTTCGACACGGACGCGATGGTCTCCGGCGTGCACACGCTCTTGCCGCAGTCGCCGCAGTAGAACACCGGGATGGGCAGACCCCAGCGGCGCTGGCGGCTGATGCACCAGTCGGCCCGCTCCCGGATCATGCTCTCCATCCGGTCCATGCCCCACTCCGGGTTCCACTTGACCTTGCGCGCGGCGCGGACGGCGTCCTCCTTGAACGCGTCCACGGAGCAGAACCACTGGTCCGTGGCCCGGAAGATGATGGGGTTCTTGCACCGCCAGCAGTGGGGGTAGGAGTGGGTGATGTTCTCGCTGGCCAGAATGGCTCCGCAGGCTGTCAGGTCCGCGAAAATGGGCTCATGGGCCTTCAACACGCTCAGGCCCTCGTATTTGCCCGCGGCGGCGGTGAACCGGCCGGAATCGTCCACGTTCACCACCAGGTCCTTCCCGGAGGGGAGCTGGGGGTATTTCTGACAGACGAAGAAGTCGTCCGCGCCGTAGGCCGGGGCGGTGTGCACGCAGCCGGTGCCGGCGTCCAGCGTCACGTGGTCACCCAGGATCACAAGACTGGTCTGGTCGAACAGGGGGTGCCTGGCGGTCATCAGCTCCAGGTCCGCGCCTTTGAAGGTGGCGAGAACTTCCTTGACCTCCAGGCCGGCTTTTTGCAGCACGGCCGGGGCCAGCTCCTTGGCCATGATATAGACCTCGCCGTTGGAGGCGCGGGTCATGGTGTAGTCATAGGCCGGGTTCAGGCAGATAGCCAGGTTGCCGGGAATGGTCCAGGTGGTGGTGGTCCATATGACGAAGTAAACGTTGTCCAGCGGCTCGATGGCGCTCAGCTTGCCCAGATCGTCCTGGACGCGGAACTTCACAAAGATGGTGGTGACCGGGTCCTCGGCGTACTCGATCTCCGCCTCGGCCAGGGCCGTCTCGTCCTTGGGGCACCAGTAAACGGGCTTTTTGCCCTTGTAGATGTAGCCCTTCTCGTACATCCGGCCGAAGACCTTGACCTCCTCCGCCTCGAACTTGGGGTCCATGGTCCTGTAGGGTTTGTCCCAGTCGCCTAAGACGCCAAGACGCTTGAAGCCCTGGCGCTGCACGTCCAGGTAGTGCTCGGCGTAGGCGTGGCAGGCGTTGCGGAACTCGGGGATGCTCATGGCCTTGCGGTTGAGCTTCTGCTCCTTGATGATGGCCGACTCGATGGGCATGCCGTGGTTGTCCCAGCCGG
>CANQQB010000018.1 GCA_947625845.1 uncultured Oscillospiraceae bacterium
GAATGGCCACCGTGTCGGTGAACACCCCCGTCCCGTCGGCGCAGCCCAGCTCTTTGGCCTTTTCGGAGGCGTCCGCCTGACACTCCCGCGCCCCCGGCGCGGTGCAGGTGGGCTCTTTCGTCACCTCAATGGCGGCGTCCACCGTCACGGTCTGCACATGTGTCGCGTCGTTGCCGCAGGTGAAGGTCACCGTTGCCTGACCCCGGTCGGCCGGCCACTGGACCGAGGCGCTCCAGGCGTGGCCCAAAGGCTTCAGCTCCACGGTCCTGCTGTCGGTGAACACGTGGCCGTTGATGGTCACCGTGGCCGTATAGGTCACGCTGCCGCCGGTCTCGCATGTGGCGTCGGTCCGGCTGACGACGGCCGCTCTGGCGTTCATGGTGATGGGCTCGGCCTGCCCGGCGAGGGGCAGGGTCAGGCTGGCGGTCACCGGACCGTCGCCGGTCATATCCTCCGGCCAGGACCAGGACGCGTCGCTGTCCACGATACCGGTCAGCTCCGAGATGCCGGCGCTGTGGATGACATACAGCTTTTCCTCGCCGTTCATGGTGACCCGGAGCAAATTGCCGCCGTCCGCCGCTGCCTTGGACAGGTATGCGTACAGGGTGGTGTCGTTCTCGTAAGCCGCGTGGTTCCGGGGCTGCCAGGCCTTGCCGTTGATGGTCACGGCCATGCCGCCGGGGTTTTGCAGGGCCAGCAGCCAGGCCGGGTCGCCGTTTGCGTCCACAGGCTGGGGGTAGATGATGCCGTTGACGGTTTTCACCGAGCCGCCGTCGATGATCACCTTGGCGCCGTTGTAGCCGGGATGGATGCCGATGTCCGAGCCGGTCGAACCCTGGGCCGTCACCGTGCCGCCGTGGATGGTCACTGTTACGCTGGTGTGGCTCCACCCGGTGCCGATGCCCGGCCCGCCATTAGCGGTGCCGATGCCAGTCACCACGCCGCCGTTGATGGTCACCGCGCCGTCGCTGCCGCAGAGGATGCCGCCGGTGGTGACGGTGAGCGCGCCGTCCCTGGTGAAGTCCGCGTTCTGGCCCCAGACGGTCAGACTGCCGCCGCTCTGGATACGGATGCCGTTGCTCACCGTCAGGTCCGCGCCGTCGGACAAAATCAGGTTCACGTCGCCGCTGACGGTGACGCTGTCCAGGGTCTTGGCGCCGCCCATCGCGTACCAGCCGTCCGTCCAGCTCGCCATGCCCGTGGTGATGGACGCGGCGTCGTGGCGCAGGGTCTGGTCGGTGGTCGGGTCATAGTACCGCACGGCCGTGGAGACCTCGTAGCGCTCCATGTCCTCGTTCAGCACGTACTGATAGGCCTGGCCGGTCCCCACCGTCACGTACACGTCCGGCGCGGACAGGTAGAGATACAGATTCGTGTCCCCGCCGCCGGCGGCGGTGTGGTTGACGGGCTCCCAGACCCGTCCGTTCACGGTGACGACCTCGCCGTTGGGGTTGGGTATTTGCAGCAGATATGCCGGCTTCCCGTCCGGACCCACGGGCCGGGTCATGTAGCTGGTGGCCCACACGGACCCGCCGGTGATGGTCACGACGCTGTCGCCGCCGTTGCCGCCTCTGCCCAGGGACGCGCCGAACTCGTCGCCGATGGCCGTGACGGTGCCGCCGTTGATGGTCACCGAGATGTCGGAGGCGGGACCGGCGCAGCCGATGGCCGTGCCGCCGTTGCCGTTGGCGTTGACCACGCCGGAGTTGATGATGACCGCGCCGTGGCTGTCGTCCCCGTGGGAGCCGATGGCCGTCATGCCGCCGGTGGCGTTGATAACGCCGCCGTTGATGGTGATGGTCCCGCTCATGGCCGCGCCGTTGATGCCGATGCCGCCGTGGACCGTGAGCACGCCGTCCCTGGCGTAGTTGGCGTCCTGGCCCCAGATGGTCAGGTGCCCGCCCTCCATGACGGTGATGCCCCGGTCAACGGTCAGGGCCGCGCCGTTGGTCAGGAGCAGATTGATGTTGCCCTCGACGGTGGCCAGCTCCATGTTCACCGCGCCCCGGACCACGAACCAGCCGTTGTTCCACTGGTTTTCCCTGAATATGGTCTGGCGGCCGGCGCTCTCCACAAGCGCCGCCGAGTCGCGCATGACGGTGGCGTTCGCCGCCGGGTCATAGTAGACGATGCGCTCGTCGTGCTCGAACCGCTTGGTTTCGGTGTTCAGGTTATAGCGCTCGATGGGTCCGCCGCTGGCGCTCACGTACACCGTGGTCTCCGTGTCGGGCGCAAACATGTAAAGATTCGTGTCGTTGTCCACGGCCACGTGGTTGTTGATGGCCCAGGGCTTGTCGTTCACGGTCACGACGCCCCCATCGGGGTTGGCCACCTCCAGGGCGTAGAGCGTCTCCCCGGCGCTGTTTTTGGGCTGGGGATTCGCGCCGCCCACGGCGTGCACCGACGCGTTGTCGATGGTCACGGACGTTTTGCCGCCCTGATACCCGGCGCCCACGCCCGCGGCGTTCGCGCCGCCGGTGGCGGTGATGGTGCCGCCGGTGATGGCGATCGTGACGGTGCAGCCGGTGGTGCCGCCGATGCCCGCGCCGTACTGGCCGCCGGTGGCCTTGATGGCGCCGCCGTTGATGGTCACGCTGGCGGTGGAGCCGGTCATGTCCAACAGGGGACCGGCCGCGCCGATGCCCGCGCCGTACTGCCCGCCGGTGGCATCTATCACGCCGCCGTTGATGGTCACGGTGGAGCTGCCCTCGCCATAGCCTGCGCCGATGCCCACGCCGTTATAGCCGCCGGTGGCGGTTATGGTGCCGCCGTTGATGGTCACGGTGGACTTGGAGTATGCGCCGCCGCCGCCGATGCCCGAGGCGTAATCGCCGCCGGTGGCGGTAATGATACCGTCGTTGATCACCACCGTGCCGGTGCCGGTGTCATGGCCCGCGCCGATGCCCGCGCCGCCGCTGGGGCTGGTGGCCGTCACCACGCCCCGGTTGATGATGACCGTGGCGTCGGAGAGCTGGTCGTCGCCGCCGATGCCCGAGCCGTTATAGCCGCCGGTGGCCGTCACGTGCCCGCCGTTGATGATGATGGTGGCGGTGACGTCGTTGCCCTTGGGGCCGATGCCCGGAGCGTGGTCCTTCGCGCCATAGACGACTATTCTGCCGTCCTCGTTATAGTCGTACTCGCTGCCCCAGATGGTCAGCGTGCCGCCGTCCTTGATCTCGATGCCGTTTTGGACCTCCAGGAACGCGGCTTTTTCCAGCACCAGGTCCACGTTGCCGTACACGTCCAGGTGGTCCACGACCACATGGTTGGGGACCACATACCAGCCGTTTTCCAGCTCCGTTGCGCCGTTCTGCACCCAGACGAGGTTCTCCAGGATCTCCCGTGTGTTGGTCTCGGGGTTATAGCACACAGCGCCGGAGCGGGGCAGGTCGGGCACGGGGCCAATGTACTGGAACTTGCCCGCCGCCTTGTCCAGCCGGTACCGCTGCGCCGCGCCGCCGGCCACGGTCACGTCCACGGTGGTGTTCGTGTCGGGCAGATACATGTAAAGGTCGTTGTCGCCGTCCGTGGCGGCGTTGTTGATGCCGTTCCATGTCTTGCCGTTGGCGGTGACGGTCCCGCCGCTGGGATTGCTCACTTGCAGCAGGTAGGCCGGGTTACCGCTGGCGTCCACAGGCTGGACATTGAAGCCGCCCTTCACCGACCCGCCGGTGACGATCACCGTGGCCCAGGACCCGCCATAGTAGGTACCGATGTTAGCGTAATCGCCGGTGGCCTTGATCGCGCCGCCGGTGATGGTCACCGTGACGCTGCCGCCCCGTACGCCGGAGCCGATGCCCACGCCGCGGTAGCCGGCGCTGGCGTTGATGACGCCGCCGTGGATGTTCACCGTGGCGCCGCTGCTCCATAGCCCGGAGCCGATGCCCGCGCCATATTGGCCGCCGTTGGCATTCACCACGCCGCCGTTGATGGTCACCGTGCCGCTGTAGCCGATGGCCGCGTTGCTCTCAGCGCCGTTGGCCGTCAGCACGCCGTCGCTGCGATAGTCCGCCTCGCTGCCCCAGATGGTTATGCTGGCGTCGCCGTTGACCAAAATGCCGCCGTCCACACGCAGGCTCGTGCCCTTGGGCAGGATGAGGTTCGCCTCGCCGGTGACGCCGACCTGCCCCAGGCTCACCGTGCCCTCCATCACGTACCAGCCGCCGGTCCACTCCGTGACGCCGTCGGTCACGAGGGTGACGTTCTCCGCCGTCTTCTGCGTCCCCGCGGCCGGGTCGTAGTACGACGCCGTTTTCGTCAGCGGGTCGAAGTACTGCGGGCCGATGTCCTCGAACCGATTCGTTTCCCCGTTCAGCCGGAATTTCTCCGCCGGCTTGCTCCCCACGACCACGCCGGCCGCGCCGTCGATGCCGTGCAGGTACATGTAAAGATCCGTGTTGCCGCTGTTCGCAGCCGCGTGGTTGTTGACGTTCCACGCCTTGCCGTCCACGGTGACGGCCGCGCCGTCCGGGTTCGCCACCTGCAAGAGATACACAGGCTCGCCGTCGGCGTTCACCGGCTGGGGCGATACGCTGTCGGCCTTCACCGACCCGCCGGTGATGGTCACCGTGCCGCTGCTGTTGGGCCCCGCGCCCAGGCCCACGGAGCCGCTGCCGGCGACGGCCGTTATCACGCCGCCGGAGACGGTGACCGTGGCGCCGGAATACCACCCCGCGCCGACGCCCGCGGCCGTTTGGCCGCCGGTGGCCGTTATCGCGCCGCCGGAGATGGTGACCACGGCGTTGGTGCGGTAATACCCGGAGCCGATGCCCGCGCCCGTTTCGCCGCCGGTGGCCGTTATGGTGCCGCCGGTGATGTTCACCGTGGCGTTGGTGCTGCGGAACCCGGAGCCGATGCCCGCGCTCGAATTGCCGCCGGTGGCGTTGACCACGCCGCCGTTGATGTTCACCGTGGCGCTGGCGTCGTTGATCCCGGCGCCGATGCCCGCGCCATGATAGCCGCCGGTGGCCGTGATCCGGCCGCCGTTGACGGTTACCGTGACATCGGCGCTGCCATACCCGGTGCCGATGGCCGGGATGTAGCTCCCGCCGGTGGTGACGGTCAGCACGCCGTCCGAGGCGGCGTTCGCGTTCTGGCCCCAGATGGTCAGGCTGCCGCCGCTCTGCACCAGGACGCCGCCGTCCACCGTCAGGGCCGCGCCGGTGACCAAAATCAGGTTCACGTCGCCGCTGACGCTGACGCCGCCCATGCTCACCGCGCCCTCCGCCGCGTACCAGCCGGTGGTCCACTCCGGCACGTCAGCCGTCACAGGCGTGACGTTCCCGGCCTGGTTCTCCGCGCCGGTCCTGGGGTCGTAATAGGTCACCGTCAGGCCCTCCGTGTCCTCCGGCTCGTCCGTGGCCTCCGGCTCGTCCGTGGTTTCAGGCTCGTCCGTAGTCTCGGCGGCGGGTTCCGCCGTGACCTCGGGGGCAGGTTCCTCCGTCGCCTCCGGTACGGGTTCCTCCGTCGCCTCCGGTACGGGTTCCTCCGTCGCCTCCGGTACGGGTACCTCCGTCGCCTCCGGGGCAGGTTCCTCCGTGACCTCCGGTACGGGTACCTCCGTCGCCTCCGGGGCAGGCGCTTCCGTCGCCTCCGGGACAGGTTCCTCCGTCGCCTCCGGCTGAGCCGGCTCGTCCGACGCGAACGCCGTCGTCGCCAGGCTGCCAAAGGCGAGGATCGCCGCCAGAAAGACTGCTATGATCCGCTTTGCCATCTTCATGCCAGGTCCCTCCTTGTGGTATTAAAGTGTGCATAGCACAACCAATTCTGGCAACGAAATAGAAAACATTGCGTCAAAAGTCAATAGTTTTGTCCTGAAATGCAGAAATCACGACCTGAATTGCATGTCAGAACGGTTTTGGAGATGCCAGGACCTCGTAAACGAGCCCCTGCGCATCGGCCAAAACCGTTCTTCCATTTTCCCAAAAGGCAGGCTTGCCTTTTGGGAGCCCTATTCAATAAGGAAAAGGATTTAAATAATTCTCTCCCTCCGTCGTCGCCCCTCGCGCCGCAGCGCGGCCCCCTCTGACGAGGGGGCTGTCGCCGCCGTCAGGCGGTGACTGAGGGAGAGACAGTTAACTTGCTTACACGTCCTTTACATACACCCGCGATTCCTCGCCGTTCATGTCCGGCAGGAGGCGGTCAAAGCGCCAGCCGTATTTTTCATAAAGGCCGGTGTGGCCGGTGGAGATGTAGACGTGCGCCGCGCCCTCGGACGTGGCGGTCTTAAACGCGTGGTCCAAAAGCCTGCCCACGTACCGGTGGCCGCGCCAGGCCGGGAAGGTGTACACAAACCCGATCCAGGGGCCCAGGTCCGTGTCCCGCACGTCGTCCAGCTCCGCCAGGGTGCAGAAGCTGACAAGACTGGTCCCCTCCGTCAGCAGATACACCCGCGCCGTCTTGCCGCACAATGGCCGGAAGGCGCCGGAACACAAAAGCCAGTAGAGAAGCTGGCCGGCGGCCCAGTCGCTTTGCTTGATCGCCTCCAGCCACCGGTCCCGCGACCCCTGTGGCAGGGAATAAAATTCCAGAATTTCCATGTTATACCTCGAATCATAGAATAAGTTTTGGCCGGTCAGCGCCGCTTGCGATACAATGTCAGGGCGATGACCACGCCGGCGATGAGCATGACCGCGCCCACCGCGGCGGCGAACGTGCACAGCGTGACGCCGGGGTTGGACGGTGTGGGTCCAAAGGGGTTCGTTATGAACGTGCGGAACATGTGCCGCCCCACCAGACCCAGAGCGGCGGTCAGACCCCCACCCACGGCCAGATACACCCCGAACAGCCACCCGTACTGCCGCAGCAGCCGGCCCACCGCGCCGGGCACCGCGTCCACCCAGGATGACCCATGGTCGGCGGACGGCGTGTCCGACGGCGGACCGTCCTCGGACAGCAGCCAGTCCGTGGTCACGCCGAAGGTTTTGGCCAGCAGGACAAGCTTGCCCACCTCCGGCGTGGCGTCGCCCAGCTCCCACTTGCTCACCGCCTGACGGGACACGCCCACCTTTTCCGCCAGTTCCTCCTGCGACAGCCCCGCGCGCTTGCGGCACCAGACGATCTTTTCAGCCAGTGTCATGGGAAGACCCTCCTTTTGGTTATGTACCGCCAGTATAGGCAACGGCGCGGTTGCGAATCTACCAGCCAAAGCGGGAAAACGCGCAACGGGCGGTTGCGGGAGGCGCTTTCAGACGGTTACAGGGCGAAATTCTCCGCCTCGCGGGCTGTGTTGGCGAGATAGCGGATGGTCTCCACCGGATACCGGCCCACGGCCGTCTCCCCCGTGACCATCACCGACGATGCCCCGTCCAGCACCGCGTTGAAGATGTCGCTGACCTCGGCGCGGGTGGGCACGGGAGCGCGCTCCATGGAGGAGAGCATTTGGGTCACCACCATGAAGGGTTTCCCCATGGCGCGGCACTGGGCGGCGATGCGCTTTTGCAGGGCCGGCAGCTTCCAGAGCGGCTGGGCGTTGCCCAGGTCCCCGCGGGCGATCACGATCTCGTCCGCCGCCGACAAAAGCGCGGGCAAATTCTCCGCGCCGTCCAGGTTTTCGATCTTGGCGAACAGCCGGATATGTTGTCCGCCGGCGTTGTCCAACGTTGTCCGAACCGTGTCCAGATCTGTCCGGCTGCGGACAAATGGCTGCATCACGCCGGTGACGCCAAAGTCCGCCGCGTCCAATATGTTGGCCCGGTCCGCGTCCGTCATAGCCGGGGGGCGGATGTCCGTGCCCGGCAAAGCGATGCTCTTGCGGCTTTGCAGCACGCCGCCCCGCTCCACCGTCGCCGTGGCGCTCGCGCCGGTATGGTCCAGCACCCGCAGAAGAAGCTTGCCGTCGTCCAATAAAACCGGCTGGCCGGGCTTTAAATAGGGCAGCACCGCCGCCGGGACGGGGACGCCGTCCGCGCCAAGGGTCACGGTACTGTTCTCGTCCAGCGGCAGGGGCGCGGGTAATACGCCCACCCGCAGCTCCGGGCCCTGCATGTCCACCAGCAGCTTTGGTGTCACGCCGCAGCGCGCCGCCGCCTCATGCAGGCGCGCGATCTGGTCCGCCGCCTCCCGCAAGGTCACGTGGGACAGATTGAGCCGCACGCCGGTCATGCCGGCGCGGAACATCTCCGCAAGCGTATCCGCGTCCGAACAGGCCGGGCCAAGGGTGCCGTAAATGTCCATGGGTCCGCCTCCCTCCCAGGCAAGGATAGCACATCCCCCGTCAGGACGCAAGGCGGCGGCAGGCGGGATTTTGGCGGAAATGGAAATGGATTTATACAAATGAACGTGCTATAGTATGGGAAATCTGGACGGAAAGCGGCGAAAAACATGAAAAACAAGAATGCTGCGGCGGTGGCCATGATCCTGACGGCGGCGGCCGGCTGGGGCTTCATCGGCCTGTTCACCAGACCATTGACGGCGGCGGGCCTGACCGCCTTGCAGGAGACGTTCGTGCGCAGCGTGGTCGTGGTGGTGTGCATGGGCCTTTACCTGCTGGCAAGGGACAGGCGCATGTTCCGCATAGAGTGGCGGGACGCATGGATATTTCTGGGCACGGGTCTGGTGAGCATCGTGTTTTTCAACGTGTGCTACTTCACCACCATCGAGCTGACCACCCTGGCGGCGGCGTCCGTGCTGCTGTATACGGCCCCCTGCTTCGTCATGCTCATGTCGGCGGCGTTTTTCAAGGAAAAAATAACGGTCCGGAAGCTGGCGGCGCTGGCCCTGGCCTTCGGCGGGTGCGTGCTGGTCAGCGGCGTGGCCGGAGGCGGCATCACCCCCATGGGGCTGCTCACCGGCGTCGGCGCCGGGTTCGGCTACGCCACCTACAGCATTTTCGGCAAGGTGGCGCTGAAAAAATACCACGCCTTCACGCTGATCTTCTATACCTTCGTGGTGTCCACGGTATGCCTGGCACCCTTCGCCCACGCTGGCGCGGCGGCGTCGGTGCTGCTGGACGGCGGCGGCAGGACGCTCGCGCCGGCGTTGGGCCTGGGGCTGGTGAGCACGTTCATGCCCTATATCTGCTATACCACCGGCCTGGAGCACGTGGAGGCGGGCAAGGCGTCGGTGCTGGCGTTTTTTGAGCCGCTGGTGGCGACGGTCACGGGCATCGTGGCGTTCCATGAAAGGCTGACGGTGCTGAGCGCCGCCGGCATCGGGCTCATTTTCGCCGCCATCGTGCTGCTGAATGTGCCCGCGCGGGGCGAGAAGACGGGAGGCGTGTGACCATGGAGCGAATATTCGAGGATGACGATTTGGAGGCGCTGCGGCGGAAATATTTCCCCCGCGTGCCGTGGACCGAGGCGGGACCGGTGCGGCGGCGTTATTATGCCCGCGCCGTCCGGGAGGACCAGACCGTGGCCGGTGCGCTGGAGGCGCTGGCCATAGAGGAAGGGTTCATCGGGCCGGGACGGCGAGCCGTGACGGGGGACGGGGCGGCGTGTCTCGCGGCGATGCAAAATCGAGGCGGTGCGGAGACGCTGGTGTTCGGCCTGGGGCCGGACGCGTGCTGGTGCGATATCGCCTTCGGCCAAGTGGCCGGCGACGGCTGGCAGGAGATACTGGTCCGGTCCGAGGAAGCGGAAAACCTGGTGGCCCTGGCCCACGCGGCGGGGGTCGTCAGGTTTAAGAGAGTGTGAGAGAAGCGGTCTCTCCCCCAGTCAGCGCGGAGCGCTGACAGCCCCCTCGTCAGAGGGGGCCGGCCCCTGCGGGGCCGATTCGGGGGCAAAGCCCCCGCCTCCCTCTGACGAGGGAGGTGGCGCGGCGCAAGCCGCGACGGAGGGAGAGAAACATCAAAATCCCACGTGTCCACGGCGCAAGCCGGGGACACCTTTTTAACGCGGCATGGTAGCATAATTTGGCTGCATGTGATAGAATAAACTTGGATTATGAAAACCAAGAGGTGGGCATATGAGCTTTTTGTATCTGCTGGAGGGGCTGCGGACCCCGGTGCTGGACAAGCTGTTCGGCGCCATCACGTTCCTGGGCGGCGAGGTTGTCTTCGTGGCCCTGGCCATCATCATCTACTGGTGCGTCAACAAGCGCAACGCCTATTACATCATCGCCGCCGGCATCGGCGGCACGGTGGTGAGCCAGACGCTGAAGATCGCCTGCGCCGTGCCGAGGCCCTGGGTCCGGGACCCGAGCTTCACCATCGTGGAGAGCGCGCGAGCGGACGCGGGGGGCTATTCCTTCCCCAGCGGCCACAGCCAGAACGTCATCGTGTCCCTGGGCGGCGCTGCCCGGTGCGTGGGCAGGACCTGGGGCAAGGTCGTACTGTGGGTGCTGGCGGGGCTGGTGTGCTTCTCCCGAATGTACGTGGGCGTGCACACCCCGGCGGACGTGGGCGTGGGCGCGGCGCTGGGGCTGGCGCTGGTGCTGGGATTGTGGCCGCTTTTTAAAAAGAGCGACGAGAAGCCCTGGATCATGATGGTGGTCTACGGCGTGTGCGCCGCGCTGGCGCTGGGGGCGGTGCTGTACGGGGAGCTGTACCCCTGGCCGGCGGACGTGGACACCGAGAACCTGGCGGAATTTCGCAAGAACAGCTATACCATGCTGGGCATGGCCCTGGCGGTGCTGACGGCGCTGCCCATCGAGCGGCGGTACATAGACTTTGACACCAGGGCCCCCTTCTGGGCCCAGGTATTCAAGTGCGCGTTGGGCTTCGCCGTGGTCATGGGCGTGCGCGTTGGATTGAAGCCGCCTCTGAACGCCCTGTTCCACGGGCATATGGCCGCGAACGCGGTGCGGTATTACCTGATGGTCCTGTCGGCCACGCTGCTCTGGCCGCTCACGTTCCCCTGGTTCGCCAAGGGCTGCCCCATGCGCAAGGGGGTGAAGGCGTTGGTCATCGTTCTGGTGGTGGTGCTGGCGCTGGCGGCGCTGCTGGCGGGGACGTACTGGGCCGTGACGCGGGATTCCGGCATGCCGCCTCAGGACTTTCCCGACGCGAATAACCCACTGATCACGCCTCTTGGCGTGACCATGCTGTCCGGCCACCGGGCCGGAGGCGGCGTGGCGCCGGAGAACACCATGCGGGCGCTGGTGAACAGCGCCGAGAACCCGGACTACCGGCTGGACATCTTCGAGTTCGACGTGCACCTGACCGCCGACGGGGTGCTGGTGCTGCTGCATGACGATACCCTGGACCGGACCAGCGACGCGGCGGAGGTCTTCGGCGAGATCGAGGTAAAGGTGGGTGAGAAGACCTTCGAGGAACTGCGCAAGCTCAATATGGGAGCCCACTTCACCGCCGCCGACGGGTCCGCGCCATACGCGGACCTGCACGGGTCAAGGGTGCCGGAGGACCTGCGCATCATCAGCCTGGACCAGGCGCTGGAGTATCTGGACAGCGCGGGGGATTTCCGGTACATCATCGAGATCAAGGACAGCGGCGGCAAGGGTTTTGAGGCGGCGGACAAGCTTTACGCGGCCCTCAAGGAGCACGACGCGCTGGACCGGACCATCGTGGGCACCTTCCACAACGAGGTCACGGCGTACATGGACAGCACCTACCCGGACATGTCCCGCAGCGCCGGGGTCAAAGAGGTGATCAACTTCTATATCCACGCCCTGCTGGGGATCGGGATGAACAGGGACAAGATACATTATAAGGCGTTGCAGATACCCACCACGGACTACACCATCAATCTGGGCACCAGCCGGGTGGTCAATTTCGCCCATAAGTACGATATCGCGGTCCAGTACTGGACCATCAACGACGCCGACGAGATGGCAAGGCTGCAAAGCATCGGCGCGGACGCGGTGATGACGGACCTGCCGGACGTGGGGGCAAGGGTGCTGAACCAGCCGTAAAACATGCGGCGTAAGCCGCACATTATGGAACGCCCCCCTTGTCAAAGGGGGTTCCCCGACGGCTATACCCAGCCCAAAGCCCCCCTTGTCAAAGGGGGGTGGGCGCCGCTTGCGGCGCTCGGGGGGATTGCCGTGGGTCTAAGGACAATCCCCCAGTCTCGTCGGAGCTCGCATGGCTAGGTCGTGATTTGCCGCAAGCGGCAAACCCCGAGTAGCCAGCGGCTCCTCCTCTCCCCACGCGACAGGCGTGCCGCGTGGGGGCCCCGAGGGGCGACGCATGACAGCCCCCTTTCACAAGGGGGCCTTTCGATAAGGAAGAAAAAATTTTCAGAAGTTTTGTAACGAACTTGGCACAAACCCGTCTAACCATAGGATGGAGGTGAGGGCGCTGGACTATGAGGGGTTGTATGACGCCTGTTACATGCAGGTGTACTCCTTCCTCCTGACCATGTCCAGAGACCGGAGCCTGGCCGAGGAGCTGACGGCCCAGACCTTCTACAAGGCCATGACGGCCCAAAGCGAGTTTCGGGGCGAGGGCTCGGAGCTTACCTGGCTGTGCGCCATCGCCAAGAACCTCTACGCCGACGAACAGCGCCGCCGAGCCCGGCACAGCGAGCTTGCCCCGGATGCTGAGGCGGCCGCGCCTGGGGCCATGGAGGACAGCGCCCTGGACCGGGATATGGCTTTCCGTATCCATCTGGTGCTGCACGACATGCCGGAGCCATACAAAGAAGTGTTCCAACTGCGGGTGTTCGGGGAGCTGTCCTTTCAACAGATCGGGCAGATATTTGCCAGGACGGAGACCTGGGCCCGTGTGACCTACCATCGGGCAAAGCTGAAAATACAGGAGAGGATGGGAGACGATGGATAACTGCGGCCTGGTCCGGGACCTGCTGCCCCTGTACGTAGACGGCGTGTGCGGCGAGGAAAGCCGCCGGCTGGTGGAAGAACACGTCGCCTCCTGTCCCGATTGCGCAAAAATGCTGGGAAAGCTCAAAAACAGCGCATGCGAGGACAGCCTCCGGCGGGAGGCGTACGCGGTGCTGGCCCCCCGGCGGTGGCGCAACCGGGCCTTTGCGGCAAGCTGCGCGCTGGCGGCGTTCGCCAGCGTGCCGGCCTGTCTGCTGGCCCAGACCATGCAGCGCGCCGAGGATAAATACGCCTGGCTTTTATTGCTGGCACCGGCGCTGCTGGTGGTGATGAGCGCCACCATGCTGCCGCTGCGCACCCGGCGGTACACAGGCCGGTGGACGGTGCTGGGCTATGCGGCCAGCTTGATGCTGCTGTGTATGGCCTGCGCCGTATACGTGGCGGAGGGCGCGGAGGGCTTCACGTCCGGGACGGTCTTTTTCCTGCTGGTCACCGTGGCGCTGGGCATGGTGTACGCCTTCGTGGTCCTGCCCTGGGCAGCGAAGGACGAGAGCTTTCTGCGCCGGTCCGGGAATTTGAAGTCGGCCTGGGGCGCGGCCTATATCCTGCTGCTGGCGGACACGTTCTGCCTGGCCCGGCCTATGCCGGGGCTGATGGCCGCCGGGTGCGTGCTGACGCTGGGGCTGCTGACCGCGGCGGCGGTCATCTTGTACCGGCGGCTTCGTATCGACGTGCGGGCAAGGCTGGGGCTTTGCGTGACGGTCGTGGGCAGCGGCCTGGCTTGGCTCATAAGGCCCCTGCTGGTGCTGACCGGCGCGGAGAAGAATGTGGTCCGGGCCGCGCTGGTCGGGCGGGCCTGGCTGGCGGTGGGGTCAGCGCTGGCGGGCGCGGCGCTGGTGGCGCTGGGCGCGTGGCGGGCTTACCGCCGGAGCATGAGCAAGGAGGCGTGAGGGTATGCAGACGACCGGCAGAACGGAGCTGGCCGTCCGGCTGGACCGGCTGGCCGCCAATGTGGAGAAAACGCGGGCGCTGCTGAGGCCCGGCACGGACATCATCGCCGTCTTAAAGGCGGACGGATACGGCCTGGGCGCGGCGGGGATATGGCCCACGCTGCACGGCTGCGGCATCCGCAAATACGCCGTGGCCTACTGGCAGGAGGGCGCTGCCCTGCGGGCCGCGGGGCTGACGGATCCCATATACCTGCTGGCGGACGTGTGGGACGAGGAGCTCCCCATGGTGCTGGAACACCGGCTGATACCGGCCCTGTTCGACGCGGGCACCGCTGCCCGGCTCAACGCTCTGGCCCACGCCGCCGGGGTGGTCCTGCCCGTGCAATTGAAGATAGACACGGGCATGCGCCGCATCGGCCTTCCCTGGGGCCAGGACGCCATCCCGGAAGCACGGCGTATCGCCGCCATGAAAAATCTGCGTATCGCCGGCGCGTTCACCCACTTCGCGAAAGCAGACTCGGACCCGGACGAGACGACGGCTCAGTTAGACCGGTTCCTCAGGACCGCGCAGCTCATCCGGGATGCGGGCATTGACCTGCCCATGCTCCACGCGGCCAACTCCGCCGCCGTGATATTGCACCCGGAGACGGCGCTGGACGCCGTGCGGGTAGGGGATATGCTCTATGGGCTCGTCACCGTGGACGACGAGCCCTGGGACGCGCTGGGGCTGGAAGAGGTCATGACCTGGTACGCGCGGGTCAGCTTCGTGAAGACGGTCCCCGCCGGGTCGGCCATCGGCTACGGCGGTACATATGTGACGGAGCGGGAGACGGTGGTGGCGACGATACCGGTGGGCTACGCGGACGGGTACAGCCGGAGGCTTTCCAACCGGGGCCGGGTCATCATCCGGGGCATGGAGGCTCCCATCATCGGCCGGGTGTGCATGGACCAGTTCATGGTGGACGTGACGGACATCCCGGACGTGAGCCGCGGGGACGAGGCCGCGCTGCTGGGCGAGGGCATGACCATACGGCGCATGAGCGAGCTTTCCGGCGTCAGCGTGGACGAACTTTCCTGCGGCGTCACGGCGCGGGTACCCAGGGTGTATATAGGGAATTAACTTTTTCGCGTACAGGAGGAACAGGAAATGAACGGGAAAGAAAAGACGCCGAAAATGCCGAAGCTGTGGCAGGCGCTGCTGACGCTGGGGTTTCTGGTGGCCATGCTGGCCATCGGCATCATCGTGTACGGCGTGGACCCCCACGTGCCCATGTTCATGGGTGTGATCGGCGCGGCGGTCATGAGCCTGTGCCTGGGCTACAAGTGGTCGGAGATCGAACAGGCCATGTTCAGCGGCATCGGCAAGGCCATGCAGAGCATCATCATCCTGGCCATCATCGGCATCCTGATCGGCGTGTGGCTGGACGCGGGCACGGTCCCGGCCATGATCTATTACGGCCTGAAAATTTTGAAGCCCTCCATCTTCTTCATCGCCACGCTGCTCATCTGCTCCATCACCAGCCTGGCCACCGGCACGAGCTGGGGGACCATCGGCACCATGGGCGTGGCCCTCATGGGCATCGGCTACGGCCTGGGCATGAGCCCGGCCATGACCGCCGGCGCCATCCTGTCCGGCGCCTATTTCGGCGACAAAATGAGTCCTCTGTCCGACACCACGAACCTGGCCCCCGCTATGGCCGGCACGGACGTTATCAGCCATGTGAAGTTCATGATGCTGCCCACGGCCATCACCTACGGCATCTGCATCGTCTTCTTCGGCGTGCTGGGCGTGATGCAGTACCACGGCGGCGCGGCCGACATGAGCAAGGTCAACGAGCTGCAAACCGCTCTGGAGGGCATGTTCCACCTGACGCCATTACAGCTTCTGCCCCCGGTGGTGGTCATCGTGGCGGTGGCGTGCAAAATGCCGGCCATCCCCGGCATCACCCTGGGCATCCTGACCGGCGGCATCATCGGCCTGCTGGGCCAGCCCAATTGCACGCTGGGCACGCTCTTCTCCTGCGGCATGAACGGCTACGTGTGCGAGACGGGCATCTATGAGATCGACGAGCTTTTGAACAGCGGCGGCCTCATGAACATGATGTTCTCCATCTCCATGACCATCATCGCCATGATGTTCGGCGGCATCATGGAGCACACCCACCAGCTGGAGGTCATCGTGAACAAGCTGAAGGCCCTGGCAAGGACGCCGGCGCGGCTGGTGGCCATGACGGAGGTCACCTGCGTGGCGTCCAACGCACTCATGCCCGAGCAGTATATCTCCATCGTGGTGCCGGGACGGATGTACGCCGAGGAATACCGCAAGCGCGGCCTGAGCCCGGAGAGCCTGTCCAACGCGCTGGAGAGCGCCGGCACGGTCAGCTCCGCGCTCATCCCCTGGAACACCTGCGGCGTGTTCATCCTGGGCACGCTGGGCATCGGCGTGGGCCAGTACGCGCCCTACGCCATGTTCAACTGGCTCATGCCCATCGTGTGCGTGGTGATGGCATTTTTAGGCGTGACCGTGGCGGACAAAAACGGCGTGCGCCTGACGAAAAAGAATCTCGCCAGCGGCAAAGCGAAGCTGGAAGGCGAAAGCGTCCCCGCCACAGAGTGAGGGGAAACGCGGCCTCAGCCGCACAATAATGTATGGGCGCGTCTTTCGACGCGCCCTTATTCCATTATTTCTTATATGTGATGCTCTTGCTGGCGCTCTTGGCGTTGTACAAGCTCTTGCCATCCTTGCTCGCCACCTGTACCGCAAAGGTGTACTTGGTCCCATTCTTGGCTTTCGTCCATGTGTAGCTGGTGGAAGTCGTGTCCGCAATCTTTGTCCAATCACCGGAGCCGGTCTTATAGAACACCCGGTAAGCAGCCGCGCCGCCCACTTTACCCCAGGTGAGCTTCACGCCGTTGCTCGCATTGGACACCTTGCTTATTTTCACCTGACCGATATAGGTTTTATTATAGCTGGCACTCTTGGCGTTATAGAGGCTCTTGCCGTCCTTGCTGACCACCTGCACCGCAAAGGTGTACTTGGTCCCGCTCTTGGCCTTCGTCCAAGTGTAACTCGTCGCGGCGGTGTCCGCTATCTTCTTCCAATCCCCGGACCCGGTCTTGTAGAATACCCGATAAGCGGCCGCGCCGCCGACCTTACCCCAGGTAAGCTTCACGCCGGTGGGCTTATTCTCAGCCTTGCTGATTTTTACCTGCCCGATATATGTCTTGTTGAATCCGTCACTCTTGGCGTTATACAGGCTTTTGCCATCCTTGCTCGCCACCTGTACCGCAAAGGTGTACTTGGTCCCGCTCTTGGCTTTCGTCCAGGTATAATCCGTCTTGGTTGTGTCCCCGATCTTCGTCCAGTCCCCGGACCCGGTTTTGTAAAACACCCGGTAAGCGGCAGCGCCTCCCACTTTACCCCAGGTAAGTTTTACGCCTGTGGGCTTGTTCTCCGCCTTGCTGATTTTTACCTGGCCGATATATTTTTTGCTCGTTCCCGCCTTGTCGTAGTTGCCGCCGGTGTTGGTCTTATCAAAGGCGCGAACGGTGAATGTGTATGTCGTGCCGCTCTTGGCCTTGGTCCATGTATAGCTGGTCGCGGTAGTGTCCGCTATCTTCGTCCAGGAACCGGAGCCGGTCTTGTAGTAGACCCGGTATTTGGCCGCGTCGGTGACCTTGCTCCACGTGAGTTTCACACCCGTTGGCTTATTCTCCGCCTTGCTGATCTTGGGAGCCGCAAGCAGGGGCACTTTGCCGAGGGATTTAAATTTATACCCATATTCTTCCGCGTAGGCCTGGGCCGTGGAACCGGCATAGCCGCGGATAATCGTGGTCCCGGATTCCCCTAATGTGTAACTGGAATCATTAATGACACAGTATGGGCTCAGCACTGTCAGGCTCGTCAGACTTTTGCAGCCAAAAAACGCCCCCTCCCCGATGCTGGTCACGTCGGCCGGGATGGTCACGCTCGTCAGGGACGTGCAATCATAAAACGCATCGTCCCCGATGCTGGTCACGGTATCCGGGATGGTCACGCCCGCCAGCGGCATGCAATTGTAAAACGCATAATCCCCGATGCTGGTCACGCCGCGGGGGATGTCGTACACGTCGGAAAGGCCTGCCGGGAAGCAAACGAGTTCCGTTCCGGCCGCGTTGAACAGCACCCCTCCCACAGAGCGGTAATTGCTGTTCCCTGTCTCGACCTTGATCTCTTTCAGACCGGTACAATGACTAAACGCAGATCCGGCAATGCTGGTCACGCTGTCCGGGATCGTCACGCTGGTCAGCGAACTACACCCTTCAAACGCACCAAACCCGATGCTGGTCACGCCGGCTGAGATGGTCACGCTCGCCAGGGACGTGCAGTAGTAGAACGCGCCAAACCCGATACTGGTCACGCTGCCTGGGATCGTCACGTTGGGCAGCGACGTGCACCAGCCAAACGCATCTTCTCCGATGCTGGTCACGCCGGCTGAGATGGTCACGCTCGCCAGGGACGTGCAGTAGTAGAACGCACCCTCCCCGATGCTGGTCATGCTGTCCGGGATCGTTACGCTGGTAAGCGACGTGCAGCGTGCAAACGCTTGGAGCCCGGTGTAGGTCACACCATTGCCGAGCGTCAAACTGGTCAGCAAGTCGCAACAATAAAATGCATACTCCCCGATGCTGGTCACGCTGTCCGGGATCGTCACGCTGCTCAGCGCCGTACCGGAAAATGCCCAGCCCCCGATGGTAGTTATGCCATTTTCGATGACAACTGTTTTGATGGAAGATCGATAGGAATACCACGGGGAATTGTCAGAAGGAAAGTCCGCCATCGGCCCGGTGCCGGAGATGGTGAGCGTACCGTCGGAGAACAAAGACCACTTGACGTTATCCCCGCACATGCCGGAGTCCGTCTCCGTTGGTTCAGGCTCGCCGAGAGACTCAAAGGTGTAGCCATTTTTAAAGGCATACGCCTGGGCTGTAGAACCGGTATAACCGTAGATCACCATTGTATTCGGACCACCCAGCGCCGAGTTCTTGATATCGCTGTTTGGGTTTAAGATGATCACGCTCGTTAGCCTGTTGCATTGGTAAAACGCTTGGTTCCCGATGCTGGTCACGCTGGCGGGGATCGTCACGCTCCGCAGCGACGTGCAATCCTCGAACGAATGCTCCCCGAGGCTTTTTACGCCGTCTTCGATCGTCAGGTTTTCCAGGGCCAAGCACCTGAAAAACACTTGGTTCCCGATGGTTTCCACGCCTGCGGAGATCGTCACGGTCTTCAGATTGGTGCAGGACTGGAAAGCGCCACCATACCACCAATCGCCATTAATGCTGGTCACGCTGCCGGGGATCGTCACGCTGGGCAACGACGCGCAGCCCCTAAACGCACCTTCCCTGATGGTGGTCACGCCATTCTCGATCGTCAAGTTCGTCATATGATTGCAGTCACGAAACGCACAGTACCCGATAGTGGTCACGCTGCCGGGGATCGTCACGCTCTGCAACGACGTGCAGCCTCCAAACGCAGATTCCCCGATGTAAGTCACGCTATTCCCGATTGTTAAGTTGGCCAGGGACGCGCAGGAATCAAACGCATATTGCCCGATACCAGTCACACTGCCCGGAATCGTCACGTTTGGCAACGCCGTGCAGCTCCTGAACGCATATTCCCCGATGTAGGTCACGCCATTTTCAATCGTCAAGCTCGCCAGAGACGTGCAGCCACCAAATGCATCGCTCCAGATGTTGACCACACTGCCGGGGATAGTCACGCTCTGCAACGACGTGCAGCCTCCAAACGCAGATTCCCCGATGCTGGTGACGCTGCCGGAAATCGATACGTTCTTCAACGAAATGCAGCCATTCAATGCCCAATCACCGATGTTGGTAACGCCGGGACCGATCACCGCGGTTTCGATGTAATACTTGTTCCACGGAGATGACCAATAGTCCTCCATCACGCCCGTGCCGGAGATGGTAAGGGTGGTGCCAGAGATGGACCAATTTACATTCTCCCCGCAGGTGCCAGAGGCGATCACCGCCGCGGGCACGGGTTCGTCCACCGGCTCTTCCGTGACTTCGACCGGTTCTTCCGTCACGACGGGTTCTTCCGTGACTTCAACCGGTTCCTCTGTCACAACAGGTTCTTCCGTGACCTCAACGACTTCCTCCGTCACGACTTCTTCTTCCGCCGTGACCGGTTCTTGCTCCGCGAACGCTGGTGCCGCCAGGGAGAACACCGTCGCCAGCGCCAGGAGCAAACATAAGCTGCGCTTTGCCATGAGAATACCACACCTTTCATATTGAGTTCCCGGCAGTCAGGCCGGGGGCGTTGCCGCCCCGCAGCCCTTCCGCCGGAATAACAAAAGCGGTGCAGAGTCTGTTCCCCACACCGCGCACAACACAACAAAGTCAGGCAACCTTTTCCCCTTGTAAAAACAGGTGGGAAAAAGTATAATGAGCCTTGGGCGCTGAAAAGCTGTGTAGGAGGTCGGTCTCCTGCATAGGGGCGTGAGGTGTTCGCTGCGCCTCACGTCCCGCCTTTGTTATTCCGTTTATGCCATTATAGCGCGCCAAAGCCGGCAATGCAAGCGGCAAACCGGGCAAAGCAAATATTTTTGGGGATTCTCTCCCCCAGTCAGCGCAAAGCGCTGACAGCCCCCATGGGGGCCCCACGCGGCACGCCTGTCGCATGGGGAGAGGAGGAGCCGCGGGCTATTCGGGGTTTGCCGCTTGCGGCGAATCCCGACCTAGCCATGCGAGCTCCGACGACAGAGGGGGCGTCATAAGACAGTATAATATTGAATTTCGGGAATGGCGTGGCGGGTGTCACGCCATTTCCTCTTGCATCAATTCTTGGATGGGGATGAATCCTACAAAGCCGTAGGAAATGTGGATGTTCTGCCGCCGCTTGCCGTCTCCCTTGTTTGGCTCGTCAATGTAGATAGCCTTTACCAGCTCATGCAGAGCGTAGGGCGTCAGTTCTTCCAAGCCGACATATTTGTGCGCCTGGGCTATGAAGCGCTCCACATCGGTGGCTTTCTGCTCCTGTTAGGCCACATCTTTGGTAAGCGTATCCGCTTCCTTTTTGAGCTTCGCCTGTTCGTCCTCGTAGGACTTGCTCATGGAAGAAAAACGCTCGTCGGAAATCGTGCCATTCACCCGATCCTCGTACAGCCGCATGAAGATGCGATCTAGCTCGCCCAGCCGTTTCTCCGCCTTGGCCAGCTTCTTTTTGCTCACTCGGATGCCTCGTCGGACGCCAGCTTCAGCTTGTTCCCCATGACTGCTCGGATATAATGCGCGGAACAACGGTTATGTTCCTTTGCGTACCGTTCTGGCATGGCCTTCTGACAATTCTACAAACCGAAAGCTGTCAGAATAAATCATGTTTTTTATTGCAAGTAATCTTTCGTTTTCATCAAATGCAAACTCCACTATCCACGGCATTTTACTCTTAATTTTCGCAAAATCTTCGTATCCAAAAGCATTATCATAATAATTGATAATTATACTCAGAGCCGTACCACGACTTCCTATAACAATCTTTTTCCCTGGATATTTACGCAAAACGGATCGCAATGCGGCAACGTTTCTGTCCTGAACCTCCTGGAGACATTCTCCGTCTGATAATTTATAGGAAAAATCATTCCACTGTCGCTGTGAAAATGAGACAAAATCCTCGATCCATTCGCTGTCAACTTTCCTTTCCTGGAAGTCGTCTATGATCTCAATTTGAAGCCCAAATGAATCTGTAAAATCTCTGATCGTATCGATCGCTCTTTTATATGGACTCGATAAAGCGACATCTATTCCCTTATCTGCCAAAAAATCCGTGACTAATCTTCTGTCCTTCAGTCCTTTGGCCGACAATTCTCGAAGAAGATCATCGTGGTTATTATAATTTGGCTCTGCATGACGGACAAAATATACTGTTGTCATTATTCCTCCACAAATCCCAAGTTTTCGCTTTGTTGCTCTATGTTGAGATTATAGCATGATTTTTTCAACTTTGCTACACCTTCCAGCGCGTTACAGGGCCGCATTTTTCAAGGATTTCAACCCATAGCGACCCGGACAAACCCGCGCCGGTAGTAACAAATAGATAACAGTTTTACAAAATCTTTTTCATTGTTCCACCTTCTCCCATTGTTCCCGCTGAATTGCCTGTATTCGGGCAATATCATCTTCCAGGTCTGAAATCTGTTCTTGCTTCCCGGCGATCACGTCAGAAAGCAATTCCGGGGGCAAGCTGTACCAAAGGGCTTCCCCGTCCACCGGTGTTTCCGGGTCCTGATTGTGCCAATTACAGTCAATGGAAACGATCAGGACCAGGGCAACCAGGATCAGGATGATGAACAGGGCCTTTTTCATGTCAGCTTTGTCAGCATTGCGGGCCAAGTATCTTTGCCCACAACACCATCCACCGGCAAGCCAAGATGTTTCTGAAGTTTCCTGACCGCACAATCGGTGTCCGTTCCAAAATCACCATCCACGGCAATGGGCCGTCCCGTGGTACCGGTGAACCCGTAAGCATAACAGATTCTTTGCACCGTTTTGACCAGGGCACCGGTGGATTGCTTGGCCTTGGACAGTTCTTCCACATTCAGGGTGACAGTGATCTTTGTGGGTGTAGGTGCCGGGGCCGGGGTATTACCCCCGCTGGAAGAATCGTCAAAAATGGGGTGCCCATACCCGGCAATATAGCTGTCATTCAGATTGTAAGTATGACGCTTCACGCAATTCCCGCTGTTGCCTTCTTCAGTGGTAACAGTGGTAGACGTTACCCCAATGACAATGCCGGTGTGTACGATCTTCCCGCCCTGTTGGAAGAATACCTGATCCCCAAGTTGGGGGGTCTTACTGAACCGGCCTTTAGCCTTGTAGTAATCCGCGCTGTACGGGCAAGCCGCCCCCAAAGGACCGCTTTGACATTGGGCCGCTTGTGCCTTACTCGCATTTTTGCCGTAGGCCATCCAGTACACCCAATCCACAAAGACATCACACCATTCAAAGCCCTGTTTGCTTCCGTTGTAATATCCAGCCGCCGCAAGGTCACGGGCATATTTTGTGTAATTGTTACTTCCCGCATTGGCGGAAGGGTTATCCAGGTTGGAATTACTTGCTTTTTCTTTGTAGCCTTCTTCACCCTTAGGCCCTTTAGGTGTTTCATTGATCCCCGCCGCCCGTGATCTTGGCTTGGGTGCCAAAGTAAAAGGCGATTACCACGGTATACACCGTAAGAAAATCTTGGGCAATTTGAGCGAGTATTCGCAGACGCGAAGGAGAAGCACGCGATGCGATACACACAGCACCGAGGTCTGGCCCGGGTGACAACCTGGGTGAGGCTGAAGTTTGCTGCAATGAACTTGAAAAAGATGGCGACATGGAGTTGGGGAAAGCCCAGCTTTTCCCATATCTTCTGGTTATTTCCCGCCTCTATACAAAAACGAGCCGTTCTCCTTCCTTGAAAACCGCTCGTTCTTTGACAGACTGAGAAGGATGCACAAAACGGTGCATCCTTCTTTTCCTCTTGCCGGGTGCAGCCGCGGCCCCCCCGGCGCGTTGGCAATCTTGATTTTCTGCTTTAAAACGTTTATACTGTGAGCGTGTCCGATCCGTTGGGAAAAACAGGAAAGATGGTGCGCTGCGATGGGGACGAACGACATCACCACCGTCCAGCCAATTGAATATGACGCCGTCCTGTATGGGCACATGACGCCTGCTGAGGCGGCCGCGTATCTGCAGGACGGCCGGGTAGTCCCCCGCTCCTTTGGGGAGACGCTTCGCCTGATGTACCCCTATGCCGACCTGCAAAGCCGACTGATGGGTTTTTTTGCGTCCCAGCCGGGTGCGGAGGCGCGTGCCGTGCGCCGAAATGTCCGCAACTGGCTGGGCGCCCGGCATCATCCCTCCAACCGGCGGGACGTGTTCGGCATCGCCTTTGCCCTGCGGCTGACGGAACAGCAGCTGGACCATCTTCTGTGCGTTTGCACCGACTACGGCATCCAGTACCGCAACGGCTGGGAGGCGGTGTTCTCCTGGTTTTTGCGCAATGGCCGCGCCTGGCAGGAGGCGGCGGACTTTTACGGCGCGCTGCCCGAGCCTCCCGGTCTGGAACAGGTCACCGGCCGGGAGGCGTCCCAGCTCACCAGGGAGATACGCGACGAGATGCTCCTGGCCGTCACCCTCCCGGAGCTGGAGGCATGCTACAGGCGGAATCTGGACAAATTCGGCTCCCTGCATCTGCGGGCGTACTACTATTTCGAGCTCTATATGCGCCAGCTGATCCGGCCTGAGCCGCCGTGGGTAGACGAGGAGGAGCGGGATTACTCCGTGGAGACGGTGATGGAGACCTATCTCACCGTCCACATGCCCAGCGGCACCAGCCGGAAGGGCTTCAGCGTGGTCCAGCGGCTGGTCAAGCAGAACTGGCCTAACGCCACGGGCCTGAAGAATATCCGCCTGCACAAAAAGGACGTGCCCCGGAAGCTGCTTCTGCTTCTGTACGTGGTGACGGAGAACGTAGGGGTCCAGGACGGACCGTACGACGAGGACTACGGGGAGGAGGACCTGACCGTCGAGGAACGGCTGGACGACCACTGGTGGACCCTCAATGCCCTGCTGGCCGACTGCGGCATGGCCCCGCTGGACCCCCGCAACGCCACCGACTGGCTCATCCTGTACTGCATGTGCGGCGACCCGGACGAGCCCATGAGCGACAGGCTGGAGCAGGTCATCAAGCATATGTTCAAAAATATCCGGGACTGACGACATACGAAACCCGCCGGGAACGATCTCGTTCCCGGCGGGCGTTTTATTCGTCTATTCGACCTCCCACACCGGCTCGACACCCTCCACGTCCACCTGATCGTTCCAGCCGTCCCTGCGGAACAGCCGGAGCGCGCCGCTGTTTTGGATGGGGACGGCGACCTGCTTGGGCACGTCCAGGTACATCTCGCCCCGGTTCACCAGCGCGCCGGCCGCGTCAAGGCGGCCCTCCTCCTGGCCGCCTATCCACACGCTGCCGTCGTTTTCCAACGTGGCGTCCGCCGTCATGGTCACGTCCGCGCGGCTGAAGGTGAGCCAGCACGTCTCGCCCACCGTGACCGCGCAGCCGTCCAGCCGGACCGTTTTTCCGGCAAAGCGCACCGACGTGCCGTCCCCCGCCAGGGTCAGCGCCCCGCCCGCCAAAACCGCGTCCCCGGGGAAAAGGAGCTCCCCGCTGGTGACGGATATGCCGGTCTCGCGGGCGGAGAAGCCGCCCCGGAAGGGGGTGAAAACGTTGGCGCCGTCCTCCGCCGTCATGTCCGCGCCGTCCATGGTGAACTGCTCCGCACGCATGGGCGCGAACAGCCCGCCGCGCACGGTGATGTGCACCTCGTCCAGGGTCAGGCTCCGGCACTCGCCGCACAGGACCGCGGCCGGTCCCAACAGAGCCAGCTCCCCGCCCGGCGCCACCGTCAGGGAGCAGCCGTCCGTCAGCGCCGCCGTGCTGCCTTCGTACACCCGCAGAGCATCGGCCTGCAGCGAACCGCTCTTCCACAGGACCAGGGCTGTGCCACGGACGGTGATGGGGGCATCGGGTCCCGCCGTCACAGCGCCGCCGATGTACAGGGGCGTCGTCACCTCCAGCGGGCCGGTGAGCGTCATGTCGCCGGGCACATAGACCGGGTCCGTACCCTCCAGCGCCTGGTGCAGGGAGGACTCGTCCTCCGCCGTGACGTATCCCTCCGGCAGCCGTTCCAGGGAGGGCGTGTGCAGATAGCCCAGCCAGCCAAGCTGGCCCTCGCCGTCCCGCCGGACCGTGCCCGGCCCCAGCACCCGGCCGCTGGCCCGCACCTCGTCCGATACGGCCTCCACCGCGCCGTGGCGGTTATAGAGAAGCCCTACCCAGATATCCTGGCCGTCACCCAGCCGGATGAGCCCGTCGTTGACCGTCCGCACCGCACTTTCGAAGACGCAGCCGTCGCGGGCGGTGAACACGCCGCCGTTATAAAACGCGCCGTCGTTCGAGAAGGACATGCCGGGGGACGGCCAGTCCACCGCCAGCAGCTCCAGTTGGCCCAGGTTCACCAGGGTCCCGCCGGCGACGGTGAGGACGCCTGTTTCCATCCGACCCAGGTTCACCAGCTCCCCGCCCGCCGACACGCAGCCCCAGTCATCCGGCGTGAACGTGCCGCCGTTGACCATCAGGGTGCCGCCGTACAGGCGGACGGACCCGCCTTCCCCGGTCCCGGCCAGGTTCCCGCCGTTATACACCACGGCGTCCTTCGCCTCCAGGCGGCAGGCCATCTCTCCCTCGTTGGCCAGCACGGAGCCGTTCAGCAGAAAGCCCGCGCCGGGCACGGCGTCGATCCGCACGCCGGGGGCGACGAACACCGTCTTGCCGGCCAAGTCGTATGGCCTGTCCAGCGTCATGTCCGCGTCGAGCAGGAGCGTGTCGTAAAGCCGCAGCCCCTCCTGAAGCTGCCACAGGTCCGAGGCCGGCTGGGTATTTTCCCGCCGGGGCAGCAGCCGCAGCCGGCCGGCCATCGCCTGGACCAGGTCCCGGTCCATGGAAAGGTTGCCGCCCTCGTCCATGAGCACCACGGCCAGCTCCTCCCCGTCCGGCGACATGGTCCCCGCCAATTGCAGCCGGGTGCCGGACCCCTCCAGGAGGATGAGCCCCCGGCAGTCCAGTTCCCCGTCCACCCGCAGGGCGCTGCCCTCCGGCACGGTCAGCCGGTTGGCGAACAGGGTGGAGCCGCTTTTGGTCATCAGGGGCTTTTCCAGCACGAACGGCTCGCCCGCCGGGTCGTTCAGGTCCAGCACCGCGCCCTCGCCCAGGACCACGGCAGGCACGCCGTCATCCTCCATGAGCCGGCGAAGCGTCTCCGGGCCGTAGGCCCCGTCCTCCAGCGCCGCCGCGCCGTCGAACAGGCGCGTGTCGATGGCCGCGCCGCCGCCGGGGGTTCCGTCGTCGGCCGCCGGACCGGGCGCGGACCGGCCCAGAAAGGCCCACAGTCCCCCGGCCAGCACCAGCGCCACAGCCGCCGCGGCGGCGGCTGCCGCGAGCCGGCCCTTCCGCCGGCGGGAGGGCTTCTCGGCCTCGATTATGGTGATCTTCTCCGGCGTCTGCCAGGGTCCTTTTGGCTCCGGGAGCGGGGCGGCGTCTTCGTATAAAGCCTCGTATAGCTGTCCCATGGAGCGGAACCGCCGCCTTGGCTGGATGCACAGTCCTCTCAATATGGCGCGCTCCTGCCGTCCCGTCAGGGACACTCCCAGCTTGCTGGGCAGCAGCAGCGTGTCCTCCGGGACCCGGTCAAGGGGCTGAGGCGGCGTCTGCCCCGTCAGGCAGTAGTACATGGTGGCGCACAGGGCGTACACGTCCGTCCAGGGACCCTGGCCTTTTTGCCGGTATTGCTCGATGGGGGCGTAGCCATATTTGAGGGAGATGGTCAGCGTCCGCCGTCCGGCGGCTGTCTCCCGCGCGCAGCCGAAATCCAGAAGCCGGGCCCGCCCGTCCTCCAGCATGATATTGTCCGGGGAGATGTCCCGGTGGACCAGTCCCGCGGCGTGGAGCTTTCCCAGTGCCAGACATACCGGTTCCAGCAGGGGGAATAATTCCTCCGGCGGCACCCGGCCGCCCCGCTGGGCCGTCAGGGCCGTCAGCGTGACGCCCTGCACGTACTCCATGACGATATAGGCGGTGCCATTGGCCTCGAAAAAGTCCCGCACGCCCACGATGGCCGGCTGTTTTTCCATCCGGGCCATGACCCGCGCTTCCTCCAAAAACCGCTGTCTGCCCCGGTCGAAGCCCTCCGGCGGCATGCCCACCAGACTGACCACCGCCGGGAAATCGGCGGCGCTGCGGGCAGCCCTGTCACGGGGGTAATACTCCTTCACGGCCACCTTCACGTCCAGGCGGGTGTCCAGGCCCACGTAGGTGATGCCGAACCCTCCCTCGCCCAGCACCGCGCCCAGCAGATACCGTTCCTCCAGCAGCGTCCCCGGCGGCAGGTGGTGGACCTGGGGCGCGTAGGCCGTGTCCCGTCCGCAGACGGGACAGACCGCTTCATCGCCGCGCAGCGGCGCCATACAGTATGGACAACGCTTTTCCAGGTCCCTCGCCTCCCTCGCCGGGTCTATCTTTGGATTGTATCACATTTCGCGCAAGCTTGTTAAGTCTCATCCGCTCAATAGACGCGATCCGGCTGGTTTCCCTCCACCGGTATGTCGGCGTCGCACAGGTACATGATCCCGTTGTTGACGATATGCACCGTGTCGTCCGCCGTCACGGTCGCGCCGACGTAGGGGTCCTCGATGCCGCCTAAGCCCACAAAGCCATCGTTGTTGACGATCTGCGTATTGCCCGTCAGGGATACCGCGTCGCAGGAAAGGATGAAGTTGCCTCCGTTGTTCATTGTCACCGTGCAGTCCCGCAGAGCGCCGGTCTGTCCCGATACGACGATCCCGGCGCCGTCGGAGACGGTGATGGTCCCGTTGGTCAGTTCACAGGGCGCGGAGCAGGTGATATCGCCTGTGGCCAGGGTCAGCGTCAGGTCCCGTGCGGAAAAGCCGGTCTGACAGGGGGGAAGCAGCGCGGCGGCGCCGATCGTTATCTGCGCGCCGTCCGCCGTGAGCGCGCCGCGCTCCATGACCACCCCGGAGCCGTCCTGCAGATCCACGGTCCTGCCGCTCAGATCCAGGTCGCTGTCGGGGCAATAGAGGGTCCCCTGCCGCATCCGCAGCGCGCCGGTGAAGCCGAGCGTGCTCTGTTCTCCCAGCACCGTCACCTCAGCGCCGTCCTGTATCGTCAGGTCCCCCGTGTTTAAGGCGCTGTCCCGCAGGACCAGCAGGCCTCCGCCGCCGACCGTCACGGACGGGGCGGTCAGGGTCCCGCCGTCCACATAGAGCTGGCCTGTGATCGTCAGCGCCTGGTCCAGGGACGCGTCACCCCGCAGGCACACCGGCGTCTGGCCGTTCAGGGCCGCCAGCAGCTCCTGGCCGCTATAGACCGCCACGGCCTCCGCCGGAACCTTGTACAGCTCCGCCCGGAGCGGGGTCACGTTGAGAAAGTTGGGATCGTCCTCCGGGGTCTCAATATGCCCCGCGTTCAGGAGCGCGCCGCCGGTGCAGGCCAGCGTGTCAGGCATCGGACGGAGAACGCCGCCGCGCCGGTTATAGACCACGCCGATGCTGTCCAGCCGCGCGCCGTTGTCCAGGCGCAGACAGTTGTCGTTCACGATCCAGCCGCTGTTGTCCACGTAGCTGCCTTTGGTCATGTTCACCGCGGCGGCGTTGTACAACGTGCCGCCGTATCGCAGGTCCAGGTTGACGTCCCAGCTCTTTCTCGTCATATCGAGCTCGCCCACGTTGACCAGCCGGCCGCCCAGCACGCTCAGGCCACAGCAGTTAAGGTCGCCCCAGTTCACCAGCCGGGCCGTCTCATACAGCGCGCCCTGGCGTATCTCCAGGGAGGCGTCGTTGACGAGCATCCCGTGCTCCGACAGCGAGAACCCCTGCAGGTCGTACATGGTACCTAAGTTATACACAGCCCCGCCGGCCACGTTCATGTTGATGTGCATCTGGCCCATGTTCACCAGCGTACCGCCTTCGCCCACCGTTATCCGGACATCCGTCTGCTTGCCCAGCGCGGCGGATACCGTGACGGCCTCGTCCACGAACAGCGTGGCGTTTTCCACCACCAGCTCCTCGGCCAGCGTCACGTCCGCCGTCAGCAGCACGCTCCCGCCGTTTTGCACGGCCTCCGCCAGGGACTGGGCGTCAGCCGCTTCCGTGACGTTCTTCGGCACAGTAGAGTGCTTGATGAAAAAGCTGTGCTGCAGGTCCTCGTCTATGAAGCTCTCGTCCATGAACAGGTTCGTGCCCGCGTCCATGAACAACGTCATCTCCGCGGCGTTCCGGCTCGTCAGCGGGTGGCTGACGGCCATTCTCACGCCGGAGCCGGACAGGTCGATCAGGCCCTGGCAGTCCAGGTCTCCGTCCAGCACCAGAAGGCCGCCTTTGGGTATCTGCATGGCGCTTACGCGCAGCAGCGCCCCGGACTCCACCCACAGAGGTTTTGTCACCGTGAAGTCGCAGGCGTTCGCCGACGCCACGGCGCCCTCCCGCAGCACGATGGCCGGCACCGTATCGTCCGCCATCAGGTCCAGCATGGTCTGCGTGTCATACTCCCCCGCCGAGAGGGTCCGCGCGCCGGCGAACACCGTCATATCGGGCGCGGAGCCGGACCCCGGCGCGGCCGTCGGCTTGGGCGTGGCGGTGGGTCTGGGCGTGGGCTTGGCCGTGGGCTCCGCCGTGGCGGTGGGCTCGGCCGTGGGCTCCGCCTTTTCCGGGGGCAGCACCCCCGTGGCGAACAGCGCCGCCGCGCCGATGGCCGCGGCACCCAGGATAGCCAGCGCGGCGATCCAGCCCCGGTGCTTGTGCGGAACGGGGTCGGGCTTTGGCGGTATGATCATATCCTCTTTACGCAGATATGGCTTTGGAATGACGCCTTTATATATCCCGTCGTATAGCTCGGAGATGCTCTGGAACCGTTCCTGCCGCCGCACGCGCAGGCCGATGGTCACGGCCAGGCTCTGCATGCGGCTCACCGACACGTCCAGCTCGCTCATGGAGATGAGCGGGTCGTCCTCCTGCCGGTCGGGAGCCGCCGGCGGCGTCCGGCCGGTCAGGCAGTAATAGATCGTGGCGCTCAGGCCGTACACGTCCGTCCAGGGACCCTGCTCGTCGCTGAAGTATTGCTCCAGAGCGGAGAAGCCCGCGTGGGTCGTGGAGGACAGGGTATAGGTCTGCCCGCCGCCGGTCTCCCTGGCGCTGGCGAAGTTGATGAGCCGGGCGTTGTCCCGCTCCAGGATGATGTTGTCCGGGGTGATGTCCCGGTGGTACAGGCCCTTTTTGTGCAGCGCCTCCAGCGCGATGAACACGTTTTCCAGCAGGGCGAACAGCTTGCCCGACGCCATGGGACCGGAGGACTTTACCCGCTGCCGGAGGGTGGAGCCGGTCACATACTCCGTGACCAGATAGACCGTCCCGTTGGCCTCGAACAGGTCCTGCACGTCCACGACGGCGGATTGCTTCTCCATTTTGGCCAGGATCTTTGCCTCCCGCGTGAAGTTGCGCCGCCCCCGCTCAAACGCGCTGATGGCGCCGCTGATATCCGTCGTGCTGGCGCGCACCTCGGCTGACTGTGCGGCGTCCCGGTCGGCCTGACCGCTGGGAAAGAACTCCTTCACGGATACTCTTTTGTGCAGCAGCAGGTCCCGGCCGATGTAGGTGATACTGGCCTCGTCGTCTTGCAGCACGCCGCCCAGGATGTACTTGTCGACGAGCACCGTGCCCGGCCGCAGATAGGCGGGGGCCGGGACGTATTCCGCCGGCCGCCGGCCGCAGGCGGGGCAGACGTCCTCCGTTCCCAGCACCGTCATACAGTACGGGCAGTATCGTTTCTCCATAACGCGCTCTCCTTTATTATTGTTGTTGTTGCTGTTGTTCCTCCGCTTGCAGCGCCGCTTCCTCTTCAAAGGTCATCGGCGGGTTGCCCATGTACATGTCGAACGGCTTGTAGGTCGGGTACGACTCGTTCTGCGCCACCACCAGCCGGCCCTGGTTGTCGATGGGCTGGCGCAAAACGACGCTGGTCATACCGATCTCCATCCTGCCGTAATTGGTGATGCGGACCGTGGAGGCGGACCGGATGGAATACTCGTCCCAGCCGCTAAAGACCACATTGCCCCGGTTGACCAGCCTGGTGGAACCCTCCAGGGACAGATTGCACAGCATCGTCTGCATGTCGCCGCCGGCCACGTTGACCGTGCAGTCCCGCAGGACCGCGTCGCCCGCGAAGTCGATGCCTCCCGGCTGTTCCTCGCCCGTCTGCGACACGGTGATGTCCGCGCCGGTCAGCTCGCAGCCCGCGCAGACACGGAAGCATCCGCCGTTGAACAGACGCAGGCGAAGACCCTCGGCGGTCAGCTTGCCGCCTCTTGGCGGCGTGGCGGCCTCACATTCGCTGACGCTCACGTTCGCCTTGTCCAAGAGGAACGCGTCCAGCCGCGCCGGCATAAAGCTGGTGTTGTTTATATCCACCGTCGCGCCGGTCAGGTCCAGCGTGCCGCCCTCGGCCACAAAGGTCATGTGGCGCATTTGCAGCGTCCCGGTCACCTTCAGGCTGCCGCCCGCCGCCAGGCTCAGGTCCACGATGCCTTCCTGATCGTCCACTGGGAGCAGCCGCAGAGTCTCCAGCGTCACCGAGCCGCCGGACAGGATCGCCAGCGACCCTCTCGTCACGTTCAGGCTCTGGCCCCGCAGCATGCCGGTCACGTACAGCGGCGCCGCGACCTCCAGCGGCTCGCCCAGCGTCACGCTGCCCGCCACGCATATGCTCTGGCCGGCCCCGGCCGCCTGGCGCAGGGCCGCCTCGTCCCGGACGACGACGGCGTCCGCCGGCGCCTGGGCCAGCGGCGCGGTGTGGGCGATGACGAGGTTGCACGGCTGTCCCTCCGGGATCTCCGCGGTACCCGGTCCCGCGACGACGCCGTAGTGGGTGCCGGACAGGACGGCCTTGCCCCGGTTGTATATCTTGTATGCGGGGTTCCCTTCCATATCGGTGGAGCGGTCCTCAAACACCCCGTCGTTATAGATGACGCTGTCGCTGCAGATGCCGTACTGTCCGTCGGCCGTCAGCGTCCCGCCGTTGTACAACGAGCCTCTGTCGCAGACCTTCGTGCTGAACCAGAAGGGGTCCGGGTCCTGGGGGTCGATCGCGCCGACCTGGTGGCAGCCCAAAGAGCCCAGATTGGACAGCGAGCCCACGACCTCGAAGTGGTATAGATCGGCGGAACCCAGGTTGATCATGCGACCTTGCTCCCAGATGCGGGAGATGAAGCCGCCGCCGACGTACTTGCCGTAGTTGAGCAGCACGCCGGATTCGAAATAGAGCCCGTCGTCCACCACGTCCCGGTCGCCGGTCGTCATGGAGCCGTAATTGAACACCCGTGCGCCGGGACCGCCGTCGCCGGCGTTGAGCGTGCCCACATAGGTCCCCTCGTTGACCAGAGTCACCGCTCCGTCCCTGGTGTACAGATAGAAGCCGTGCTCGGTGGCGCTCTGCACGGTCACGCCCTCGCTGATCCAGACCGTGACACCGGAGGGGAGGAAGGGGTCCATGACGGTCATGTCCGCGTCGATGGACACGTTTTGCTCGTTTTCCAGCGCCTCTTGCAGCTCCTCCGGCGTCTTCACCGATACCATGTCCTCCGTCTTCTGGGGCGCGGGCAGGAGTATGTCATACATGCTCTTGGCCAGGTCGTCGTTCTTAAAGCCGATGTTGGCCCCCGAGTCCATGACGACGGCGGCCATCTCCAGCGTATCGCCCGTAACGTCGCCGGTCATATAAAGCCGCGTGGCGCTGCCCTCCAGGGTGATGAGGCCCCGGCAGTCCAGCGTGCCGTCCATCTCCACGGCCACGCCGCCGGGGATGGTCAGCCAGTTGGCCCGCAATACGGCGCCCTTCTTCACCCACAGGGGCTTTCTCATGACGTATTCCCCGGCCGTGGGGTCGTTCAGGTCCAGCACCGCGCCCTGCTCCAGGACCACCGCCGTCACGTATGGGTCCGTCTGCATGGCGTCCAGGTCCGCCCGGCCGTATACCCCGGCGGTCAGGGTGCGACCCTCGGAGAAGATGGCCGTGTCCAGCGCCTCGCCGGAGCCGGGGGCCGGCGTGGGCTCTGGTGTTGGCGCGGGCGTGGGTGTGGGTTCCGCCGTGGCGGTGGGCTCTGGCGTGGGGGTTGGCGCCGACTCCGGGGGCAGCACCCCCGTGGCGAACAGCGTCCCTATCACCAGCGCCGCTGCCCCAAAGGCCGCGACTGTCGGCGCCAGCCACCGCTTCCACCAGGGCGTCGGGTCGGGAGGCGGAGCGGCGTACAGGTCCTTATGCAGCTCCTCCATGCTCTTATAGCGATCGCCGGCGGCGTAGCTCAGGCCCTTCAGCAGCGCCTGTTCCTGCTTTTCGGACAGGGGCACGCCCATCTTGGTGGGAGGGTGGAGCTTATCCTTCTCCTTGCGCTCATAGGCGGAGGGCGGCGTCTTGCCGGTCAGGCAGTAATAGAGGGTGGCGCAGAAGGCGTACACGTCCGTCCAGGGACCCTGGCCCTTGCTCTGGTATTGCTCCGGCGGGGTGTAACCCTCCTTCTTGAAGATGGCCTGAGTGCCCTCGCCCTTGGTGTCGCGGGCACAGCCGAAGTCCAGCAGCCGTACCTGGCTGCCCTCCAGCATGATATTGTCCGGGGAGATGTCCCGGTGGATGAGCCCCGCGTCGTGCACCACGGTCAGGGCCTGGAACAGCGGCTCCACCAGGTCGAGCAGCTCCCCCGGCGGGAGCTTGCCGCCCCGCTGGGCCACCAGGTCCTTGAGGGTGACGCCCTCCACGAACTCCATGACGATATAGGCGGTGTTGTTGTCCTCGAAAAAGTCCCGCACGCGCACGATGGCGGGCTGCTTTTCCAGCCGCGCCAATACCTGCGCCTCGTGCAGAAACCGGTCCTTGCCCTTCTCATAGCCCTCGCCCGCGCCGCTTTTGAGCACGTAGACACGGGTCGAGGAGGTGGCGCTGCGGGAGACCATCTCCCGTGGATAAAATTCCTTGATGGCCACCTTCATGTCCAGCGTCAGGTCCCGGCCCACATAGGTGATGCCGAAGCCTCCCTCGCCCAGCACGCTGCCCACCAGGTATTTGCCCCGCAGCAGCGTCCCCGGCGGCAGGTGAAACGGCGACGGCTC
>CANQQB010000019.1 GCA_947625845.1 uncultured Oscillospiraceae bacterium
CACTACTGCGTGGCCAACATCCCCGGCAGCGTGCCCCGCACGTCCACGGAGGCGCTGGTCAACTCCACCCTGGCCCACGGCGTGCGCATCACGAAGCTGGGCCTGGAGGCCGCCTGCAAGGCCGACCCCTGTCTGATGAGCGGCCTGAACACCTACAAGGGCAAGCTCACCTTCGCGGCGGTGGCCGAGGCCCTGCACATCCCCTACACGGACCCGGACACCCTCATGTGACAATTACAAAAAGCGGCACGCGGCGCAGCCGCACATTATGGACGGCCCCCCTGTGTAAGGGGGGCTGTCAGCGCCCCCGGCGCTGACTGGGGGGGTGTCGACCCCTCCCCCCTCACACAGTGGAGGCTTTTTAACAATGGACGCCGCCGCGGAGGAGCTGTTTTTGGCGAAAATCCCTCTTGTGCGCTGCGGCGGGGACAGTGTACAATGCGCGGTGAACATAAGGCCGCGACCGGCCACGCAGAAAGGACATTCCATGCAGACACCCTATTATTCCGAAGCGCTGAAGCTGGCCCAAAAAGAATTTCACCGCTGCACCGCCGCCGGCGAGCACCCCTACCCCGCGGTGCTGGACGCCTTTGTCCCGGCGGAGCGCTTTTCCTGCGGGGTCGACCTGGGCATCGTGTCCATCCCCATGGATTTCGTGGTGGGCACCCGCACCGCCGCCCGGACCAACGCCTTTGCCCGCAACTTCATGCCCTTGCTGCCTGTCGACTCCGAGTTCGCCGCCAAGTGGAACAACCTGTGCCAGGCCCACCTGGACGAGGGCATCCGGGAGCCCGTCAAGGTCTACGAGTACCTGAACCGGTACTATGTGGAGGAAGGCAACAAGCGGGTCAGCGTCCTGCGCTTTTTCGGCGCGGAGGCCGTGGAGGCCCACGTCACGCGCATCATGCCCGAGACCCGTGGCGACGCGGAGACGGCGCTGTATTTGGAATTGATCGACTTTTACCGGCTCAGCCGGACCAACTTTATCGAATTTACCAAGCCCGGAAGCTGCGCCCGCCTGCAGCAGCTCATGGGCAAGACCCCCGGCGAGGTCTGGTCGGACGACGACCGCGCCGGCTTCCGCTCGGCCTACTGCGTCTTCCGCCAGGCATACGAGGCCAACGGCGGCAAGCGCCTGGCCTCCACCGTGGGGGACGCGCTGCTGGCCTACGTGGAGGTCTACGGCTATCAGGACCTGCGGCAGAAGTCCGCGGCGGAGCTGAAAAAGTCCGTGGCCAGCGTGTGGCAGGAGATCACGCTCCAGCAGGAGCGCCCCGCCATCGACGTGAAGCTGGACCCGGCGGCGGAAAAGCCGGAGAGCCTGCTGGCCAAGGTGCTGCCCAAGGCGGAAAAGCCTCTGCGGGTAGCCTTCATCCACGACAAGGACCCCGGTCTTTCCGGCTGGACCTTCGGCCATGAGCTTGGCCGCCAGCACGTGCAGCGGGTTTTCGGGGACAAGATCGAGACCCGCGCCTACTTCAACGCCCTGGACGCGGACCCCCTGGACGTGATACGGGAGGCTGCCCAGGACGGGTGCACGGTGCTGTTCACCACCTCTCCCCGCTTGCTGCCCGCCAGCCTCCGTGCCGCGGTGGACGACCCCAGGCTCACCATCCTCAACTGCTCGCTCAACATGTCCCACCGGTATATCCGCACCTACTACGCCCGGATGTACGAGGCCAAGTTCATCGCCGGCGTGATCGCCGGCTCTCTGGCCGGTGGCAACGACGTGGGCTATATCTGCGACTATCCCATCTTCGGCCAGGTGGCCGGCATCAACGCCTTTGGTCTTGGCGTGCAGGCCGTGAACCCCCTGGCGAAGGTCCGGCTGGAGTGGTCCTCCGTTGGCGGGCTGGACAGCGCCATGGCCCGGCTCAGGGAAAACGGCGTGCGCCTGGTGTCCTCCCAGGACCTGGCCCGTCTCCGGGACAACGGACACACCCCCTTTGGCCTTGCCATCGTCACGGACAGCGGCACGGTGAACCTGGCCCGGCCCGTGTGGCAGTGGGGCGTGTACTACGAGACGATCTTGCGCCGCATCCAGGACAAGAGCTTCCAGGCGGAGGCGGACCGGAGCCCCCGTGCGCTGAACTACTACTGGGGCATGTCCGCCGGGGTGGTGGAGATGCGCTATTCCGACAAGCTGCCCGAGTCCACCCGGAAGATGGCGGAGTTTCTGGGCCGGAGCTTCCTGGCCGGCACATGCGAGCCCTTCCGCGGCCCCCTGTTCGACCAGGCCGGCCGGCAGGTGCTGGACCAGGGCCAGGTCCTCACCCCGGACAAGGTCATCGACATGTGCTGGCTCAACGAGAACATCGCCGGCGCCATCCCCGCCCGGGAGGATCTGGACGAGACGGCGAAGGGCACGGTCGATATCGCAGGTATCATGTCGTCGAAACCGGTGGAATAAAAGACCAACACAGAGAAAAGAGGTGATCCCGTGCGGATACTGGCCGTCTCCGACGTAGCCGCTCCCCGCTATTACGATTATTTTCAGGCCGGCTCGCTGGACGGGTTTGACCTCATCGTGGCATGCGGCGATCTGCGGCCGGCGTACCTGGAATTTCTGGTGACCATGGCCCACTGTCCGCTGGTCTACGTCCGTGGCAATCACGACGACTCCCTGTTGACCCACCCGCCGGAGGGCTGTATCTGCGCGGAGGACGACATTGTGGAGGTCAAAGGCGTGCGTATCCTGGGTCTTGGCGGTTCGTACCGCTACCACCGGGAGGGGGAGTGCATGTACACCGAGCAGCAGATGGCCAAGCGCATCCGGAAGCTGTGGTTCAAGCTGCGCAGACACGGCGGCTTTGACATCCTGCTGGCCCACGCCCCCGCGCGAGGTCTCAACGACTTCGACACCCTGTCCCACCGGGGCTTTGAGTGTTTTTTGACGCTGCTGGACAAATACAAGCCCAAGTACTTCATCCACGGCCACGTCCACCGCACCTACGCCCACAACATCCCCCAGCGGGACAAGTACGGCGACACCGCCGTCATCAACGCCTATGAATACTGTGAGATAGATTACTGACAAAGAAAGGCGAGAGCATGCGCACCGCGACCCCTGCCGACAAAAATGAGCTTTTCCGCTCCGCGCCCGTGCCCAGAGCGGTGATATCCCTGTCCATCCCCACGATCATCAGCCAGCTTATCAATCTGGTGTACAACGTGGTGGACACGTTTTTCATCGGCCGCACGGGCAACTCCTATATGGTGGCGTCCGTGACCGTGGCCTTCACCGTGTTCATGATGACCGTGGCCATGGGCAACCTGTTCGGCATCGGCGGGGGCAGTCTGCTGGCCCGGCTGATGGGGCAGGGCAGAGCGGCCGACGCCCGGCGTGTGAGCGCCTTCAGCTTTTACGGCGCCATCGGCATATCCCTGCTGTATTCCCTGCTGGTGGGCCTTTTCCTCCGCCCGCTGCTGGACCTCTTAGGCGCCTCGGACGCCACGGCCCGCTACGCCGCCCAGTACCTGTGGCTGACCGTGATCGTGGGCACGCTGCCGGTGGTCCTGTCCGCCGTATGCGGACACCTGCTGCGCAACGCCGGGTACTCCCGCCAGGCCAGCATCGGCCTTTCCGGCGGCGGGCTGTTGAACATCGCCCTGGACCCGCTTTTCATGTTCGTGCTGCTGCCTAAGGACTGGGAGGTGTTCGGCGCGGCCCTGGCCACGCTGCTCTCCAACGTCGCCGCGTGCGTTTACATGCTGGTGACCCTCCAAAAGGTCTCCCGCACCGCGCCGCTGAGCATGCGCCCGGCCGACGCCCGTGCCATCCGCCGGGAGGATAAGCGCGGCGTGTTCGCCGTAGGCGTACCCTCCGCGCTGCTGAACGCCCTTTTTGACGTGGCCAACGTATTTTTGAACGCTCTGATGGCCGCCCACGGGGACCTGCCCCTGGCCGCCATCGGCATCGTCATGAAGGCGGAGCGGCTGCCCAACGCCGTCAACATCGGCCTGTGCCAGGGCATGCTCCCCGTGGTGGCGTACAACTACGCCTCCGGCGACCGGGCACGCATGCGGGAGACCATACGCTTTGCCCGCCGCGTGGGCCTTGTCATCACGGTCTTCTGCGTGGTCTTCTTCCGGCTGTGCGCCGGACCCATATGCCGGCTGTTCATCAGCACCTCCGGCTCCCACGCCCAGCAGGCCGTGGAGACGGTGACCTACGCCGCCGCCTTCATGCGCATCCGCTGCCTTGTCTCGCCGGTGCAGTTCATGAACTACCACACGTCCTTTTGCTTACAGGCCATGGGAGACGGCCGGGACACCCTGGCCCACTCCGTGGTCCGGCAGCTGGTGTTCTATATCCCCTTCATGTTCCTGCTGGACCGGCTCTTTGGCCTGACGGGGCTTGTGAGCGCCGTGATCGCCGGGGAGACCTGCGGCGCCCTCTTCGCCCTGTACCTTCTCCGCCGCTGGCTCAAAAAAATGGATTAATAAACCAATAAGACCGCCCCGGACGTTTCTGTCCGGGGCTTCCATATGGAAAGCCTCCCCTGTGTAAATGGATAAGTAAACACAATAAGATCGCCCCGGACGTTTCTGTCCGGGGCTTCCATATGGAAAGCCTCCCCTGTGTAAGGGGAGGGGGACCGCGCGAAGCGCGGTGGAAGGGTTGTAACAGTAGTGCGCCAGCGCCGCACAAAATGGTGTCCCCGGCTCCCGCCGTGGACGCATTGGATTTTAATGTTTCCTTATTGACGGCCCCCCTGTGTAAGGGGGGCTGTCAGCGCCTTCGGCGCTGACTGGAGGGTTGTCACGTTGGACGCCGCCGCGCACAAAATGGTGTCCCCGGCTTGCGCCGGGGACTGCGTTGGATTTTAATATTTCTCTCCCTCCGTCGCGGCGAAGCCGCGCCACCTCCCCCGTCAGGGGGAGGCGGGGGCTTTGCCCCCGAATCGGCCCCTCTGGGGCCGGCCCCCTCTGACGAGGGGGCTGTCACGCGCAAGCGTGACTGAGGGAGAGATATCTAAAGCCGGGGACACATCTCACCGCTTATCCGTCAGGCCCAGAATATAATCGGTGCTGGTGTGGTAATACGCCGCCAGCGCAATGACGGCCCAGACGGGTATCTCGTGTATACCCTTTTCATAGCGCCTATAGACCTCCCGCTTACAGTGGAGCACGTCCGCGATCTCCTGCTGGGTCTTGTCCGCGTCGACCCGCAGGTCCTCCAGCCGTTGAAAAACCATGCAGCATCACCTCATGGTAATGCTACTATTTTGTAGCATCATCCAAGCGGATATGCTACAATATCGTGGCATAAAGAGGTGGCCACCATGCCGGATTATCAAACAAAGGTGTCCCCGGCTCCCGCCGTGGACGCATTGGATTTTAATGTTTCCTTATTGACGGCCCCCCTGTGTAAGGGGGGCTGTCAGCGCCTTCGGCGCTGACTGGAGGGTTGTCACCCTCGCGCCGCAGCGCGGCCCCCTCTGTCGTCGTCGCTCGCTGGGCTAGGTCGTGATTCGCCGCAAGCGGCATACCCCGAATAGCCCGCGGCTCCTCCTCTCCCCACGCGACAGGCGTGCCGCGTGGGGGCCCCAAGGGGCTGTCAGCGCTCCGCGCTGACTGGGGGAGAGAACGTCCCTCAATATAGTCCCGCGATAATATCCACGCATTTATCCACGCCCAGCGTGCCGCTGTCCAGCGCGATATGGTAGTGCTGGACCTTGCCCCACTCCATATCGGTGTAGAACTGGTAGTAGGCCGCCCGGCGTTTATCCTTGTCCCGCAGGCGCTTCTCCGGACTGTCGCCGGTCTCGCCGTACAGCTTCACGATGCGCTCGGCCCGCTTTTCCATGGACGCGTACACGAACACCTTCAAAAGGTCCTGTTTCCCGTCCAGGATATAGTCCGCGCACCGGCCCACGATGACGCAGGACTCCTTGGCCGCGATCTCCAGAATGAGTTTGCGCTGCACGGTCCACAGATAGTCCTGTATGGAAAGGCCGTTGACGGACCTGTCCGCGAACGCGGTGGCCAGCCATCCGCCTCTTGGCGTATACTCGCCTCGCTCGGCTATGTACTCCTTGGCCAGACCGCTCTCCTCCGCGATCTTCTCCAAGAGCTCCTGATCGTAGCAGGGGATGCCCAGCTTTTCCGCCAAGTGCTTGCCCACCGTGCGTCCGCCGCTGCCGAACTCCCGGCTGATGGTGACGATCCTGTTTGCCATAATATCTATGCTCCTTCCTCCGGCGGGCATTTTGCCCCGCCGGGTCGTTTTCTAATCCTACATAATAGCAGAAAACAGGCTTTTCGTCAACCTTTCCGACGGCGGTTTCACCCCTTCGCGGCGCTGTCGATGGCCGCTCTTACCACGGGGCACGCGGCTTCATACCCGGCGTCATTGGGGTGCAGCCCGTCGTCGGAATACCGCCCGTCCAGCCGCCCGTCCGCCGTTTGCAGCGCGGCGTACACGTCCGCGTACGTATACCCCATCTCCCCCGCCATCGCCCGCAGCGCGGCGTTGACGGCGCATATCAGGCCGGTAAAGTACAGGTCCTCCCCGTCGGCGATGGGATAGACGGACTGGACCACCACCCGCGCCTTTGGCAGGTCGTCGTGGAGTTTTTCCACGATCGCGCGCAGATTGTCCGTGACCTGGCCGGCGCCGTACCCGCTGAGCAGGTCGTTGATACCCCCCAGCACCACCACGAAGGCCGGCTCGGCCTCATACACCCGCTCCAGGCGCGCCAGCATCCCGGCCGTGGTATCCCCCGCGATGCCCTGGTTGACGGCGCGCAGGTCCGGATAATAGGCCGTCAGGTCGCAGTATTCCGTGATGCTGTCGCCGAAAAACACCACCGTCGCGCCGTCCGTACCCGGCACCCGGCCCGCCCGCGGCCCGGCCCGGAACACCGCCGCCCCGATACCGACCAGCGCGGCCGCCGCCAGCACCTTGACCGCTATGCGCCCTCTCACGGCTCCCGCCTCCTCTCGGACAGGCTCTCCCATATGCTATGCGCGTCGGACGCGCCGCCGCCCAGCAGGTACACTTTCCCGTCAACCATGGTCACCTTCAGCCACGGCCCCGACCGGGGATCCAGACACAGCGTGGCCCGCCCCCATGGCGTGGTGAACGCGCCCTTCAAAATGCTGTCCGCTCCGGTGCCCATCACCCGCGTCATGCCCTTTGGCAGCGCGTCCAGAACTTCCACTTCCTCCATATCCTCCAACGCCAGGGCATAGTCCTTCCCAAAACTCTCGGCCAGCAGCACGCCGTCGGCGACCCGCAGCGGCTCCGGCGCGGCACACATGGCGTCCACGCACAGGCCCGCGACCGGCAGCGCCAGCAGCAGCGCCAAAGTCAGGACCATAAACGCCTTGCCCCCCGGCCGTGCCAGGTTCACGGTGGAGTTGACGCCGGTGCGTGCGTTGATGATGGTGCGGCTGTCGTTGGGGTCATAGTAGAACTGCCCCCACAGCCACCTGTCGTCCTCGTCCACGTAAAACCCCTCACCGCTGGCGGCGGTGAGCTTTTCCTGCACGTGCCGGACCCGAAACTCGATGGCTACCGCCGCGGCGCACACGCCCACCGCCAGGGCGATCGTGAGCAGGAGCACCGCCCCGCCCCCGGCGGGAGAGAGAGCCTGGCTGGCCCACACGCCGATGTCGAGGGCCGCCAGCGTCCAGGCGCACAGCAGCCACACCCGGTCCCACGCCCGGCGGCGGACCCGGGTCAGCGCCGCCGTCACGGCCTCGTTCTCGTCCACCGCCTCCGCCCGGTTGCGGTAGAGAACTTTCGCCCCCAGGCCGCAGCCAAAGGCCACTGCCCCGTCCAGAATATACATCCACCACAGCTCCCGGTCAAATAGCGCCGGGACCGCCGCGATCAAAGCCGCCGCCGCGAACCACCAGAGGCTCGCCCGTTTGACCGGCTCCGCCGCCGCCGTGACGCTGGCGGTCCGGATGGTGGGCACGGCCCAGCCCCTGGCCTTTTTCACCGCCTTCAGCTTCCCGTTCCACCACGCGGTGCACCCGAATTCCCCCAGGATCAGCAGGTCGATCCAGAGAAACAGCAGGCAGAAGTTGATCCCCGGCCAATAGAGCGCCGCGAACAGGGCCGCCAGCGCCGCCAACCCTAAGCAAACCAGCAGCTGCGCGCGCTTATAGCCCTTCAAAAGGCCCAGCACCTCCGGGTCCGCCCGCCCCGCCAGGGGGAACGTGACCCCCACCACGATGTTTTTCTTGAACCTGGCCTCGTTGGCGTTCAGGGCATACAGCACCGGCAGCAGCACGATGCACGCGCCCCAGGAGATCAGCGCCGTCATTTTGTCCCCTCCTTATAAAGCTTTCTGCAAAGCGCCACGGCCTCGTCCTCGTCCAGCCCCGCCAGACGAAGCTCCCCCAGCCGCAGCCGCAGGCCCTCCAGCGTGTCCCTGGATGGGCCGGCGTTTTCCGTCCGGTTGGCCATCACCGCGCCAGAGCGCCGGTCCGTGGCGATGACCCCCTCCTGCCGCAAAAGCTGGTAGGCCTTGCTCACGGTCATCATGTTCACGCCACATTCCTCCGCCAGGGCCCGGACCGTGGGCAGCCTGTCCCCCTGGGCCAGCTCCCCCCTGGCCGCTGCCAGGACGATCTGGTTGCGTATCTGCATGTAAATGGGCTGGTCCCCGGCAAAATCCAGCTTCAGGAGCATCGGGCAACACCTCCTTGTATCGTTTGTATTAGTCATAATAACACAAGCAATACAGCTTGTCAACAACTTTTTTGTCCGGACCGGGAAAATGTATTGCAAACGACCATTAGGTGTTTTATAATGAAAATTAATAAAGCGTGGCTGACGCCAAAACGGGGAGTTACAGCGAAAGGCACGGTCAGCGGGGCGGCGGCTCCGCCGTTGGCCGCGCCGGTTTTTGGCGCGGCAGCGTTATATAAGGGGAGAGAGAAAGCTATGATGGTAACGCGCGTTGCCGTGATCGGCATCATTGTGGAGAATCCGGACAGCGTTGAACAGCTCAACGCCATCCTGCACCGCTATTCCGGTTATATCCTGGGCCGGATGGGTATACCTTACCGGGGCCGGGATATCAACATCATCAGTATCGCCGTGGACGCGCCCCAGGACGTGACCAACGCCCTGTCCGGGGAGATCGGAGCGCTGCCCGGCGTCAACGCCAAGACGGCCTATTCCCACGTGATATCCCGGCCATGATTTGAAAAGGCCGGGCAGGCGGGAAAGGCCATACATAAGGAAGGAGACCTTTCCATGAAACGCCTGTATGCGACCCTGCTGGCCCTTGCCCTGTGCCTGAGCGTGTGCGCCGGCGCCTGCGCCGGTCAAGCGCAAATCGACGGGGATCTGGCCGTGAACGTGATGGTCCTGAACGGCACCACCGGCTTCGGTATGGCCAAGCTGATGGCGGCGAGCGCGGCCGGAGACGCCCGGCTCAACTATTCCTTCTCTGTGGAGACGGACGCCAGCAACGTGACCGCCGCGCTCATAAGCGGCGGGTGTGACATCGCGGCCCTGCCCACCAACGCCGCCGCGGCGGTGTACAACAAGACCCAGGGCGGCGTGCGCCTTCTGGCGCTGAACACCCTGGGCGTTTTATACCTTGTTGTGAACGGCGAGACCGTGTCGGTCCAGTCCCTTTCCGACCTGGACGGCATGACCGTGTACGTCCCGGCCCAGAACCCGCTTTTCCTGTTCCAGGCGCTGTGCGGCGCGGCGGGGGTGGACGTGACCATTGACGACACCTATGCCCAGCCGGCCGACCTGCGCACGGCCCTGGCCGCCGGGGAAGTGGACGCGGCGGTGCTGCCCGAGCCCATGGTGACCATCGCCTGCGCCGCCAACGAATCGCTCGTTCCCGCCCTGGACCTGACGGAGCAGTGGCAGAACTATTACCCGGAGAACAGCCTGGTCCAGGGCTGCGTGGTGGCCAGGACCGGGTTTGTCCGGGAGCACCCGGCGGAGGTGGACGCGTTCCTGGAGGAATACGGCGCGTCCATCGCCTATGCGCAGGAGCAGCCGGCGGACGCCGCCGCGCTCATCGAGCAGACCGGCGTATTCACCAACGCCGCCGTGGCCGAGAAGGCCCTGCCCCGGTGCAACCTGTGCTTTCTGACCGGGGACGAGATGCAGACGGACATGGACGGGTTTTTGCAAATTCTCTTTGGCGTAGCCCCCGAGTCCATCGGCGGAGCCGTGCCGGACGAGGATTTCTACTACAAGGGTTGAACCCATGAAAAGCCGGAGGATACCGGGAAAAGGGATATTTGCTCTGGCTTTCTGGCTGGGAGTCTGGGCGCTGGTCGCCGCGGCCGTGGACCGGGAGCTTCTGTTCCCCGGTCCTGCCGCCGTGGCCCGGCGCCTTGCGGCATTGGCCGGAGAGGGCCTTTTTTGGCGCGTCACCGCCGTGAGCCTGCTGCGCATCATCTGCGGCGCGGCGGCGGGCATCCTGGGCGGTGTCCTGCTGGCCCTGGGGACGGACCGGTCGCGGCTGCTGGACGCCCTGTTCGCCCCCCTGATGGGCGTTATCCAGGCGGTGCCCGTGGCCAGCTTCATCCTGCTGGTGCTTATCTGGGTCGGGCGGGACATCCTGCCCACGGTGATCGTGTTTTTGATGGTGCTGCCGGTGGTCTGGTCCAACATGTCGGAGGGCCTGCGCTCGGCGGACCGGGACCTTTTGGAGCTGGCCCAGGTCTGCGGTTTTTCCCGGTGGAAGACGGCCCGGCTCGTCTACGGCCCCTCCATCGCCCCCTATTTCCTGTCCGCGTGCCGGGCATGCCTGGGGCTGGCGTGGAAGTCCGGCGTGGCCGCCGAGGTGCTCACCGTCCCGGCCCAGGCCATCGGCCGGGAGCTATACGAGGCGAAGCTTTACATGAACACGGCGGACCTGTTCGCCTGGACGGCGGTGGTGGCGGTCTGCTCGCTGGTCATCGAATATATCCTGGACGCCGCCATCGTGCGGCTTGGCCGGCGGCGCGGGATGGGAGGCGACGGGGCATGATACGCTTTGAAAACGTCTGCCTTTCCTATGGGGAAAAGCAGGTTTTATCCGGCGTCACCCTGCACGCCGGGCCGGGGGAGCACATCGCCCTGATGGGCCACTCCGGCTGCGGCAAGACCTCCCTGCTGCGCCTGGCGGCCGGCCTGGTGCGGCCCACCGCCGGTACGGTCGCGTGCCGGGCCAAACGGCTGGCCTACGCCTTTCAGGAGCCGCGCCTGCTGCCCTGGTTTACGGCGGCGGAGAACGTGAACGCCGTGCTGGACGGGGGCCGGGCAGACATGCCGAAAGCCCGCAAATGGCTGGCGGAGGTGGGTTTGGCGGACGCGGCGGACGCGCTGCCGAGGGAGCTTTCCGGCGGGATGGCCCAGCGGGTGAACCTGGCCCGGACCCTGGCGCGGGAGGGGGATCTGCTGCTGCTGGACGAGCCGCTGAAGGAGCTGGACGAGGTTTTGCGGGAGGACATGCTGGCCCTGCTCAAACGCCACGCGGCGGGAAAGACCCTGCTGGTCACCACCCACGACATGCGCGCAGCATGCGCCCTTGCCAGCCGCATTTACACCTTCCAAGAGGGCACATTCGTGCCCGCAAACCCTTGAAAACACCGGAAAAATACAAAATGTCACAGGGCCGCGCGGCAAAGGCGCACTCTGTGACATTTTTGGGACATTTTTGGGCGTTTTGGGACATTTGGGGGCGTTTTTGGGACATTTTGCGCGCTTTTTGCGCGCTTTTTGCGCGTTTCACGCCCGCAGCCGCTCCTGCTCGCGGAAGGACGCCAGCACATCCTCGGTGTCCAGGACCACGGGCGGCTGGATCGTCTCCCCCTTGTGGACACAGACCGTGGCCAGGTACTCCCCGTCCAGCCAGAACTCATGGAACTGCCACCCCTCCGGGCCGTGGATCACGTCCTCCTGGTCCAGGCGGAGAAGCTGGTTGCGGCTCACCGCCTTGACCCACGCCTCCTTGCGGGTCCAGATGCGGAAGAAGTCCCGGTTCTGTTCCTCATGGGGCTGCTCGGCAAGCCAGTCCCGCTCCCGGAAGTGGAACCGGCGGGCCACCGACATGTGCACGGGCCGTATCTGCTGCACGTCCGCGCCGATCTCATGGTCGCTGATGGCGCACATGGCGTAGGGGCCTGAGTGGGACAGGCTGAAGTGCAGGTCCTCCCGCTGGGCGAACACAGGCTTGCCCGCCTGCAAAAACCGCACCGGTTCCTCCGGCTCCACGCCGTGCTTCTCCACCGCGTACCGCCACAGCAGGCCCGCCCCCAGGCTGGCCTCCCGCGCCGGGGCGTAGTGCAGCCGCTCCATCCGCCGGCGCCGCCACCGGGGCAGGTAATAGCTCCCTTCCTCCGTCAGGGACTCCGCCGCGCTTTTTAAAATGAAGATCTCTGTCATTTTTTCTCACCAACTCGCGTTATACCAGTAATGATAGATGGCATGATTCAGGATGTGGAACAGGTCCAGATCGGCGTGCCGGTACTGGCGGGCGTCCTCCAGCTCCACGTCGTAGATCCAGTCCGTCCCGTCCTCCGGGATGACCACGAAGGAGTGGTCCCCTTTGAACTGGTTGACCTGGGCCGCCACGATCTGGGCGTTCTCCCCCAGGGCGCGGGCCAGCAGACCGAAGGTCGCGGCGTAGCCGTAGCAGGTGCCGCCGCCGTACCGGAAAAACCGGGCCGCGCGCCCGCATTCCCAGCCGGTGCTGCCCACCGCTTCCGGCGTCTCGTCCCCGGGTGTCAGCTTGTACTCGAAGTTGTCCTTGACGTAAAGGTATGCCGCCTGCAGGGCTTCCACGCCCTCCAGGTCGTTGGCGCCGCTGGCCGCCAGCGCCTGGGCCAGTTTTTCGTCCAGGTCGGCGTCGCCGGTGGTATAGCGCCCGTCCGGGCCAAAACACCACACGCCGTCCACCGCGTCCCGGACGAGCTCGCCGTTTTCGTCCGCCTCGTACAGCCACCCGTACATGCGGACAAGGCCCGGCTCCCGCACGGGGATGGCGCCGGTCAGACAGGCGTCGGCCATATAGGGCCATGCCCAGTCGTCCCGGCTCACGTCCGACGGCATCAGTCCCGCGTCAAACAGCGCCTCGCTGTCCGGCTCCGGCTCCCGGCCCGCCAGCCGCTCCAGCACCACGGCGGCCTCCCGCCGGGTGACCGTCTGAGCCCCGTCCGCTGTGGCGGGGTCGTCCAGCAGCGCGCCCTTGGACACGGCCGTGGCCACGGCCCGGACCCACACCTGGTCCTCCCCCTCCATCAGCAGACCCAGCCTATCCAGCGTCTCCGCCAAATCGGCCCTCGTCATGCCCGCGTCCGGCTGAAAGGCCGCGTCCGGGTCCAGTATGCCCGCCGCCATAAGGCCGGCCGCGCCGCGGTACGCGCCATCCCGGCCCGTCTCGCCCAGCCACATGGCTGACGCGGGCTGGGGAAGTCCGTCCGCCAGCGCGTTCACAGCTCTCGCCAGCTCCCCCCAGGTCAGCGCTTCCTCCGGATGGAACGCGCCGTCACGGCCCCCGTCCAGCAGCGCCGGGTGATCGGTCCGGTCCGACAGGGACAGGGTATGGGGGGACTGTTCGGCCGCCGACGCCTCGTCGGCCCATCCCAGGGGGCACAGGCAGGTCAGCGCCGCGGCCATCGCCAGCACGGCGAGACACCATCGAACAGGCACAAAGAACTTCCTCATAGCCAAGCGAGACGCCCCGTTCCGGTCAGAACGGGACGTGCAGTCCTTTCTCTCTATTGCTGCACGCACACCGGCCCGTCCACCGGGCTGTCCCCACGGCGGATATCCTCCAGTGCGCGTACATCCTGTGCTTTCTCCTGCATTTATTTTACAATATCTGTAAAACGAATGCAAGCAATCACATACTGGCAGTTACGACGAAACTCGTTCGCCGCCTTTTCACTTTTTGTACGAAAGAGCCGTCCTTTTGCCAAATAAAGCGGGAAACTCTCTGTGAAATACGGCTAATTGTTTAAAACCTGTCTGGTTTGTCCGTTCACATCTCCAAGTCCAACGCCGTGTTTTTTGCGCCGCGAGCGGCGCGAAAAACGTCGCTTCGCTCCCCACACGCCTGCGATGCAGGCGCATGGCGGCTACTTATCCCATTCGAGGCGGGGCTCCCGCCCCCCTCGAGCTCCCCCTTGCGTTACGCACGTTCTTTTATTTTTCCGTTCACATCTCCAAGTCCCTTATATAGACGATCTTGCTGCGGGGGTCGGACTTGTCCTGCCGTTCCTCCACCTCGAACCGGTCGATGGCCTTCACCATGCCGGACAGCTTGGCGTAGCCGTAGTTGCGGCTGTCAAAGTCCGGGCGCTTTTTCTGGATGAGCTGACCCACGGCGCCAAGGGACACATAGTCGTCGTCCGCCGTGCCGGACAGGTCCAGGATGGAGTCCGCGATAAGCCAGACCACGCTGTCCGGGATGGGCTGGTGGCCGGTGGCGGCGGGCCGGGGCGCGCTGTCGGGCTGCTCCGGCTCCGGCTTTTTGGCCGGCTGCTCCTGCTTTTTGGGTGGCTCCTGCTTTTTGGCAGGCTCCTGCTTCTTCTTCCGGGCCGGCTGGGCGGATTTGGCCGTGACCTTCACGGCCTTCTCCCGGATGACCTCGATGTAGATGAATTTGTTGCAGGCGGCGATCAGGGGGCTGGGGGTCTTCTGCTCGCCGATGCCGATGACAAACTGGCCAGCCTCCCGCAGACGCCGGGCAAGGCCGGTAAAGTCGCTGTCAGAGCTGACCAGCACGAAGCCGTCCGTGTTGCCGGAATAGAGGATGTCCATGGCGTCGATGATCATGGCCGAGTCCGTGGAATTTTTGCCCTTCGTGTAGGCGAACTGCTGCACGGGCGTGACCGAATTGTCCAGAAGCGTCTGTTTCCAGCCGGACAGATTCCGGGTGGACCAGTCGCCATAGGCACGCTTCAGGTTGGGGGTGCCGTAGATGGCGACCTCCTCCATGATGCCCTGCAAACAGTCCCGGGGCGCGTTGTCCGCGTCGATGAGCACCGCCAGACGCAGGTTTTTGTCGTTGTCCGTTATGGGCATATCTGAACCCTCCGTTTCCTCCACAGTATACAGGAACCTTTTCCATTTTGCAAGAAATCGGCCGCGGGAAGTCAAAAAGCAAAAAAATGATTTCCATATCTTTGCAAAAAAACTTGAAACGGACGGCGGCTTGTACTATAATATCACAGTCTGATTTCAATAAAGCGCAAGAGGTGTCAACATGAGTGCTTCCAAAGACAAGCGTATCCGCAAGGAACAGATCGCGGCCGGGACCGACAAGCGGTCCAATGCCCGCGCACAGGAAAAGGCCAGCCAGCGCAAATCGACCATCACCTACGCCGTGGTCGGTATCATCGTGGTGGTGCTGGTGGCGGCCGTGCTGTTTTATAACTCCGCGTTCATGGTCCGGCATACCACGGCCGTCACCATCGACGGCCGGGACTACTCCGCCGCACAGCTGAACTACTATTACTCCACCAGCTATATGAATTTCTACAGCAGCTACGCCAACTATATCACCATCTTCTTCCAGCCGGACCAGAGTCTGGCAGACCAGACCTGCTCCTTTGATCCGAGCATGTCCTGGCGGGACTACTTCCTGAACAACGCTACTCAGGATATGGCGCAGATCCAGATGCTCTGCGACCAGGCCGAGGCCGCCGGGTTCACTTTGAGCGAGGAACAGCAGGCGGACTATGACGAGCAGATGGAAGAGCTTCACACCGCCTGGGAGGACCTGGGCTACTCCAACCTCCAGCAGTACCTGAACCTGAACTTCGGCAAGGGCGTGGACGAGGAAATGGTCCGCGAGGAGATGTACAGGGCCAGCTTGGCCGCTGCCTTCTCCGAGCACCAGCACGACAGCTATGAGTACTCCGACAAGGAGCTGGACGATTACTACGCCGAGCATGCCGACGAGCTGGACGTGATCGACTACACGTACTATTCCATGCCGGCACCTACGCCGGAGGTCGAGCCCACCGAGGAGCCCGCTGAGGACGCCGAGCCCACGGAAGAGGCCGAACCCGCCGACGAGTCCGAGGCCGTCAGCGAGGATGAAGAGGCCGCCGAGGATGGGACCGATGCCGAGGCTGAGGCTGAGGAAGAGCCGGAATACACGCCCTCCGAGGACGCCGCGGCCATCGCCGAGGCGGTGGACGGGCAGGACGAGGAAGCCTTCGCCGACTACCTGGATAAGGAAAAGGACGGCGCCGAGCCTACCCACCAGACCATGCCCGGCAGCCAGCTGTCCGAGATCTATTCCGAGTGGCTGCTGGACGCTGACCGCGAAAGCGGCGACGCCGCCGCCTTCGCCACGGAGAGCACCGAGTATATCGTGATGTTCCTGGGCCGGGAGACCAACGACTATCCCGCCGTCAGCTTCCGCCACATCCTGGTCAACGCCGAGGATACCGACGGCGACGGGGACTTCAGCGAGGATGAGATCAAGGCCGCGGCTGACGAGGCCGAGAGCATCTACGACGAGTGGAAGGACGGCGACGCCACCGAGGACTCCTTCGCCGACCTGGCCAACGAGCGCTCCGACGACACCGGCTCCAATACCATAGGCGGCCTGTATGAGCACGTGGCAAAGGGCGATATGGTGGAGCCCATCGACCAGTGGATCTTCGACGAGGCGCGCAAGGACGGCGATACCACGGTCGTTGACTACGACGGCGACAACTACACCGGCACCCACGTGGTCTATTTCGTGGGACAGGACGACATGTCCTATGCCCACTACCAGGCCGACGAGGCTCTGCGGCACGACGACTATGACCAGTGGTCCGAGGACCTGATGGCCGATTACGAGCCCACGACCGCGCATTTGAGCATGTGCGGGAAAAATCATTGATAACTACACGCAAACGCAAAAGAGGACCGGCTATGTCGGTCCTCTTTTGTTATGTTTCTCTCCCTCAGTCAGCGCCAAAGGCGCTGACAGCCCCCTCGTCAGAGGGGGCCGCGCTGCGGCGCGAAAGAGCCATGGGAACAAGGTCGCCGCCCGGTGGGGCGGCGATCATTTATATTCTTTTATTCCGCGCCGGGCTTGCCGCCGCCTTCGCTCTTGGGCCGGCGGTTGTGGGGCCGGCGGCGGCTGTAGTAGTTCTTGCTGCGGGCGCGCTGGCTCTGCTCCCGCTGCTCCTGGGCCATGGGGGAGTCCGACCGGCGCTGGCCGCCGCCGTGGCGCTCCCGGTTGGCGTTCTGGCGGCGCTGACCCTGGCGGGGGCCTCCCCGTTCATCGCTCCGGCCGCGATTGCGGCGGTCGTTCCGGCGCTGGCCGTCCTCCGGCGTTGGCGCGGGCACGGCCACAGGTTCGGGCGCGGGCCGGGGCCGTTCCTCGCCGGGGGCCGTGATGAGCATCTCCGGCATCTCCCACTTCTCCCACTCATTCGGCTCCGGCTCCACGGGCTCCGGGTCCTTCTTCGGCCGGAGCACCAGCACATGGGGCGGCTGGCTGCCGTCCCGGGGCCGGCCGCCGGGCACGGCCGCCACGTCCAGAGCGTCGTACTGGCGGTAGGCGTCCTCCCCCTCCCCGTCCAGCTTTACCCGCACCGTCTGGCGCAGGATGTTCACCTGGTTCACGTTGCCGTAGCCGTCCGGGGTCTCCACGAACGCGCCGTTTTTCGGTACGTTCTTCACCAGTTCTTCATAGGCCGGCTGCTCATAGCGCAGGCAGCACATCAGCCGTCCGCAGCAGCCGGAGATCTTGGCCGGGTTCAGGCTCAGGGCCTGGACCTTCGCCATCTTGGTGGACACGGGCTTGAACTCGTCCATGAACGTGCCGCAGCAGAAGGGCCGGCCGCACATGCCCAGACCGCCAATCATCCGGGCCTCGTCCCGGACGCCGATCTGCCGCAGCTCGATGCGGGTGCGGAACACGCCGGCCAGGTCCTTCACCAGGCCGCGGAAGTCCACGCGGCCGTCGCTGGAGAAGAAAAAGATGATCTTGCTGCCCTCAAAGCTGCACTCCACGTCCACCAGCTTCATATCCAGGCCGTGGGCCTCGATCTTCTGCTTGCCGATCACATATGCCTCCCGCTCCCGCTTGCGGCATATCTCCGCCACCCGCAGGTCGTTCTCCGTGGCGATACGGGCCACCGGCCGCAGAGGGGCCACGACCTGGTCGTCCTCCACTTCATGGCCGGCCTTGACCACCGTGCCCAGCTCCAGGCCTCTGGATGTCTCCACCACCACCTGGTCCCCGACCCTCAGCTCCAGGCCCGCCGGGTCAAAGTAATAGCTCTTGCCCCGGTTGCGATATTTGATGCTCACTACTTCTGTCATAGCTCGTCTACCCTCAGTGTTTCCGCGGCCAAAAGGCCGAATATCTGTTTGGGCTGCACATTGTGGCGCAGATAGTCCAGCGTCCTGTCCATCAGCCCGTCCAGGCGCATAAGCCCCTCCCGTCCCAGGCCGGGGTCCTGGAGCCGTCCGCACAGGATGTCGCACACCGCGTCCCGTACCTGGCCCGCGAACGCCTCCGTGTCCTCACGGGAGAGCTTCGTCCGGTTCATGCAGAACATCACCGTCCGGGCCAGGTCCCCGGAGGCGGCCGCCTCCAGATAGCCCCGGGCCAGGTCGGACAATTCCCGCGACTTCTCCTGCCGCAGGTCTCCCCCGCCGGTCTTTACGCATCGGGACCGCACCGTGGGCAGCAGCGCGTCCGCCGACGCGGCGCATAAAATAAAGCACGCATGGCCGGGAGGGTCCTCCAGGGCCTTCAAAAGGGCGTTTTGCGCCTGCTGGTTCATCCTGTCGGCCTGGTCGATGACATACACCTTCCGGGCCGCCTCGTTGGGGGCAAGCTGGGCGTCGGCGGTCATGGCACGTATCTGGCCCACCACGATGTCCTGCCGCAGACCCTTCGTGCCAGCCTCACGGGCCACCACGGTCACGTCCGGGTGGGTCCCCGTCAGGGCCTTCCGGCAGTCCCGGCACCGGCCGCAAGGCGGCTCCGGGCCGCTACACACCAGCGCCGCCGCCAGACGGCGGGCGGCCTCGTCCCGCTCAGGACCCTCGGGCGCCAGGAGCATATACGCGTGGGATGTTCGCTTCTCCGTCATGACTTGACCTGCTCTGCGTTTATTCATAGGGATTATAGCACATTTGTTTGCTTTGTTACAATAACAATTAAAACCGCGGCGGAAAAAATCCCGTTGGGGGCTTGCGCTTATCGGCGTTTTGCACGATTCGTTTGGGCATTGTGCTGTCTTCCGACCGGCAGAATCTGGGCATTATGCGGTTTTTTCCCGGTGGGGCGGGAATACTGTTTGCAACTGTACGGGAAGTGTGATACAGTCAAATTACCAGATAATTGCCAACGCTGCGCACAAGGAGGCGGACCCCATGAAACGCAGCAATGTTTCCAACAACGTGATCCGACGGCTCCCCCGCTATCTGCGGAAGCTGGACGATCTGGCCGGCAAGGGCGAGGAGCGCATTTCCTCCGACAAGCTTGGCCGCCAGATGGGACTGACTCCCTCCCAGATACGCCAGGACTTCTCCAGCTTCGGCGAGTTCGGCCAGCAGGGCTACGGGTACAACGTGGACTTTTTGCGCCGGGAGATCGGCCAGATATTGGGCACCTACCGGGGCTATTCCGCCGTGCTGGTGGGCGCGGGCAATTTGGGCACCGCGCTGGTGCAGAACTTCGACTTCATCATCGAGGGCTACGTGTTCCTGGGGGCGTTCGACGTAAAACCCGAGCTCATCGGCACCAAGATCGACGGCTTTCCCGTGTATGACGCGCGTGAGCTTGCCGATTTCGTCCGGGAGAACAAGGTGGACATCGCCATTTTGACCGTGCCGCGCCACGCTGCACAGGAGATGACGGACGTGCTGGCCGAGGCCGGGATACGGGCCATCTGGAACTTCACCAACACGGAGCTGGACGTGGGCGATACCGGTATTCTGGTGGAGAACATCCACTTCTCCGACAGCCTGCTGGTGCTGACATACCACCTGGCTCAGCTGGACGACAGGGAAAAAGAAGATGCCTGACACAGCCTTCGACACCATCGCCGCCATATCCACGGGCCAGGTGCTGGCCGCCATCGGCATCGTCCGGGTCAGCGGACCGGACGCGCTGGCCGTGACGGATAAGGTGTTCACCCCCCTGCGGGGCGCACCCATGAGCCAGCGGCCGGACAGGCGGCTCATTTTGGGAAAACTCAAGGCTCCGGACGGGGCGGTGCTGGACATATGCCTGGCCACCGTCTCCCGGGGTCCGGACAGCTATACGGGGGAGGACACCGCGGAGCTTCAGTGCCACGGCTCCCCCGTCGTGCTGCGCCAGGCGCTGGAGAGCCTGTTCGCCGCCGGGGCAAGACAGGCAAAGGCCGGGGAGTTCACCCGCCGGGCGTTTTTGAACGGCCGCATGGACCTGACACAGGCCGAGGCCGTCATCGACCTCATCGACGCACAGACGCCGCAGATCGCGGAAAACGCCGCCGCGCAGCTGGACGGGGCCATCCGCAGGCATACGGACGCGGTGTACGACGACCTGGCCGCCATATGCTCCCACTACCACGCGGTGATAGACTACCCGGACGAGGACATCGAGCCGTTTACCCTGGCACGATATGCCCGGACGCTGGAGGCGGCGGCGGAGAAATTATCCCGGCTGGCGGCCACCTTCCGGCGGGGGGAGGTGCTGAAAAACGGCGTGCCCTGCGCCATTCTGGGCCGGCCTAACGCGGGCAAGAGCTCCCTCTTAAACGCCATCTTGGGCTACGACAGGGCCATCGTCACCGACATCCCCGGCACCACGCGGGACACCATCGAGGAAAAGGCGGTGCTGGGCGGCACGCTGCTGCGGCTGCTGGACACGGCCGGATTGCGGGACACGGCCGACCCGGTGGAGCGGGAGGGCGTGGCAAGGGCCAAAAGCGCGGCGGAGGCGGCGCGGCTGGTGCTGGCGGTGCTGGACGGGTCAGAGCCGCTCACGGCGGAGGATGAGGCCGTGCTGGTCGCGGCCAAGGCGGCGCCGTATCACGTGATACTGCAAAACAAATCCGACCTGCCGGCCGTGTGGACCATGGCCGAGGCCATACCGGTGAGCGCCAGCACCGGCGCGGGGCTGGACGCGCTGGAGGCGGCGGTGGCGGAGCTTTTGAAGGACGCGGAACCCCTGCCCGTGGGCGAGACGCTGACCAATCCCCGTCAGGCGGACGCGGTGGGCCGGGCGCTGGATTACGTGCGGGCAGCCAGAGAGGCCATGGAGGCGGGTTTTGCCCCCGACGCGGTGCTCACCGAGGTGGAGGGCGCCATGAGCGCGCTGGGAGAGCTGTCCGGCCGCACGGTGCGGGAGGACGTGACCAACGGGATATTCGCACGGTTTTGCGTGGGGAAATAAACTGGCAGAAAGGGTCCCTGACGGGACCCTTTCTTTGCCAAAGGATGCAGCCCGCTGCGCCTCCTCTCCCCACGCGACAGGCTTGCCGCGTGGGGGCCCCGGACAATAAGGAAGAATTTAAATTATCTCTCCCTCAGTCACCGCCTAAAGGCGGTGACAGCCCCCTCGTCAGAGAGGGCGTCATAAGACAGTACAATATCGAATTTCGGAAATGGCGTGGCGGGTGTCACGCCATTTCCTCTTGCATAAGCTCTTGGATGGGGATGAATCCCACAAAGTCATAGGAAATGTGGATGTTCTGGCGGCGCTTGCCGCTGCTCTCGTCCGGGGCATCGATGTAGATGGCCTTGACCAGTTCATGCAGTGCATATGACGTCAGTTCTTCCAAGCCGACGTATCTGTGCGCCTGGGCTATGAATTGTTCTACATCGTTTGCATGCTGCTCTTGCTGGGCTATCTCATTTGTGAGCGTTTCAACCTCCCGTTTTAGCTGCGCCTGCTCGTCCTCATAGGACTTGCTCATGGATGCGAACCGCTCATCGGTGATCGTCCCGTTCACCCGGTCCTCATACAGCCGCATGAAGATACGGTCCAGTTCGCTCAGCCGCTTCTCCGCCTTGCCAGCTTCTTTTTATTCACCCGGATGGCCCCGTTGGACGCCAGTTTCAGCTTCTCTCCCATGACTGCCCGGAAGTGCGCCTCATGCGTGGTCACATAGGAAATGACCATCTGCATGTGGCGCAAGACCATATCCTCCAAGACCACAGCCCGAATATAATGCGCGGAGCATTGGTCCTTGCGGTGCCAGTGAGTGGAACAAACGAAAAAGTCCCGGCGCTTGTCAAACTTGACGCTGGCTCAGTAGTACATTTTCGCGCCGCAGTCCGCGCAGAAAACCAGGCCGGAAAAGATGCTGCTCTTGCCGGTGCTGGTCCGGCGATGGCGCTGCTGCCGTATCTGCCGGACCTTCTCGAACACTTCCTCCGTGATGATGGCGGGCTGGGTGTTGTAGATACTATCCGTTCGTCCTCCGGCGTCTTCCGCTGCTTCTTGTCCCAGATGGAGTTGGTGTAGGTCTTGAAGTTGACCGTGCAGCCGGTGTACTCGCGCCGCTCCAAAATGTGTACCACGGTGCTGGTATCCCATTTGCAGGGATAATCGCTCGGTTTCCCTTGGTGCATCGTGGGGGTGGGCACACGCTCTTTCTCCAAAAGGCTCCCGATCTGCGTTGGGCCGCGCCCCTCCATGCAGAGGGCAAAGATACGCCGTACAACTTGCGCGGCTTCTTCGTCCACGATCCACTGCTTTGGATTCTCCGGGTCCTTGACGTAGCCATACGGGGGATTGGCGGTCAGGTGTTCTCCCCGCTCACCTTTTGCCTTGACGACTGCCCTGATCTTCCGGCTGGTATCGCGGGCGTAAAACTCGTTGAACCAGTTCTTGATCCCGGCGAAATCGTTATCCACGCTGTTAGGGTCAATGGTGTCATAGTTGTCGTTGATGGCGATGTACCGTACGCCGTGCTGGGCAAAAACGAAGTTGATGTACATCCCTGTCAATGCGGAGTTGCGCCCGAACCGGGACAGGTCTTTCGTGATGACGATTGCCACCTGGTCACTCTCTATGACTTCCAGCATCTTCTGGAATCCGGGTCGGTCAAAGTTGGTGCCGGAGTACCCGTCGTCCACGAAAAAGACAAGGTTGATGAAGTGATGGTCTTGGGCGTACCGTTCCAGTATGGCCTTCTGAGACGAGATTTGTCAAGGGGGTTTTCTGCAAAACAGACTGGGATCTATCATACATCCACAAGTGCAACGGGTGACAAAAAGCGCAACTTCCGACCTGTCCCGGTCGAAGGCTGCGCTTACCTGATTACTATGCCGTATAGTACTGCACCTGGGCAGTCCAGAGCTCGTGGTATTTGCCAGTCTCAATGGCGACAAGGTCCTCATGGCGGCCTGTCTGGACGATCTGCCCTTCGTGGAACACGGCAATCTTGTCGCAGAAGCGGCAAGAGGCCAGGCGGTGTCTTATATAGATGGCGGTCCTATCACCGGCAATGGAGTTAAAGCGGCTGCAGACCTCGTACTCCGAAACCGGGTCCAGGGCGGCGGTAGGGTCGTCCAGAACGATGAAGGGCGCGTCCTTATAGAGGGCTCGGGCCAGGGCGATCTTCTGGGCCTCGCCGCCGGAGATTTCCACGCCCTCCTTGCCGAAGCCCTTGTATGCCAATGTTAATTTTGGAGAAGAGAGGCTCACAGAATAACGCATAGCAGCGGCAAGGTCACTACCGAAAACAGGGTAGAAGCAAAGACGAGCCGGGAGGCAAACAGGCTGTCGCAGCCATACTGCTCCGCCAGGATCGAGGTGGTACTTCCGGCAGACATACCGGTCATCAGTACGCTGATGCTTTTCAGCAGAGGGTCGATGGGCAGGAAGCAAAGGGCACCATAGACTACCAATGGAAAGGCAACCAAGCGCAGAAAGCAGAACCAGCAAAGTCAAGGTGTTTTGCTGCCACTTCCCGTTGGACAGTTCCTGTGGGGAATATATTGGTTCCAAATGCGACCTAAACTGGTATCACGCAGATACTAAACCGGGCCGGTTTCGGTATCAAAGTCCATTGATGAAATCCATCGCCGCGTCAAAGTCCGCGTCAGTCATCTCCCCGGATGCGGGAGGTGTCGCGGGCCGGACGCCCTGCAGCAGCGCCGCCAGATTTTGAGGACTGCTCCTTTTGCTCCTTTCCTCACAACTGCTTTGCAAATCGTCACAAATGAGCCGCAGTCATGATGTAATGCGAGGGTGAAACCCTCCTTTATAAATTACATCATGATTGCTGATGGAGTTGCTCTCGCCGTCTAAGGAATCCTCTTGGCTCAGGCGGCAATATAACGCTGTGATTTTGTCAGTTGCCCGTGACATATTTGATACCTCCTTTTTGGGGGCAACTGCCTCAACAGAATTGGCTTGATTGTTCATGCTTCCGCCTCCGCGTCGGTCATATTTCGCTCCATGACGCGCTCCAGCTTCCTGTCAAGAAGCTCGATCCCATCGTAGCTTCCCGTGACCGTGTAAACTGTCCCGCCGATTTCTTTGGTCAGCGTGATCTCCGGCAGATCGTTTGCGGATAGGTTCTGGACGTGAAGTGCGGCAGATTCATCAAAACGCTTTCCGTGCGCAGAAGGAAGTTGTTCCCGCTCAAAGTACGGGTCGGGATTGGAGAAGTAGTATGTGGGTATCTCGTCGCTGGGCTTCTCGCTCCGCATCATCTCGAAAAGGTCAAAGGCTTTGTCCGAGGGGTGCAACTCAAGCAGGCGCTCCAGAATGATGCGTTCACCAGGAGTCAGCATAGCCAAAGCTTCCTGGTCTTTCTCTGAGAGGCCGGATTCGGTTTTGCTCACTTCTTCACTCATGGCGGATCTCCGGAACGGAATGAACAGGGAAATTATTTCGCTTTAAATCATGATAGCAGAGTGCGGGCAAATTTTCAAGTGCCGCGATGTACTTGGGGCAAAAAAGAGCAGTTACAATCCTGGCAAGCAGGGCATGTGGCAAGCCACATGCGAAAAATGGACGAATCCGGCATAGCCGGGTTTGACCATTTTGCTTGTTAGGGCAGCAGCTCTAAGACCCTTTGATCACACGATAGATCGTGCGGCTGCGCGTCCCGGTGGGACGCTTTTGTTATGGAGGGAGGCAAGGCGATCGACAGCGGGGGAAAAGAGGGATATAACAGCGGCAAAGCCGCCGTTATACCAGAAATACCAGTCGCGCTCCCGCTTGCGCGAAACCGCGCGACATGGTATAATGCCAAACACGATTAAACCCACTATATCGATTGGTTGAACATCGGACGGGAGGGACCATGCTATGACCATTGCTGAAAAAATGTCAAAGACCACTACGCTGTCTTTTGAGGTGTTCCCGCCTAAGACGGAGGTCGGCATGGGAAAGCTGCGGACCGTGCTGGAGGACCTGTATAAATGGGACCCGGACTGGATCAGCTGCACCTACGGCGCGGGAGGCTCCGACAAGGGCTACAACCTGGAGATATGCAAGGCCATGGTTGACGCCGGCCGGACCATACCCGTCAGCCATTACACCTGCATCCACCACACCAGGGCCGATATCGACGCCGACATCGGGGAATACCTCGCCGCCGGCGTGGACCACTTTCTGGCCCTGCGGGGGGACTTCCTGCCCGGCGAGAACGCCACAAACGGCGACTTTGACCACGCGGACGGCCTCATCCGGCATATGCGGGAAAAATTCGGCGACAGGGTCGCCATCGGCTGCTCCGGCATCCCGGAGGGGCACATTCTGTCCCCGGACCTGGCCGCCGACACCGCGTTTTTAAAGCGCAAGCAGGACGCGGGAGCGGACTTCATCGTGACCCAGTTGACCTACGACATGGACCGCTTTGCCCGGTGGATGGAGGAGATACGGGCCGCGGGCGTGACCCTGCCGGTGGCGGTGGGGGTCATGCCGGTGCTGGACCGGGACAAGTGCATCCGCCACTGCCTTTCCATGAACGGCTGCGCCATCCCACGGAAGCTGGCGCGGCATATCTCCAAATACTACGACGACCCGGAGGGCTTCCGGGACGCGGGGATCGACTACACGGTGGAGCAACTGAACGAGTACATCGCCCTGGGCGTGAACGACCTGCACATCTACGCGCTGAACCAGTCCGCCGCCGTGGACGAGATACTGCGGCGCAGCGGTCTGTTTGCAAAACACGAATGAGAAAAAAGCGCAAAAAACGCGTGACGGAAACCCGTCACGCGTTTTTTTGTGGGAAGACTTTTCGCGCTATGTCCACGGACTGTCGGGCGTCCTTGGCGTAATAGTCCGCGCCCATTTGGCGGGCGTATTCCGGCGTGACCACCGCGCCGCCTACCATGACCACAGGCGGCTCCGGCAGGGTGTGGAGCAGGCGGATGGTCCGCTCCATGGCCGGCAGGGTGGTGGTCATGAGGGCGGAGAGGCCCACCAGGCGGATGTGCTCTTTTTGCACCGTGTCGGCGACGATCTGCGGCGGCACGTCCCGGCCCAGGTCGATGGTCTCGTAGCCGTAGTTTTCCAGCACGGTCTTGACGATGTTCTTGCCGATGTCGTGGATGTCCCCCTGGACAGTGGCCAGCACCAGCCTGCCGCGCTTCACGCTCTGGCCGCCTGTCCGGGCAATGGCGGTCTTGATGACCTCGAATACCCCCTGGGCCGCGCCGGCGGCGCTCAAAAGCTGGGGCAGGAAGGCTTTTCCGCTCTCGTAGTCCTCGCCGATCCTGTCCAGCGCCGGGATGAGCCGCTCTTCCACCAGGGCAAGAGGCGTTTCCCCATCGTCCAGGGCCGCCGCGGCAAGTCTCGCCGCGTCGGTCTTCAGCCCCCGGACGATGGCGTCGGCCAGGGTGAGGGAGTCGGCCGCAACAGGCGCGGCAGCCTGCGCGGGGGCGTCCGCGAACCGGGCGATATAGGCCCGGCTGTCCCGGTCCTCCCCGGACAGCACCCGGAACGCCGCCACCGCGTCCATCATCTCCCGCCGGGTGGGGTCCATGATGGGCAGGGTCAGTCCCGCGCCAAGCGCCTGGACCAGGAAGGTCCGGTTGATCAATGGCCGGTCGGGCAGGCCGAAGGAGATGTTGGACACCCCCAGCACCGTCTGCAAGCCCAGCTCTTCCCGCACCGTCCGTACGGCCCGGAGCGTCTCGACGGCTTGTTCCTGCTGGGCGGAGACTGTCAGCGTCAGGCAGTCGATCCATACGTCCTCCCTGGGTATGCCGTAGGAGAGCGCCGCGCCCAAAATGCGGCGGGCGATAGTCACGCGCTCCTGGGCCGTCCGGGGGACGCCGCCTTGGTCCAGGGTGAGCCCCACCACGGCGGCGCCGTATTTCTTCACGATGGGCAATATGCGCGCCAGCACCGCAGGGTCGCCGCTCACGGAGTTGACCGCCGCCTTGCCGTTATAGACCCGCAGACCGGCCTCCAGCGCGGCAGGGTCGGAGGAATCCAATTGCAGGGGCAGACCCACGGCGCTTTGCAGCTTTTTCACCACCTGGGGCAGCAGCGCGGCCTCGTCCACGCCGGGATAGCCCACGTTCACGTCCAGAATGTCCGCACCCGCGTCCTCCTGCTGCACCGCCACGTCCAGGATATAGTCCAGGTCGCGGGCCAAAAGGGCCTGTTGGAACCGCTTTTTCCCGGTGGGGTTGATGCGCTCGCCGATGACGCGCACCCCGTCCAGACGGCAGGGGGTCGTGGGGGTGCATAGGAAACTCACCGCGTCGTAATGCCGGGCAGCGGGCCGCTTGCCCGCCAGGACCTTGCCCAGCGCCGCGATATACGCCGGGGAGGTGCCGCAGCAGCCGCCGAAGATGGTCACCCCCGCGTCCAGCGCGGGGGCCAGCGCCGCCGCGAAGGCCTCCGGACCCATGTGGTAAAGGCCTGTGGCCGGGTCGGGCAGACCCGCGTTGGGCTTGGCAATCACGGGCAGACGGGTGTTCGCGCACAGCTCCTTTAGAAGCGGCGCCAGAAGGTCGGGGCCTAACGAGCAGTTCAGGCCGATGGCGTCCGCTCCCAGACCCTCCAGCGTCCGGGCCATGGAGGCCGCTGTGCAGCCGGTGAAGGTCCGGCCGCTTTCCTCAAAGGACATGGTGACGAACACGGGAAGAGGCGTGTTCTCCTTCACCGCCAGCAGCGCCGCCTTGGCCTCGTACAGGTCGGTCATGGTCTCGATCACCGCCAGGTCCGCTCCGGCTGCGGCTCCCGCTACGGCGATCTGGCGGAAATAATCATACGCCTTTTCAAAGGTCAGTGTGCCCATGGGCTCCAAAAGCTCTCCCAGCGGGCCGATGTCCAGCGCCACGGCCGCGTTGGACCCGGCCGCTTTTTTGGCCACGGCCACCGCCGCCGGGATGACTTCTTCCACCGTGTGGCCGGTGCGGGCCAGCTTGGGCGCGCTGGCGCCGAAGGTGTTGGCGTAGAGGATCTGGCTGCCGGCGGTCACATATTCCCGGTGGACGGACAGCAGCAGCGCCGGGTCGGTCAGGGCCAGCAGCTCCGGTTTGCCGCCGGGGGGCAGGCCCTTTTGCTGCAAGACGGTGCCCATGGCCCCGTCCAGCAGGACGATGTGGTTTTTCCAGCGTTCAGTCAGCACAGCTTTTTCCTCCTTCCCGGATGGTGCACGTCCCGGCCAGGGAACAGTGCTCACAGCCCCGCACGCGGGCCGGCTGGGGTTCCCATGCCAGGCCTATCACGGCGGTGACGGATTTGGACGGGTTCATCAAAAGGCTCGGCGTGACCTGGATCCCCAGCCGCCGTGAGGCGTCCAGGGCCGTGCAGATGGCGTCTTGTACCCCTAACGGCAGGTCCCCGTAGCCGGGACTGAAGCGGTCGGTGAGATAGCGGCCGGGATACCGGCTGGCGAGAGCCCGCTCCAACCCGTCGCAGCCCGCCTCCACCAGGGCGCTGCCGCAGGCGTCCAATATCACCGCTCGGGCCATATCCCGGACCTGGACCGCGCGCAGCATGGTCTCGAACCCGGCTCCCAGGGTGCAGGCCAGCAGCGCCGCCTGGTCACATTGGGCCAGCATACGGCTCGCCAGGCGGCCTGGCAGGGTGACGCCGCTGCCCCGCAATATGACGCCCGACCGGCCACGCTCTATGGGGAAGAGCCGGTAGACGTACCGGGGCCGGACGGCGCGGACGAGCCTCGCCGCCTCCGCCTCCACGGCGCGGGCCATAGTCCCCTCCGGGTCCTCGCGCACACCCAGATAGCGCAGCGCCTGGCCGATGTCCGGTCTTATGCCGTGTTCGTCCATATCGTCAGTCCGGGTGGTCCGCGTCGGACACTATCAGGTCGGCCAGGGTGGTATGGTCCAGATAGTCCATGATGACCTTGTTCAGTCCCTGCCACAGGGGGAGCGTGCGGCACTGGGGTGCGCGGCCGCACGGCTTTGCTCCCCTGGCCAGGCATGCCACAGGCGCCAGCTCCTCCTCCGTCAGCCAGAGGATGTCGCTCACCTTGTATGCCGCCGGTGCCTTCGCCAGACGATAGCCGCCGCCTTTGCCCCGCAGCCCGTCCAGCATGCCATTTTTCACCAGGATCTTCAAAATGCCCTCCACGTATTTCTCCGATATCTCCTGACGGCGGGCCACCTCCTTCAGCGGGATATAGCCGTCGCCCTGGTTCTCGGCCAGGTCGATCATCACCCGCAGCGCGTACCGGCCCCGTGTTGAGATCAGCATCGAAAACGCCTCCATTCCCAATTTCCCGTTACCCTATTATACAACGTGGATGATAGGAAATCAAAGGCGCGCCGATGAAAGGTTCACTTCGCTCTCCGGGCGGCGGGATGGGCCGTGCGCTCCATCGCCACGGAGCAGGCCAGATCGCCCAGCACGTTGCAGCAGGTGGCGCCCATGTCGCACAGGGTGTTGACGCTGATATACACCCCCATGATGCCGGTGGGAAGTCCCGCGATGGAGGCAAGAGCGGCAAAGGATGCGATGGCGCCGCCGGGCACGCCGGGCGTGCCGATGCTCAAAAGCGTGTTGCTCAAAAGCACCACCGCCAACATGCCGAAGCTGACCTCTACGCCGCAGGCGTTGGCAAAAAACACGATCATGAAGGACATGACGATGGACACTGCGTCCATGTTGATAATGATTGTCTGATGGCGAAACGCCGTAGGCGTTGCGCCGAGCCGCTTTGCGGCTCAGCAAAACAGCTGCGCTGTTTTGCCAGACACTCATTGCAATGAACATCGCGCAAATGATCCTCGGATCATTTGCCGCCAAACTGGTCGTTTGGCGGCGAAAACGTTAGTTTTCGCCTCAGCCTGTAGACAAAACACCGTTCATAGCGCTGGCCATGAACGGTGTTTCTATATGGAAGGCGGTAAGCAGCCAAAACAGAGCAGAATGCTGGGCTTGGCAAAGGAAGCGACGGGATTGGAGGGGATCAGGTTTTTGACCGTGTCCAGCAGGCTCGTGAAGGGGGTGGCCTCCACGGCGGCGTCCATCATCTCAATGGCGACGCCGCTGCCCAAGCCCAGCACCTTCGGCAGGAACAGCCCCAGGAGACTGGCAAACAGCGTGGTAGCGACAAAATACAGCACAGACTGGGCCCCGATGCGGCCGGTGGCCGAGACGCTGCCGATGCTGTGGATGCCCACCACAAGCGAGCAGAATACCAGCGGATAGATCATCATGCGCAGCGCGTTCATATAAAGGCCGCTCACAAGCTCCACCGCCGGGAGCAAAAACTCGCAGCGGCCGGGCATGAGCAGCCCAAAGAGTATGCCGGAAACCAACCCGAGAAAGATGAACAGCGTGATAAGCTTGGATTTTCCGCCTTTCATGTCGATACGCCCCTTTTGTTTTTGTAAGATGTCCCCCAGTATATTGTCAGGTTGTCGCATTGTCAATAACCAACCTACTTGGTTAATGTCAAATTCGACGAAATGCAAAAATCGGCTTGACATGACAGGGCGCCGATGCTATAATCCCATCAAACCGATGGATTTACTTGGTTTATTCGGATCGGAAAGGAGGCGTACCGGATGAAGGACCTGTTCCTTGCTCTTTTGCGAAGCAACTTTCGATGTGGACGAATGCTGAACTCCCGGGCTGAGAGAGCGGCCGGGCGTCCTGCTGCGTCCGTCGGGTGCCGTTGTATGTGCTGAGGCATACCCATGACCGCTTTTCAGTCCGGGAGCTTTTGAAAGAGCCCCGGATTTTTTGCTGAAAATTTTGGATCGAAAGAGGTTGCATTATGAGCAATTATAAGTTTGAAACGCTTCAGCTCCATGTGGGGCAGGAGCAGGCCGATCCCGCCACCGACGCACGGGCCGTGCCCATCTACGCCACCACCAGCTATGTGTTCCACAACTCCGCCCATGCCGCCGCACGGTTTGGTCTGGCGGACGCGGGCAACATCTACGGCCGGCTGACCAACTCCACCCAGGACGTGCTGGAAAAGCGCATCGCGGCCCTGGAGGGCGGCGTGGGCGCTCTGGCCCTGGCCTCTGGCGCGGCGGCTATCACTTATACCATGTCGTGCGGTTCCGGCATCTGCCGGGAGCACGACCGGTATTTGTGGGTATAACAGCGCGCAGCGGCTGTTATACCATCCAGGCCCTGGCCACCCAGGGGGAGCATATCGTGGCCCAGAAGACCATCTACGGCGGAAGCTATAACCTGCTGGCCCACACCCTGCCCCAGTACGGCATCACCACCACCTTCGTGGACGCCCACGATCTGGCCCAGGTGGAGGGAGCCATCCAGCCCAACACCAAGGCGGTTTACATCGAGACGCTGGGCAACCCCAACTCCGACATCCCCGATATCGACGCCATCGCGGCCATTGCCCATAAGCACGGCCTGCCCCTGGTGATCGACAACACCTTCGGCACGCCCTATCTCATCCGACCCATCGAGCACGGCGCGGACATCGTGGTCCACTCGGCCACCAAGTTCATCGGCGGCCACGGCACCACCCTGGGAGGCATCATCGTGGACGGTGGCACCTTTGACTGGGCGGCCAGCGGCCGGTACCCCGCTATCAGCGAGCCGAACCCCAGCTATCATGGCGTGCGCTTCACCGAGGCCGCCGGTCCCGCCGCCTTCGTCACCTACGTCCGGGCCGTGATATTGCGGGACACCGGCGCCACCATCTCCCCCTTCGCGGCGTTCCTGCTGCTCCAGGGCGTGGAGACCCTGTCCCTGCGGCTGGACCGCCACGGGGAGAACACGAAAAAGGTGGTGGAGTACCTGGCCAACCATCCCCAGGTGGAGCACGTGAACCATCCCTCGCTGCCCGACCATCCCCAGCACGCGCTCTATGAGAAATATTTCCCCAACGGCGGCGCGTCCATCTTCACCTTTGAGATCAAGGGCGGCGTGGCCGAGGCGCATAAGTTCATCGACAATCTGGAGATCTTCTCCCTGCTGGCCAATGTGGCGGACGTGAAGAGCCTGGTCATCCACCCGGCCACCACCACCCACTCCCAGCTCACCGAGGCGGAGCTGCTGGATCAGGGCATCAAGCCCAACACCATCCGCCTGTCCATCGGCACCGAGCACATCGACGATATCATCGCGGACCTGGAAAAGGGATTTGCCGCCGTACGGTGAGCAAGCACGTTCATTCTGCTATCTTGTCAAATATAATTATAGTGACCGCGCGGCGGAACGCCGCGGGAAAGGAAGGTACGATAAAATGAAAAAGACCAACAAGATTCTTGCCCTGCTTCTGGCAGCGGTGCTGTCCGTATCCCTGTTCGGCGTCCAGGCCTTTGCCGACGACGCCGAGGGCGGTTTCCGGACCCTGGATGAGATCAAGGAGAGCGGCGTCATCAACATCGGCGTGTTCTCCGACAAGAGCCCCTTCGGCTATGTGGACGAAAACGGCGACTATCAGGGCTACGACGTGTACTTCGCCGAGCGTATCGGCCAGGACCTGGGCGTGGAGGTCAACTTCGTCTCCACCGAGGCCGCCAGCCGTATCGAATACTTGCAGACCGGCAAGGCGGACATCATCCTGGCCAACTTCACCGTCACCGACGAGCGGGCGGAGGAAGTGGACTTTGCCCTGCCCTACATGAACGTGGCGCTGGGCGTGGTCTCCCCGGAGGACGCGGTCATCGAGAGCCTGGACGATATCGGCGCGGACGATGAGGTGATCGTCATATCCGGCACCACCGCCGAGACCTATCTGGCGGAGAACTATCCCGACATCAAGCTGCAAAAATACGACGCCTACGCCGAGGCCAAGACCGCTCTGGAGAACGGCAACGGCGCGGCCTGGGCCAACGACAACACGGAGGTCATCGCCTTCGCCATCGAAAACCCCGGCTTTGTGGTGGGCATCCCCTCCCTGGGCAGCGCGGACACCATCGCTCCCGCCGTGACCAAGGGCAATACCACCCTGCTGGACTGGCTGAACGACGAGATCGAGGCTCTGGGCGAGGAGGAGTTCTTCCACGCGGACTACGAGGCCACGCTGCTGGACGTGTACGGCGCGGACTATGAGGACACCCTGGTGGTGGAGGGCGGCGTGACGGCCGAAACACCCGCCGGCGCGTGAGCATAGCATGGAAAGAAGATAAGGCGGGCGGGGGCGCTTGCACGTCTCTGCCCGCCTTGTTCCGGGGAGGCGTTTGAGCATGGACTTCGAGGCGATGGGGGAATATCTGCCGCTGTTTGGGGACGCGCTGGGGCTGACCGTACGGATCGGCTGGCAGGGCGTCCTGCTGGCGCTTTTGCTTGGCGCTCTCGGCGCGGTGGTCCTGCATCTGCGTGTGCCGGTGCTGCGACAGGTCACGGCGGCGTACATCGAGCTTTTCCGCAACACGCCTCTGCTGGTGCAGCTATTTTTCCTGTACTTTGCCCTGCCCAAGCTGGGCATCCGCATGCGTCCCGCGGTCTGCGGCGTGCTGGGGCTGGGGCTGCTGGGCGGGGCGTACATGGCCGAGACCATCCGCAGCGGCCTGGAGAGCATCGCTCCCATCCAGTCGGAGAGCGCCGAGAGCCTGGGCATGACCCGGATGCAGGCGTTTCGGTATGTGATATTGCCCCAAGC
>CANQQB010000020.1 GCA_947625845.1 uncultured Oscillospiraceae bacterium
ACGAGCCCAGCGCCGACCCCAGCGCCCGCGCGGTGAGCCCGTCGAGGCCGGCGCTGCGCGTCAGGTCCAGCGCGGCGTTTATGATCTCTTCCCGTGTGAATTTGCATTTCGGCGGCATAATGCGGTCCTCCTAAAAAATAAAGCAACACAGGTTGCGTAACCTATGTTGCTTATTATATCAGCTTTTTTGGAGATGTCAAGGTGTCTCTCCCCCAGTCAGCGCAAAGCGCTGACTGGGGGAGAGATATATTAAATCCTCTTGCAGCGCAACAGGTTCAGATCGTCAAAGTCAGGGGGGTAATGATACTATACAGCACTCTTCAAAAACCGTGGTTCATTGCGTGACATACTTCAAAAGTTTTAAGCAATTCAAAGCAGACAGCGGATGGTGCTAAAATGCGCTATCCGTTGTCTGCTCTGTCGATTCCAATTCCGTAAGGCAGTTGCCATTATTCAATTTTTCGGTGTCACACTGTCTTACGGAACCCCTCCGTTGCGAGGTCCTGGCATCTCCGGAGCCGTTCTGACGCCAGGGCTCCCAACGGGCACGCCTGCCCGTTGGGAAAAAGGAGAAGCGCCCCTGACCGACGAATGGGGACCGGCTTGCCGGTCCCCATCGTCTTCAGGAGCGTTTCGACGTTATTCGCCCGGTTGCGGCTTGATGACCTTCCGGTAGTTCCACGTAGCCGCGGCCTTTTTAGCGGCCTCATGCCGCTCGGCGTCCGTCTTATAGGATATCTCCGCCGTATGCGCGCCGCAGTCCAGGCACTGGACATACACGCACCAGCCGCCCTCTTCCTCCAGGCAGCCCACGCCGCCGCAGTTGGGGCAGTCCAGCAGATCGATGTCGTCAAACTCGTCCATGTTCCATATCTCCTTTCGCAGCAACGTTGTTATTATACCATGTCGCGCGGTTCCGGCATTCGCCGGGAGCGCGACTGGTATCTTTTTGTATAATAGCGCTAATGGCGTTATTATACAAACTCCCGCGCCGCCAAGTCAACCCGCTCCCACGCGCCCGCGCTTTATCTCCCGCAGGAACGTGACCGGCCGGAAGAACAGGTCGTAGATATGGAGCTTTTGGCAGATAAACGCCGCCAGCAGCGGTATGGCCACGCACAGGACCACCACGCACGCCCAGGCGATATATACGCTGTCTATGCCCAGCAGCACGATCGCCTTCCCCAGCACTGTCATCAAAAACGGCGCCAGCAGATAGATCTCCAGCGTGTGCCGGCCCAGAAACCGGAGGACCCGGTTCCCGCCCAGGCACGCGGCGTGTTCAAACGCATACCACACGGCCAGAGATACCCCCAGCGCCACGGCCACATTCACGCCCGGTATGGAATGAAGCCCCCTGTCCACCGACGGTTCCCTGTTCCAGAAAAGCGCGGCCAGCGCAACCGCCTGACAGAGCGCCGCGGCGGTCAGGGCCCTGTTGCCGATGAGCCTTCCCCCGACCCGGTCGTACAGACAGCCCACATAGAAAAAGAATGAGTAGTACAGAACGTTGTTCACCTCAAAATACGGGAACGTGAAAAGCCGGGCGGCCACCGCCAGCGCCGCCAGCACCGCCAGCACCGCCAGCACCGCGTACCCGTTCGCCTGATGGAGCGTTTTCCGGGAAAAGAGCAGGTAGATCAGAACCAGGGCGTATATGTACCAATATTCGTCATAGGGCATCGCCCACAGCATCAGCAGGTCATACAGCCTGGCCGGCTCCTGGAGAAGCCCCGGCAAAAATCTGTTGACGACCAGCTTCGATGTCAAAAACAGCACGCTGAACAGCACATACACGGCTCCCAGATCGGCCGCTCGCCGCCGGATACGTTCTTTGCGAATACCCCCCCGCGGGGTACATAGGCTCTGGCGTACATATAGCCGCTGACCATCATAAATAGCGGCATATGAAAGGCGTATATAACGTCGTGGACCGTATTCAAAAAACCGTACGCGTCCGGAAACATGCCTGAAAGGTCAAAGGACAGCGCCGTGTGTCCCATCACCACGCACAGGATGGCAAAGCCCTTCAGCGCGTCTATGTAGCCGATACGGCCCGTTTCGTTCCGTTCCATGTCCCGCTCCTCCGCTTTACATGTGTTCGCTTCCCTATGATAGCATAAGCGGAACGACCGCGCAAGCGGCCCGCCGTCGACAGGGGCTTGCTTGCTATTCCGGCTGATTATGCTATAATACTTTAGATATACAGTAATAATCAGTATGACTGGTATGACCGGGGGAAACGCGATCGGTTATGATAACTTCGCCTGTTGAACGGAAAAAACGCATACTGTCCGCGCTGGGGGTGTGTCTTGCCTCCATGGGGCTGACGGCGCTGGTGCTGGCGGTGGTCTACGCTCTGCGGGGCATATGGCCCTTCGGCGCGGACAACGCGGCCTACATGGACGCGGCCCAGTTCTATGTGCCCGGTTACTACAGCCTGTGGGACAGCCTGCACGGGGACCTGTCCGGCGGGGTGTGGAAGCAGCTTTTATACCCCTACAACTGGCCGTTTTTCTTCTGCGCGCGGGACCACGTGCTGGAGGCCATGAGCCTCTACATCGGCGTAAAAATGCTGCTGATCGCGCTGGCCGCCGCCGTGGCGCTGTGCTGGCGGTTTCCCCGCGTATCCGGGGTGTACAGAACGGTCTTTGCCCTGCTCTACACCTTCTCCGGGTTCGTGCTCCAATACTACTCCAACGCCACGTGGCTGGCCGCAGTGACGGTGTTCCCGCTGCTGCTGCTGGGGCTGGAAAGGCTGCTGCGGGAGGGCAAATGCGGCCTGTATCTTGCCTGCTACGCCTGGTTTCTCTACACCAGCATATACCACACCTTCATGGTCACCATCTATGTGGTGCTGTTTGCCCTGGGGTATGTGCTGCTGGTGCTGCCAAAGGCAGACCGGGGCGGGCGGGTGCTGCGGCTGGGGGTGTCCACCGCGCTGGCGGCGGGGCTGTGCTCCCGGCAATGGCTGCGCACCTCCGCGGTGCTGGCCGGGGGCGCAAGGTTCCAGGAGAATCTGGACAGCGGCATCCTGACCGGCATGACCACCTGGGACCTGACCAACACCCGGCACACGTTTTTGATGCTGCTGGGCATGAGCCTGACAGCGGCGCTGGTCCTGCCGACGCTGCGGCGGCAGCGGACAGCGCCCACGGGGGAGCGCGGGCGGGCTGTCCGGTTTTTCGGATACCTGCTGGGCCTTCTCGCCCTGCCCATGGTCTTCACCAACATCGACACCGCCTGGCATTTCGGGCAATACAACTTCTTCCCCATGCGCTACGGGTACATGCTCCCGGCCACGCTGCTGGCCGTTGGCGGCCTTTGTCTGGAGGACGCAAGCGCCCAAAAAGCGCCCACTTTCGGGCGCTTGGGCAAATGGCCGCTAGCCGTTGGTATATGCGGCATTGCGGCCGTTCTGCCGGTTATCGAAGCGCCCATAGTGCGCACATTGCGCGCTTATGGGGCGTGCTTCCTGAACGTTTTGGGTCCGGCGGGGTATTTCAAGTGGTTCGCTCTGTACGTTCTCGCCGGGGTCCTGTTCACGGTCCTGTACCTGCTGCTGCGGGCTCTGCCGCAAAAGTGGTCCGCCTGGGCCGTGGCGGCGGTGGTGCTGGTGCAGATCGGGGCCAATACCTGGGGCAATATGGCCCCGGACGACGACCACACCTATACCCATGAGTACGACCCGGCCTATATCGACACGGCGGAACAGCTCCACGACTACTTCGCCGACCATCCCCAGGGGCTGCTGGAGCGGGTCAAGAACGTGGACAACTGCCTGAACGCCGGGTATCCCGCCATCGCCGGCGTGGACGCGCTCAGCTCCGTCAACTCCAACAACTCCGCCGGGACCCTGGCCGCGTTTGAGGACCTGGGGTATACCACCAACTATTTCCGTATCCTGGACGCCGGCGGCACGGTGTTCTCCGACATGCTGCTGAACGTGCGGCAGGTCCTGGCCGCCACGGCGCTGGACGGGGACCTCTACGAGGCCGGGGATACGGTGGACGGGGTGCAGATAGGCGCGTGCCGCTACCCCGGCGTGCTGGGGCTGATGTATGAGGCCGACGCGCTGGACGGGTACTTTGACCTGGACAATATCCCCGACCGGCTCAACGCCCTGTACGGGGCCTTCACCGGCTCTGAGACGCCCCTGGCGGCGGACCTGGCGCCGGCGGCGGACGTGTCCGGGGAGGGCATGCGGACCTATACGCTGACCGGCGAGCTGGACGGGCCCGCCTTCGTGTACCTGGCCGTGGACGGGATGGCTATGCACATCACCGCCGGGGACAGGGCCGTGGCCGTGCCCAGCTACGGCAACCTGAACAACACCGTCTACCCCGCGCCGTTCAACGGCAATCTCCTGTGCCTGGGCCTTTTTCAGGCCGGGCCGGTGGACATATCCTTTACCTCCGCTATGGACCTGACGGCGGAGGACATCACCCTGTTTGCCCTGGACAAGGCCGCGCTGGACGGGTTTGCTGACCACGCGGACCGGGACGGGGACATGACGGTGACCCGGACCGATACCGGCTACCGCCTGACCCTCACGGCCCACGGGTCCAACAAGCGGCTGTTCCTGCCCATTTTGGGCGCGGACGGCTGGCAGGCCACGGTCAACGGAAAGCCTGCTGAGCTGAGCTGGTTCATCGGCACGATGATGAGCGTGCCGTTGGAGGACGGGGAAAACGTTGTGGAGCTTTCCTGGGCGGTGGCCAGCGCCCCGTCGCCGCTGGGCAGGATATTGCCCTGGGCCGCGCTGGTGCTGGCGGTTTGGTGGCTGGTCCTGGGCCGGAAAAGGCCGGACGAGCTGCCGCCCAAATGGCTGGGGACCGTCTCGCTGGTCCTTTTCTACGCCGGGGCGGCGGCGGTGGCGGGCTTTGTGTACGCCGCGCCCACAGTCCTGCTGCTCATACGGGGGCACGTGGTCTGGTTCTGATTGAAATAAACCCCTGAATATGGTATCATTCCTATAGGTCGGTGGCTGTCGCGGCCGTCCACTTTCCCTTTTGGAGGAACGAATATGATCCCCTTCAATGTGCCACCCTATTGCGGCCGGGAGGACGGGTACGTCCTGGAGGCCATCCACTCCCACAAGATCAGCGGCGACGGCGCTTTCACGAAAAAGTGCCACGCCTGGCTGGAGGAACATACCGGCGCTGCCAGGGCCCTTCTGACCACCAGCTGCACCCACGCGCTGGATATGTCCGCGCTGCTGTGCAGGCTCCAACCGGGGGATGAGGTCATTTTGCCCTCCTACACCTTTTCCTCCAGCGCCAACGCCTTCGTGCTGTCCGGTGCCGTGCCCGTGTTCATCGACGTGCGGCCGGACACCATGAACATGGACGAGACGCTCATCGAGGACGCCATCACGGATAAGACAAGGGCCATCTGCGTCATGCACTACGCCGGGGTGGCCTGCGAGATGGACACCATCATGGACATCGCCCGCCGCCACAGCCTGAAGGTCATCGAGGACGCGGCCCAGGGCGTTATGGCCACGTACAAGGGCAGGGCCCTGGGCTCCATCGGCGATTACGGGTGCTACAGCTTCCACGAGTCGAAAAACTACTCCATGGGCGAGGGCGGCGCGCTGCTGCTGCGCCAGGACGACCCACGGGCCGAGGTCATCCGGGAGAAGGGCACCAACCGGGCCAGGTTCCTGCGGGGCCAGGTGGACAAATACACCTGGGAGGACCTGGGGTCCAGCTACCTGCCCAGCGAGCTGAACGCGGCCTATCTGTGGGGCCAGCTGGAGATGGCGGAGACCATCAACGACGCCCGGCGGCATTGCTGGGACCTGTACCATGAGATGCTCGCCCCCCTGGCGGCCCAGGGCCGTATCCAGATACAGGCCGTGCCGGAGGGGTGCGTGCACAACGGGCACATGTTCTACGTCAAGGCCAAAGACCTGGCCGAGCGGACCGAGCTCATCGCCTACTTAAAGGGCCACGGGGTGGGCTGCGTGTTCCACTACGTGCCCTTGCACTCGGCCAACGCGGGAAGGCGCTTCGGCCGGTTCCACGGGGAGGATAAGTACACCACGCGGGACAGCGAACGGCTGCTGCGCCTGCCCATGTACTACGGTCTCACCGACAGCGAGGTTGCCCACGCCGCCGAGACTGTGCTCGACTTTTACAGGCGCTGAGATGGAAAAGCTGGCCATCATCGGCGCAAGCGCCTTTCAGGACCCGCTCATTAAAAAGGCGAAGGATATGGGCTATGAGACCCACGTGTTCGCCTGGGCGGCGAACGACGTGGGCGAGCGGAGCGCGGACGTGTTCCACCCCATCAGCATCACGGAAAAAGAGGATATCTGGGCCGTGTGCCGTCAGGTCGGCGTGTCGGCCTGCTGCTCCATCGGGTCGGATCTGGCCGTGCACACGGTGAACTTCATCCAGCGCAAACTGGGCATGCCATGTGACCCGGAGATCACGGATACCGTGGCCACGGACAAGTACGAGATGCGCAAAGCGCTGGCGGCGGCGGGGGTGGCGTGCCCCCGGTTTTTGAAGGTCGACGATGTACCGGACGAGACGGAGCTGGCAGGGTTCAACTGGCCGCTGATCGTCAAGCCCACGGACCGGTCCGGCAGCCGGGGCATCTTCCGGGTGGAGAACTATGGGCAACTGGCCGGGGCCGTGCCGCCGGCGCTGGAACAGTCGTTCCGGCATGAGGCCGTGATCGAGGAATATATCCCCGGTCCGGAGTACAGCTGCGAGGCCGTCTCGTTTGAGGGCGTTCACCACATTCTGGCGTTTACAAAGAAATTTACGACAGGCTCTCCCCACTTTATCGAGACAGGGCATGTGGAACCGTCCGACATCCCCCACCGGGAGGAAGGGGCCATCCGGGAACAGATCAAGGCGGCGCTCACCGCGCTGCACAAAAAAAACGGCGCCAGCCACGCCGAGTTCAAGCTTATGCCGGACGGCCGGATACGCATCATCGAGATCGGCGCGCGGATGGGCGGGGACTGCATCGGGTCGGACCTGGTGTACCTGTCCACCGGCGTGGACTATATGGCGGCGGTGATAGACACGGCCTTCGGCCGGGCGCCGGACCTGACGGTCAAGCGGACGCCCCGGAGGGCGGAGATACGGTTCATCTTCACCGAGGACGACGTGCGGGCCATGGAGCGGGCGGAGAACGTCTGGCGGGCCGCGTACGACGGGCACGCCGGGGACACGGTCACGGACAGCTCCAACCGCCACGGGTATTGGATCACCACCGGTCCATTGTAACAGGAGGAACCCATGAAAAAACTGATGGTCCTGGGGGCCAGCGCGCCACAGGTGCAGCTCATAAACGCGGCGAAGGGCTTGGGCTATATCACCGCCGTGTGCTCCATTCCGGGCAATTACCCCGGCTTCGCCGTCGCGGACGAGGCCATATACGCGGATATCTCCAGCCCCGAGGCGGTACTGGACGCGGCGGTAAAGTTCCACGTCGACGGCATCGCCACCTGCTGCCTGGACACGGGCGTGCGGGCGCTGGGGTACGCCTGCGAGAGGCTGGGCCTTCCCGGCCTTTCCGAACAGGCGGCTGTCTGCTGCGCGGACAAGTGGCGGATGAAAAACGCCTTTCAGGCGGCCGGGGTAAACACGGCAAGGTTCCGCCGGGTGACGGACGAGGCGTCGCTTACGGCGGCGCTGGACCAGCTGCAATTGCCGCTCATATTGAAGGCCGTGGACTTACAGGGCAGCCGGGGGGTGTTCATCTGCCGGGACGAGGGGGCCGCGCGGGAGAACTTCCAACGGGTCATGGCCGAGACAAAGCAGGATTATTGCATCATCGAGGAATTCATCGAGGGCACGGAGCTGGGCGCGCAGGCGTTCGTGTACCGGGGGCGGGTGCTGTTCGTGCTGCCTCACGGGGACGACACGTACATGGCCGGGGCGGCGGTGCCCGTGGGGCACTACGTGCCCATCGACGCGTCCCAAACCGTGGTGGAAGCCGCCGAGGCGGAGGTCATAAAGGCCATAGCCGCCATAGGCTTGGACAACTGCGCGGTGAACGTGGACCTTATTGAAAAAGACGGGAAGATATACGTGATAGAGCTGACCGGCCGGGCGGGGGCCACATGCCTGCCGGAGACGGTGGGCATCTACTACGGGCTGAACTATTACGAGATGATCGCCGCCATGGCCGTGGGGGACGACCCGGAGGCCATCTTCGCACGGCGCGTAGACGGGCACGTGGCCAACGCCTCCCGGATGCTGCTGTCGGAGAAGGCCGGCGTGGTGAAGGCCATCGTGGACCGGGTGGAGCGGGACGGGAGCGTGGCGGACCTGTCGCTGCTGGTCCGGCCCGGCGATAAGGTGAACAAGTTCACCAACGCCAAGGATAGGCTGGGCCAGGTCATCGTACAGGGCCCGGACCGGGACTTCTGCTTCCGGCGGCTGGCGGAGATCGAGAGCCAATTCATTATCGAGATCGAGTAAAGGGAGGGTGTGGGACATGATCACCATCACCGTTGCCATTCCCTGCTATAAGTCCGCGCGGACCATCGGGCCGGTGGCGGACGAGGTGCGGCGGGTCATCCTCTCCCGGGAGGGGTACGACTACCAGCTCATTCTGGTCAACGACTACCCGGCGGACGAGACCTTTTCCGTGATCGCCGGGCTGTGCGCCGCCGACGAAAAGATCGTGGGAGTGGACCTGTCCCGGAACTTCGGCCAGACCACCGCCAAGATGGCGGCGCTGCCATACGTGACCGGGGACGTGCTGGTGTATATGGACGACGACGGCCAGCACCCGGCGGACAGGATATTCGATTTGACGGACAAGGTGCTGAACGAGGGGTACGATCTTGTCTATGCCCGGTTCCCCCACAAGCACCACAACCTCTTCAAGCGCTTCACAAGCTGGCTCAACGGCCGGGTGCTGGAGTGGAACGGGTCCAAGCCCAAGGGTATCGCTCTGTCCAGCTTCTGCGCTCTGAGCCAGACCGCCATTGAGGCGCTAAAGCAGTATAAGAGCCCCTTTCCCTCCATGGGCGGGTATCTGTCCCACGTGATATACCGCTACGCCAACGTGGACATGCCCCACCGGGACCGTATCGCCGGCCAGTCCAACTATACGCTGCGCAAGATGATGGCTTTGTGGCTGACGGGGTTCACCAACTTCTCCACCGTGCCGCTGCGGCTGGCGGCGGTGCTGGGGCTCATATGCGCCGGGGTGGGGTTCATCACCGCCGTGGCGGTGGTCATCCGCAAGCTCATAAACCCGGCCATCGCCGCCGGGTTCACCACCAGCATCGCCTTGCAGCTGGGCATCGGCGGGGTCATCATGGCGCTGCTGGGCCTGTGCGGGGAGTACATCGGCCGCATATACATGACCGTCAGCAACATGCCCCAGTACCAGGTGCGCCGGACGCTGAACGACCCGGCGGACCGGGCCGAAAACCAAGAAAAATGAAGCTCATATTGCTGGCCAACGGGTTCCCCTACGGTCCGTGGGAGCCGTTTTTGGAGACGGAGACGGCCTATTATGCGGGGTTTGAGGACGTATATGTCTGCGCCATGCAGGTGCGCCGGGAGCATATGGGCCGGGTGCGGGAGCTTCCGTCGGAGGCCTTTCACGTCTGCCCCGTGCCCTTTTCTCTGGCGGCATGCATCCCCGGCTGTCTGCGGGCGCTGGGGGACAGGGAGCTGTACGCCGAGCTGGGACGGCTTTTTCATGCCCGCCGCCTATCTCTGAGCCGGGCGGCGTGGCTCTTTTTCTATCTGGGAAGGTCTTATCACGAGGCGCGGGTCATCGAAAAATACCTGAAAAAAGAGGGACTGGACGGGTCAACGGAGCCGGTGGTGCTCTACAGCTACCGGTTCGACTACCAGCCCTACGTGGCGCTGCTGCTGCAAAAGAGGCTGCTGCCGGGCGCGCGTATCATCGCGCGGGGGCACCGGTATGACCTCTATGAAAACGCACGGAAAAACGGGTATATCCCCATGCGGCGCGTGCTGCTGGAGCGGCTGGACCGGGTGGCGCTCATTGGCGAGGACGGACGGCGGTACCTGGCGGAAAAATATCCGGCCTATGCCCATAAGCTCACCGTGTCCCGGCTGGGGACGCAGGACCGGGGCGTGTGCCCGGCCAAATCACATGACGGGCCGCTGCATATCGTGAGCTGCTCCACCGTCACGGCCGTGAAGCGGGTGGCGCTCATAGCCCAGGCGCTGGGGATGATACGGGACAGGGAGATACGCTGGACCCACTACGGGGACGGACCGCTGATGGGTGCGCTGCGGGAACAGTGCGCCGCGCTGCCGGGGAATGTAAAATGGGAGCTGCGGGGGAACATCGACAACGCCGCGCTGCTGGCGGAGTACGCCAAGAGACCCGCGCATTTGTTCGTGAACGTGAGCGCGTCCGAGGGGGTGCCTGTGTCCATCATGGAGGCGCTGAGCTTTTCCGTGCCCTGTATCGCCACCGACGTGGGCGGTACGGGGGAGATCGTGGTGGACGGCCAGACGGGGCTGCTCCTGCCCACCGACGTGACGGCGGCGGCGCTGGCGGGGGCTATCGAGCGCTTCGCCGACATGCCGGAGGACGAATACCAGGCGTATAGAAGCCGGGCGCGGACATTCTGGGAGGCCAATTGCAGCGCCGAGACAAATTATACCGCCTTTGCCCGGTATCTACGGGCGCTGGGAGGGGAGCGGACATGAGCGCAAGATCGCCTTTGGTCGACGTGATCGTGCCGGTCTATAACGGAGAGGAATATTTGCCCCGGTGCGTGGAGAGTTTGCTGGCGCAGAGCTTTGACCGGTTTGTGGTCACGCTGGCGGACGACGGGTCCACCGACGGGACCGGCGCGCTGTGTGACAAGTACGCGGCACAGGACAGCCGGGTGCGGGTGCTGCATCAAAATAACGCCGGGCCGTCGGCGGCCAGGAACCGGGCCGTGGAGCGGTCCGAGGCACAGTATGTCGCGTTCGTGGACGCGGACGACCGGGTGTCGGAAAATTACCTGTTCGACCTCTATGGGGCGGCGGAGCACTGGAGCGCGGACATGGCGGTGTCCCGGCTGTGCCGGGAATATCCACAGGCGGACGGGGGCGTGCGGCAAATATACGCGCCGACGATGGAGCGGATGTGCCTGGAGCGGGAAAGGGCGCTGGCGGAGGCGTGCTACGAGCGGGTGTTCGGGTGCTTTGCCTGCGGACGGCTGGTGAAGCGGGAGATCGCGGCGGCGTGGCCGTTTCCCGAGGGGCGCATTTTCGAGGACTCCTTCGCCATATGGCGGCAGTTCATGGCCAGCGAATTCGTGGCGTATGTGCCGGAGGCGGTGTATTTTTATTGGCAGCGGCCGGAGAGCTTGCAGCACCGGGCCTTCGAGCCAAGGCACCTGGACCTGCTGGACGCGGCCGAGGACATGATGGGCATGTTCCGGAAGGAGGAAATGCCCCCGGCGGTGCTGGCCGCGGGGGCTTACAAGGTCTGTCGGGCCGCGTACGTGACGGCCTACCACGCCGCGGACCTGCCATACGAGCAGTACCGGCCGGTGTACGACCGGGCGCGGGCGCTGCTGGAACAGTACCGCCGGGGGCTGGACGGGAAGGCGCTGGATGGGAAGGATAGGGCGCGGTTCCGGCTGGTGCGGTGCGGGGCGAGGGTGTTTTATGGGGTGGTAAGGATGCGGAAAAAATAACACAGTCAGTAAACTGTCTCTCCCCCAGTCAGCGCAAAGCGCTGACAGCCCCCTCGTCAGAGGGGGCCGGCCCCGCCGGGGCCGATTTCGGGGGCAGAGCCCCCGCCTCCCTCTGACGAGGGAGGTGGCGCGGCAAAGCCGCGACGGAAGGAGAGAATATAATAATATACAGGCTCCCTCGCAAGAGGGGGCCTGTTCCTTTTACATTTCCAGTTTCATCAGTTCGTAACAGTCCATGGCGGAATAGCAGTCGGCCAGGGCGCGGTGGGCAGTGTCCGGCACCACGCCGAAGCGCTCGCACAGGTCCGCCAGCCGGTGGTGGCCGTACTGGGGATACAGCCGCCGGGAAAGGCGCATGGTATCCACAAAATCGTTGCGCACCGGCGGCAGACCCAGCCGCAGGGCCTTGTCATAGAGAAAGTTCACGTCAAAATGTACGTTGTGCCCCAGCAGCACGTCGGAGCCCAAAAAGTCCAGGTAATACTCCAGCACGTCGGAAAGGGGCGGGGCCGTCCAGAGCATGTCGTCCGTGATGCCGGTCAGCTCCGTGATGGCCGGGGGCAGGGAAAAGCCGGGGTTCACCAGTAGGCTTACCTCGTCCCGGACCCGGCCGGCGCGGACCTTGACCGCGCCAAGCTCGATGATGGCGCTGTATTTGGGGCTCAGGCCGGTGGTCTCGATGTCCACGGCGGTATAGTCGTCCAGGGCCAGCAGCAGGCTTTTCCCCTTATAGGGCCGGACGGGGGGCGGCTTTGGCAGACGGGTTTTCATCGGCCGGCGTACTTGTCCCGCTGGGCCACGGCAAGAGCGTCGCAGCGGTTGTTGTACGCGTCGTCCGCGTGGCCCTTGACCCAGTGGAATGTCACCGCGTGCTTTTGCAGCAGCGCGTCCAGGGCGCGCCAGAGCTCCGCGTTTTTGAGGCCGCCTTTTTTCGTGAACCCCGCCGCCTTCCACTTTTTGAGCCAGCCCTCGTTCAGGGCGCGGGAGATGTACTGGCTGTCAGTGTACACCGTCACGGCGCAGGGCTCCTTCAGCGCCTCCAGGGCCTTTATCACGCCGGTCAGCTCCATGCGGTTGTTGGTGGTGTCAGCCTCGCCGCCGGACAGCTCCTTCTCCGCCTTGCCGCAGCGCAAGATCGCGGCCCAGCCGCCGGGGCCGGGGTTTCCCGAACAGGCGCCGTCGGTGTACACGGTCACGGTCTTCATGCGTCCGGCTCACCCTCCGCCTTGTCGGTGCAGGCGATGGAGATGATGCGGCTGCCGTCGGCCACGCGCATGAGGCGCACGCCCTGGGTGGAGCGGCCGTAGACGGAGATAGCCCCCGCGTCGGTGCGCAGGATGGTGCCGTCGTCACTGACAAGCAGCAGATCCTCTTCGCCGGTGACCAGCTTCATGGCCACCACGGGGCCGGTCTTGTCGGTGACGTTGTAGTTTTTCATGCCGTACCCGCCGCGGCTCTGGGTCTCGCCGCCGCGCAGGTACTCCGTGGCGGCCGTGCGCTTGCCGTAGCCGTTGGCGGTGACGGAGAGGACCATGTCGCCGGTGCGGACCGCGTCCGCGCCTATCACCTTATCCCCGGCGCGGAGCTTGACGCCCCGCACGCCTGTGGCCGTACGGCCCATGGGACGCACGTCGTTCTCGTTGAAGCATATGGCCGCGCCGTCCGCCGTGGCGATCAGGATGTTCTGGTCCCCGTCGGTCAGGCACACGGAGACGATCTCGTCCCCCTCGTCCAGGTTCAGGGCACGAATGCCCACATTGCGGATGTTTTTGAGTTCCGTCAGCAGAAGGCGCTTCACCGTGCCGCGGACGGTGGTGAAGAAGATATACTTGCCCGGCTCCATCTGCCGGATGTGCAGCATGGCCTGGACCCGTTCCTCCGGCTCCAGGGGCACGAAGTTCACGATGGGTGCGCCCCGGCTGGTCCGGCCGGCCTCGGGGATGAGATAGCCCTTGCGGCTGTATACCCGGCCGCGGGAGGTGAAGAACAGGATATAGTCGTGGCTGGAGGCGGTGAAGACCGTCTCCACGTAGTCCTCTTCACGGGTGGACATGGCGCGGATACCCTTGCCTCCCCGGTTCTGGGCACGGTACTCGCTGGCGGGCAGACGCTTGATGTACCCGTTGTGGCTCATGGTGTACACGCACTCTTCCTCCGGTATCAGGTCCTCCGCGTCGATCTCCCCGGCCACGTCCTGTATCTCCGTGCGGCGCTTGTCGCCGTACTTATCCCGGATGGCGGTCAGCTCGTCCTTCAATACGCCGCGGAGCATGTCCTCGCTGGCGAGAAGCCGCTGGTAGTAGGCGATCTTCTCTTCCAGGTCCTTATATTCCGCCTCCAGCTTCTCCCGGTTCAGGCCCTGTAAGGCGATCAGGCGCATGTCGCAGATGGCCTGGGCCTGTACGTCGTCCAGGTTGAAGCGCTCCATGAGCCGCTGTTTGGCGTTATCGTAGCTGGTGCGGATGATGTGGATGACCTCGTCGATGTTGTCCTGGGCGATGAGAAGACCCTCCAGCAGGTGGGCACGCTCCTGGGCCTTCCTGAGGTCGTATTGGGTGCGGCGGACGATGATCTGCTCCTGGTAGGCGATGTACTCGTCCAGGATATGGCGCAGGGAGAGAATTTTCGGCTGCTTCTGGTCGTCCACCAGGGCAAGCATGATGATGGAGAAGGTGGATTGGAGCTGGGTCTGGGTGAAGAGCTTGTTCAGGACCACTTGCGGGTTGGCGTCGCGCTTGAGCTCAATGACCACGCGCATGCCGTTGCGGTCCGTCTCGTCCCGCAGGTCGGAGATGCCCTCCAGGCGCTTGTCCTTCACCTGGTCGGAGATATTTTTGATGAGCTGCTTCTTGTTGACCTGGTAGGGCAGCTCCGTGACCACGATACGGGTCCGGTGGTCCCGGCCGTATTCCTCAAACTCGGTCCGGGCACGGACGGTGATCTTGCCCCGGCCGGTGGCATAGGCCTGGCGGATGCCGGAGCGGCCCATGATGATGCCCTTTGTGGGAAAGTCCGGGCCCTGTACGTGCTCCATCAGGTCGGCCAGGCCCGCGTTGGGATCGTCCAGCACGCAGATGGCCGCGTCGATGACCTCCGCCAGGTTATGGGGCGGGATGTTGGTGGCCATGCCCACGGCGATGCCGCTGGAGCCGTTCACCAGCAGGTTGGGGAAGCGGCTGGGCAGGACGCGGGGCTCTTTTCGTTCCTCGTCGAAGTTGGGGTCCCAGTCCACCGTGTCCTTGTCGATGTCCCGGAGCATCTCGTTGCAGATACGGGACATGCGGGCCTCGGTATAGCGGTAGGCGGCGGGCGGGTTGCCGTCCACGTCGCCGAAGTTGCCGTGGCCGTCCACCAGGGGGTAGCGCAGGGAGAAATCCTGGGCCAGGCGGACCATGGCGTCGTAGACGCTGGCGTCCCCGTGGGGGTGGTAATGGCCCAGCACTTCGCCAACGCAGGTGGCGGATTTTTTGAAGGGCTTGTCGCTGGTGAGCCCTGTCTCGTACATGGAGTATAAAATGCGCCGGTGCACGGGCTTTAACCCGTCCCGCACGTCGGGCAGGGCGCGGCCCACGATGACGCTCATGGCGTATTCCCGGTAGCTCTGCTGCATCTCCTTGACCAGCTCGCTCTCCACGATATGCTGCTCGGGGAAGGCGATGTCCTCGGGTCTATAGTCTCTGTTGTGTGCCATTTTGCGTCACCTCCTTAATAGTCCAGATTGACGGCGTATTTGGCGTTTTCCTCGATCCATTGCTTCCGGGGCTCCACTTCCTCCCCCATGAGGACGGTGAAGATCTGGTCGGCGGCCACGGCGTCCTCCAGGGTGATGCGCCGCAGGGTGCGCTTTTCCGGGTCCATGGTGGTCTCCCACAGCTCGTGGGGGTCCATCTCGCCCAGGCCTTTGAACCGGTTGATGTCCACCTTGGCGTTGGGATTGTCGGCACGCATCTCGGCGGAGATGGCGTCCCGCTCCGGCTCGGAGTAGGCCACCCGCTGCTGCTTGCCACGGGTCAGCTTGAAAAGCGGCGGCACGGCGGAATAGACGTAGCCGTTTTCGATGAGCGGCCGCATATAGCGGAAGAAGAAGGTCAGCAGCAGCGTGCGGATATGGGCGCCGTCCACGTCCGCATCGGCCATGATGATGATCTTGTGGTAGCGGAGCTTATCCATGTTGAATTCCTCGCCGATGCCGGCCCCAAGGGCCACGATCAGCGGGTAGAGCTTGTCGTTGCCGTAAATTTTATCGGCGCGTGCCTTTTCCACGTTCAGCATCTTGCCCCACATGGCCAAAATGGCCTGGAAGCGGCTGTCCCGTCCCTGGATGGCGGAGCCGGCGGCGGAGTCGCCCTCCACGATGTATATCTCGCACAATGACGGGTCCCGTTCGTTGCAGTCCTGCAGCTTGTCGGGCATTTGCCCGGATTCCAGGCCGGTCTTGCGCCGGACGCTCTCACGGGCCTTCCGGGCCGCCTCGCGGGCGCGGGAGGCGGTCATGGCCTTTTCCAGCACCGCCTTGCCCACGGCGGGGTTTTCCTCCAGGAACTGCTCCAGCTTGTCGCTGACAACGCTGTCCACCAGGGTGCGCATCTCGGAGTTGCCAAGCTTGGCCTTGGTCTGGCCCTCGAACTGGGGGTTGGTGAGCTTCACGGAGATGACGGCGGTGAGGCCCTCCCGCACATCGTCGCCGGAGAGGGTCTCGTCGTCCTTCAAGATTTTCGCCTTGTGGCCGTAGGCGTTCACAACGCGGGTCAGGGCCGTCTTGAAGCCCGTCTCATGCATGCCGCCCTCCGGGGTGTGGATGTTGTTGGCGAAGGAGACCATGGCCTCGTTGTAGCCGTCGTTCCACTGGATGGCCACCTCGGCGGTGGCGTCGGACCTATCGCCGGACATGTAGATGACCTTTTCGTGGATGGGGGTCTTGTTTTTGTTGATGAAGGTGACGAACTCCCGGATGCCGCCTTCGTAGTACATCTCGTCGAAGGCCTCTTTGCCGGGCCGCTCGTCCCGCGTGCTGATGCGAAGGCCGGCGTTCAAAAACGCCTGCTCCCGCATGCGCACGTGCAGCGTCTCGTAGTCGTAGACCGTGTCGTCGAACATCTCCGGGTCCGGGTGGAAGCGGACCACCGTGCCGGTGCGGTCGGTTTTGCCGGTGACACGCATGTCCTCGGTCTTTTCCCCGCGGGAGAAGGCCATGTGATAGATTTGGCCGTTTTTGTGTACGTCCACCTCCAGCCAGTCGCTGAGGGCGTTGACCACGCTGGCTCCCACGCCGTGCAGGCCGCCGGAGACCTTGTACCCGCCGGCGCCGAACTTGCCGCCGGCGTGCAGGACCGTGTACACCACCTCAAGAGCGGGCTTGCCCGTCTGCTCCTGGATATCCACGGGGATGCCGCGGCCGTTGTCGGAGACCTTGATGATATCCCCCGGCTCGATGGTCACCTCGATGTGGTCGCAGTACCCGGCCAAAGCCTCGTCGATGGCGTTGTCCACGATCTCATAGACGAGATGGTGAAGGCCAGACGCGGAGGTGGAGCCGATGTACATGCCGGGGCGCATGCGTACCGCCTCCAGGCCCTCCAGGACCTGGATCTTGGAGGCGTCGTATTCCTGCGTTACTTTTTCGTTCAGTTCTGCCATAATAGAAATCTCTCCTGCTCTTCCAGCCGCCGCGCCAGCGTTGCCGGGGTGGGCTGGGTCAAAATCACTGTTCCGTCCGCGCACAGTACGAACGAGCGCGGGATGTCCTCCGCCGCGCTTTGCACGCGGCTTTCCTGCTCCGCCTGGGTGAGAAATGCCCTGGTCAGGTGGGACCAGGACGTATTGTCCAGGTCGAATATGCCGATGATCTTATCTTCCTCCCGGACGGCGTCGCCGCTCAGGTATACGTACTTTTTCAACGAATACGGCCCTCCCGCACCGTGAATACCTTCCCGCCGGTCCGGCGGCTGATGTCCTCGTCCTCGCAGCAGGTGATCAGGGTCTGGCCGCCGCCGATGCGGTTCAGGACAAATTCCTGCCGTGTGCTGTCCAGCTCCGAGAGCACGTCGTCCAACAGCAGCACGGGATACTGGCCGGTCTCGGCCTTGAATATCTCCCGCTCGGCCAGCTTGATGCCCAGCGCGGCGGTCCTCGCCTGGCCCTGGGAGGCGTAATTGCGGGCCGGCATGCCGTTGACGGTCACTTCCAGATCGTCCTTGTGTACCCCGGTCAGGCACGCTCCCGCGTCCAGCTCCGCCTGGCGGTGGGCCGTTTGGTGGGTCCAGACCTGCCGGTAGATGGCCTCCGCCGGGGCGCGGGGGTCCGTCACGGTGCCGACGGTCCTATAGGCGATGCCCAGCTCTTCCCCGCCGCCGGAGAAGTCCCGGTGGATGGGGCCGGCCGCGGCGGCTAATCGCTCGGCAAAGGAGGCCCTGTAACGGATCATCCGGGCCGAGCAGCGGGCAAGGCCATCGGAAAATTCGTCCAGGGCCGTCAGAAGGCTTGGCTTTTCCCGCCAGTCCTTCAATATGCGCGTCTTGTTCTCGTATAGCTTGTTGTAGTCCGCCAGCAGCGCCGCGTAGCCCGGCCGGAGCTGGCATATGGCGTTGTCCATAAGACGGCGGCGGGCAGCCGCGCCGTCCTTGATCAGGGACAGGTCGTCCGGGGAGAAGAGCACCGCCGTCATCAGTCCCGCCAGGGCGTTAGACGGCTTTTTTGCCCCGTTCACCATCACCTGGCGCCGCTGGCCACGCTGGAATAAGAGCTTCACGGTCTGGGTGCGGCCGTCGGAGTTCACATCCGCCAGGACGCTGGCCCAGTCGCAGTCAAAGCCGATCAATTCCTTGTCGAACCGGGTGCGGAAGCTGTGGGCCCCCGTGAGCATATAGACCGCTTCCAGAAGATTGGTCTTACCCTGGGCGTTGGCGCCGCAGATCACGTTCACGTCCGGGGAAAAGGTCACCGTTTCCTCGTCGTAGTTGCGCCAGCCGGACAGGGCGATGCGCTCCACTCTCATGCGCCGGCTCTCAGACGGACGGGCAGGATCATGTAGGAAAAGCCGTCGGAACCGTCGGCGGGCTTCACCACGCAGGGGGAAGAGGCGTTGTTGAAGCAGAGCTTCAATGTGTCCGCCGGAGCGGCCTTCAGCGCGTCCAATAAATAGCGGTTATTGAAGCCTATCTCCAGGGAGGCGTCCTTGCCGCCTTTCACCGGGCACTGGTCTTTGGCCTGGCTCACGCCGGTATTGCAGTTGATGGTGAGAGAGCCGTCCTCCAGACGCAGGCGCAGGGGGTTTTTCGTCTTCTCGTCGATGATGATGGACACACGGCTCACCGCGTCCACCAGCTCGTTCCGGTCGGCCTCCAGGGTGATGGAAAACTCCGAGGGGATGGAGCGGTCATAGTTCAAAAATTCCCCCTCCAGCCGCCGGGAGACGAGCACCGTGTCCCCCACCACGAAGGAGATGTGCTTGGCGCCCACGGTGATGCGGACCTTCTCGTCCGTGTCCCCGCAGAGCTTTTCCAGGTCGTTCAGCGTGGAACCGGGCACCACGAAGGAGCAGTCCTCCATGTCCCCCGCCTCCACCGTCTCCCGCCGCAGGGCCAGACGGTACCCGTCCACGGCCACCACGGTAAGCTCATTGCCCTTGACCTCGAAAAGCTCGCCGGTGTAGATGGGACGGCTCTCGTTGTCGCTGACGGAGAAGACCGTCTGACGGATCATGCGGCTCAAAATGTTCTGGGGCACGGCGATGGCGTTTTCCCGGTCCACCGAGGGCAGCTCCGGATAGTCCCCGGCGTCGGACGCCACGGTGGAGAAGTCCGAGTCCCCGCAGACGATGCGGGTGTTCAGGCCGTTTTCCGTGGAGATGGTCACGATGCCGCCGGGCAGGCTGCGGACGATGTCGCCCAAAAAACGGGCGCTCAGGATGATGGAGCCGGGCTCGGAAACGTCCGCCGGGATGTCGGTGTAGATGCCCTTTTTCAGGTCGTAGCCCGTCACGCGCACGTCGGCGCCCGCCTGGATCAGCAGGCCCTCCAGCGCGGGGATGGGACTCTTCGCCGCGGCGCAGCGACCCGCCGTCGTCACCGCCGCTTGCAGCAGATATTTTTCACAGGAAAATTTCATGTCGTTTCTCCTTCCATCAAATTCAACTCGTTTTCTCTAAGAAAGCAAGCCAGCTTTTTCTAAGGAAGCAAGCAAGCATAATTTTTAGTCGTAATAGTAGTAGTAAAAAATTGTGTTGGAAAAGGGGTCAAAGCCTTGGAAATCCCGGAAAGGGGGTGTTGGGAAAAATGTTGAAAATAAGGTGTGGTTTCCACAGGGGTGGGGGAGAAAAGGTTTTGCACGGAGAAGATAGAAACATGTGGAAAAAAATGTTGGAGGATCATTGGTTCCGGGAGTTGAGGTTCGAGGTGATGTCCCGTATGGAGGCGGCGGTGTCCGGGTCGGTCTTTATAAGGTCCTCGACCTTCCGGATGGAGGACAGCACCGTGGAGTGGTTGCGGTTTTCAAACTGCTCGCCGATGTCCACAAGGGAGAGGTTCGTCAGGCTGCGGATCAGGTACATGGCCACCTGCCGGGCCATGGCGGTGTTTTTCGAGCGGCGCTGGCCCCGGATGTCCTCCTCGGAGATGCCGTAGTACCGGCCGGTCTCGGCGATGATGGCCTCGGGAGTGGGTATGTACACCCCCACCCGGATCACGTCCTTGATGGCCCGCTTCACGCTGGCGATGGTGATGGTGTCGTTCTGCATGTCCCGGTAGGCGGTGAGCCGGTGGACCACGCCCTCGATCTGGCGGATGTTGGCGGTGATGTTGTCCGCGATGTAGGCCACGATCTCGTCCGACAGCACCAGGCCCAGACCCATGGACTTGTTGCGGATGATGGCCATGCGCGTCTCCAGGTCCGGGGGTTGGATGTCCGCCATTAAACCGCCCTCAAAGCGGGTGCGCAGCCGGTCCTCCAGCTTTACCATATCCATGGGGGGTCGGTCGGAGGTGATCACGATCTGGTGGCCGCTCTCGTATATCTTGTTGAAGGTGTGGAAAAATTCCTCCTGGGTCCGCTCCTTGCCGGCGATGAACTGGATATCGTCCACAAGAAACAGGTCCGCGTTCCGGTACCGGCGGCGAAATTCCTCCATGGTCCCGTTTTGCAGGGAGGTCACCAGGTCGTTGGTGAACTCGTCGCCTTTTACATAGCCTATCTTCACGGCCGGGTCCTTGTCCCGGATGGCGTGGCCGATGGCCAGCAGCAGATGGGTCTTGCCCAGGCCGGAGTTGCCGTAGATGAACAGGGGATTGTAGATCTTGCCCGGCGTCTCCGCCACGGCGATGGCCGCGGCGTGAGCGAATTTGTTGGACTGGCCCACGATGAACCGGTCGAAGGTGTACGCCGCCGCCTCGGGCAGGGTATCGTCCACGGGAGCGTCCTCCCGGTATTCCTCCGTCTCGTCCGCCGTCAGCACCAGCAGGTCGAACTCACAGGAAAAAAGATCAGAGAGCGCCTGCCGGATGGTCTGGCCGTACCATTGCAATATCACGTTGCGCTTGAAGTTGGAGCTGGTTTGCAGCACCAGGCGCCTGTCCTCCAGCGCCACGGGCTCGCAGTCGGAAAACCAGGCGTTGATGGCCGTGGGGGTCAGCTCGGCGCTCAGCTTTTCCATGACGCTGCGCCATATATCGTGTAAGGAATCCATATTCCCTTCCGCCTTTATCTGGTTCTAATAATATTAATATATGTATCGGCCATTATAACATCATTCTGCACAAGATACAACTATAAAATACCGGTTTTTACCGGGTTTTTTTGAAAACGCCGGCGGAAAACACTTGCGTCCGGCGAAAAGGTACGTTAAAATACCCAAAGAGGTATGTGCCGTGAGAGCGTTGACCCTTTCCATACTGGACAATAAACCCCTGACCCCCCTCCCCGACTGCGTCGAGGGGGGCGCTTTGCCTGCCCTGGCGTCTGGCCTGGGGCCGGTGCACAGGGCACACCTGGCCGCCGCGCTGGCGATAAAGTGCCGGCGGCCTCTGTGCGTGGTGGTGCCCGACGACAGCGCCGCTGAGGCCATGCAAAGCGCTCTGCGGGGTTTTTTGGACGGGGACGTGGTGACGGTAGCCGGGAGAGATTTCACGTTCTACGCCTCGGAGAGCGTGTCCAGACAGGCCGAACAAAAGCGGCTGCGGGCATTGGACGCGCTGCAAAACGGCGCGGACGCGGCCGTTGTGACCACGGCGGCGCTGCTGACCCGCGCCGTGCCGCCAAATGCCCTGGAGCGGGCGGCGTTCACCTTAAAAGAAGGCCAGAGCGTGGCGCCGGAGGAGCTGACGGATATGCTCATCCGGGCCGGGTACAGCCGCTCCGAGCAGGTAGAGGGTCCCGGTCAGTTTGCCCACCGGGGCGGCATCATGGACCTGTGGAGCGCCGCGGGGGACAGCCCGGTGCGCCTGGAGTTCTGGGGCGACGAGATCGACCGGATGGACACCTTCGACCCTTCGAGCCAGCGGCGGACCGGGTCGGTCAAGACCGTACGGGTCCTGCCGGCGGCGGAGACGCTGCCGTCTCTGGCCGAGGGGGGCCGTCAGGCGCTCATAGACCAGATCAAGAGCATACACGCCAGGCTCAACCGCAACGCCGTCAAGTTCGACGTGGAAAAGCTGCGCAAGACTTTAGCGGCGGACATCGAGGCGCTGGAAAACCGGACGGAATTTACCGCCGCGGACAAGTACATGGCCCTTATATACCCGGAATTTGCCACGGCGCTGGACTATCTGGCGCCGGACGCGCTGGTGGTATGGGACCAGCCGGGCAAGTGCGCTCAGCGGGCCAGGGACTTTCTCAAGCAGGCGGCGGAGGACGTGCGGCTGCTGGTGGAGGGCGGCACCCTGCCGGGGCGTATCGCCAATTATTACGCCACATGGGAGCTGACGGCGGAGCGGCTTTCCGACTGGCCGGTGGTGATGGCGGACGCCTTCGCCGTGGGCCGGTATCCCCTGGAGCCGAGGACCACCGTGAGTCTCGCGGCCAAGCAGCTGCCCTCCTACGCCGGCAGCGGCCAGCAGGCGGCGGAGGACGTGCGCCACTGGCTGGGGGAGGGCTACCGGTGCGTGGTCCTGGCGGGGGACTCTCGCCGGGCGTCGGCATTGGTCGATATCCTGCGGGAAAAGGGCGTCAAAAATATCTATACGGACCTGGCGCTCAAAAAGCTGCCGGAGCCGGGTCAGTGCGCCGTGGCGGTGGGGAGCTTGCCGGCGGGACTGGAATACCCGCAGATCAAGCTGGCCGTGCTGGCGGATACCCAGATCGCGAAAAGCGGCCTGCGCACCGCGCGGCGCAAGCGGGCCCTGCCCGCCGGGGCAAGGCTGGGGTCCTACGAGGACCTGTCCGTGGGGGACCTGGTGGTCCACGAGAGCTACGGGATAGGCCGGTTCGCGGGCATCTTCAAAATGCCCGTGGACGGGGTGGAAAAGGACTATGTGAAGATCTGCTACGCCGGGACGGACAGCCTGTATGTGCCGGCGACGCAGCTGGACATGGTGACCAAGTACATCGGCGCGGGGGAGGATTCCCCCGTGAAGCTGTCCCGCCTGGGGGGCGCGGACTGGACACGTGCCAGGAGCCGGGCCAAGGCCGCCGCGAAGCAGATGGCGGGGGAGCTCATCAAGCTCTACGCCGCCAGACAGAAAAGTCCCGGCCACGCCTTCGCGCCGGACAGCACCTGGCAGCGGGAATTTGAGGACGCCTTCGAGTACACCGAGACGGAGGACCAGCTCCGGTGCGCGGCGGAGGTGAAAAAGGACATGGAAAAGCCCGTCCCCATGGACAGGCTCTTGTGCGGCGACGTGGGCTACGGTAAGACGGAGGTGGCCCTGCGGGCCGTGATGAAGTGCGTGCTGGACGGCATGCAGGCGGCCATACTGGTGCCCACGACCGTATTGGCGCAGCAGCACTACCAGACCGCCGTCAGCCGGTTTTTCGGCTTCCCCGTGCGCATCGAGACGCTGTCCCGGTTCAGCACCCCCGCACAGGTGAAGGCCACGCTGGCGGGGATGGCGGACGGCAGCTGCGACATCGTGATAGGCACCCACAGGCTTTTACAAAAGGACGTGAAGTTCAAGCGCCTGGGGCTGCTTGTGGTCGACGAGGAACAGCGCTTCGGCGTGGGGCATAAGGAGCACATCAAGGAGCTTGCCAAGCAGGTGGACGTGCTCACATTGTCGGCAACGCCTATACCGCGCACGCTCAATATGGCCCTGTCCGGCATCCGGGACATGTCCACATTGGAGGAGCCGCCTCACGATAGGCTCCCGGTGCAGACGTACGTCATGGAGCACGACTGGGGCGTTATCACCGACGCCATACGCCGGGAGGTGGCAAGAGGCGGACAGGTATATTACCTGCACAACCGGATAGACAACATTGACCGCACCGCCGCAAGGATCGTGGAAATGCTGCCCGGCGTGGCCGTGGACGTGGCCCACGGGAGGATGAACGAGCAGGAGTTGTCCGCCGTGATGGAAAAGGTCACCCAGGGCCAGACACAGGTGCTGGTGTGCACCACCATCATCGAGACGGGCATCGACATCCCCAACGTGAACACCCTGATCATCGAGGACGCGGACAAGATGGGTCTGGCCCAGCTGCACCAGATACGGGGCCGAGTGGGCCGCAGCGCCAGAAGGGCCTGCGCCTATCTCACCTACCGGAAGGACAAGGTGCTGACCGAGATCGCGGAAAAGCGGCTGGAGGCCATCCGGGAGTTCGCCGAGTTCAACTCGGGCTTTCGCATCGCCATGCGGGACCTGGAGATACGCGGCGCGGGGAATTTGCTGGGCGCGGAGCAGTCCGGGCACATGATCGACGTGGGCTACGACATGTATCTGAAGCTGCTGGAGGAAGCGGTGCTGGAGGAACGGGGCGAGCCCCTGCCCGTGCGGGCGGAGTGCGCCGCCGACCTGGCCGTCAATGCCAACATCCCGGAGAACTACGTCAAGAGCGCCGCTCAGCGGATGGACATCTACCGGCGGGTGGCCCTGATACGCACCGAGGCGGAGGCGGACGACATCACCGACGAGCTGTGCGACAGGTTCGGCGACCCGCCTCCCAGCGTCAATACCCTCATCCAGGTGGCGCTGCTCCGGGGCGAGGCGTCCAAACAGGGCGTGTCGGACATCTCCCAGAAGGGGGGCTTCGTGCGCTTCACGTTTGCGAATTTCGACTTTGCCCGGATAAGCGCTCTGTATGCCAAGCCGGACTGGAAGGGCCGGGTGAAGGTGGAGGCCGGCGGCAAACCCGCCGTGGCGCTGCGCCTGGCGTCCAGGAGAAGGATATTGGAAGAAGCCAGGGCGTTCATCCGGGACTATGGAGAGACGGGGGAAGAAGGGAAAGATTAAACAGCAAAACGGCCCCTCACGCGAGGGGCCGTTACCGCTTTATTGGGGTCCCCACGCGGCACGCCTGTCGCGTGGGGAGAGGAGGAGCCGCTGACTATCCGGGGTTTGCCGCTTGCGGCAAATCACGGCCTAGTCATGCGAGCTCCGACGATTCCGCGTACAGCGCCGCGCCGAGCATGCCGGCATCGCTGCCAAGGGTGGCCAGACGTACTTCCGTGCCCAGGCAGGCGTGGAAGGCGTATTTGTCAAAGGCCGCCTGGACCTTCTGCCGGAAAAACTCCCCGGCCTGGGCCACGCCGCCGCCTAAAACCACGGCCTCCGGGTCGATGATGGCGCATGCCCCGGCGATGCCCCGGCCCAGCACGTCGCAGGCCCGGTCCACCACGGCCAGGAGCGTCTCGTCCCCGGCGGCGGCCGCGTCCACCACCTGCTTGCAGGAAAGCCCCGGCCGACCCGCCAGAGCCGCCAGACGCACGATGCCCGTGGCGCTGGCATAGGTCTCCACGCAGCCGTAGTGCCCGCAGGTGCACGCCGCTTCTTTGTCCTCCGGGTCGACGCACAGGTGGCCGATCTCCCCGGCGGAGCCCCGCGCGCCCACACGCACGGCCCCGTCCAGCACCACGCCCGCGCCCACGCCGGTGCCCAGCGCCACGAACAGGATGCTCTCAAAGCCCTTGCCGCCCCCAAGACGCTGCTCGGCCAGCGCCGCCGCGTTTGCGTCGTTCAGGACCCGGCAGGGGATGCCGGTGGCGGCGGTAAACGCGTCCGTGGGCCGGCACACGCCCCAGCCCAGGTTCACGCACTTATTGACCGTGTCGTCCGGCAGCACAGCGCCGGGCACCGCCAACGCAGCGCCGGCCGCGGGTCCCGGCAGGCTCTTGATAATGTCCGGCAGGATGTTTTTCCCGCCGTCCGACGTGTCCGTGGGCACGCTCCACTTTTGCAGCACCGCGCCGTTTTCCACCAGACCGATCTTCACGGTGGTACCGCCGATGTCGACGCCGTAATATCTCTTATTTTCCATAGGTCATCACCGCCGTCTGCGCGGGTGTGTCCGCGCCAAGTTCCAAGGTGTCGCTGTCATAAACGCGCACGTTATCGCAAAGACTGGTAAAGGCGTCCAGGGTGCTTATCACGTCGTAGCCCATAGCCCCCAGGCGGTAGTGCATGGGGACGACCACGCGAGCACCCACCGCGTCCGCTACGGCCTTGGCCTGGTGGGCGTCGACGGTAAAGTGCCCGCCAACGGGCAGCAGCAGCGCGTCCGCGCCGTGAAGCGCCGCCAGGGTCTTTTTGTCCGGCATGTGGCCCAGGTCCCCCAGGTGGACGACCCGCAGACCCTCGCCGTGGAGCACGCGGATGGTGTTTTTGCCCCGCAAAAGGCCGTGCTTATCGTCGTGATAAGCCGGAAATTCCTCCACAAGCAGGGGGAAGTCCCGGCCGGTGAGCGTCACCAGGTCCCGTGCGTTGTGGTCGTGGTGCTCATGGGAGCAGAACACCGCGTCCGCCGTGATTTCCCGCAGCGGCGCCAGACCCGGCACGCTCCCGTCCTGATAGGGGTCGAATACGGCGGTATAGCCCTCCGCCTCAATGCAAAAACAACTGTGACCCAGCCATTTCAGTTTCATGTTTCGTCACCTCAGCGGGTATTATACCAAGAAATGGCGCGTTTGTCACCATAAGACTGTACAATTTGACAGGAATATGCTATAATGCTTTATCTTGAAATATCTTCCAATTCGATGGGAGGTGCGCCCATGAGCCTGATGACGGCGGCCAGATGCCGGATAGCGCAGGTATTCGTGCGTCTGGGGCGAAAGCTCCACCCCGTCCGAAAACAGCATTTGGAGACGGGAGCGGGGGCGGTGTTCGCCGTGGGCCAGCTCCTGCGGGACAGGCGGCTGAAAAAGCCCCTGGTGGTCGTGGGCGCGGGGGAAGAGGTGCCCCGGTATAAGCTGCTGCACGCGCTGGACGACAGCGACGTGGAATACGCGCTTTTTGACGAGCTTCCCATGCAGCCCACGGCGGAGGACGCGGAGCGTATCGCCGGGGCCTGGCTTGGCCAGGGGTGCGACTGCTTCATCGCCCTGGGCGGCGGCCGGGTCCTGGACGCGGCCAAGGCGGCGTCGGCCCGGTGCGCCGACCCCGGCCGGTCCGTCATGGGCATGGTGGGCGTGCGGCGTGTCCGCCACCGGCGGCGGGTGCCGGCGCTGGTCGCCATCCCCACGGCGGCGGGCTCCGGCGCGGAGGCCATGGGCGTGGCGGTGATCGCGGACAAGGCCCGGAACATCTTCGTGATGGAGGACGGGGCGCTCACGCCAGCCGTGGCGGTGCTGGACCCGGAGCTGCTGGCGGACACCCCCCGAGACGACGTGGCGGACGCGGGGCTGGACTGCCTGTGCCGGGTCATCGAGGCGTTTCTGGCCGCGCCTCATGCGGACAGCCGGATAAAAAACCAGATGGGCGAGGCGGCGGAGTATCTCTTCTCCTGCCTGGAGCCCTGCTGGAACAGCGGCGGGACGGTCAAAGAGCGGGCTGACCTGCTCACCGCCTCCCGGATGGCCGGATGGGCGGCCTCGTCCGTGGGCAGCGGCTACGCAAGGGCCCTGATACGCGCGGTGCAGACCGTGTGCGGCATGAACTTCCGGACCGCCTGCGGGGCCATATTGCCGGCGGTGTTGGAAAAATATGGAAGCTATGCCACGGAGGACCTGGCGCTGTTGGCGGTGCTGGCGGACGTGGCGGAGGACGGCGGCCGGGAGGACAGGGCACAGGCGCTTGTGGAGCGCATAAGGGGCACGGTGTTCCGGCTGGGATTGCCCGACACGCTGGAAGGCGTCACGGCCGACCAGGCGGCGGAGATCGCCGACATGGCGGCGGCCGTGGCCAATCCCCGGTACGTCAGCCCGGTTGTCTGGACGGCGGAGGATTGCCGGGAGTTGGTGCTGAGCGTGTGCGCGGCTGAGTAAAACCGATATAAACAAAAAAGCCCCCTCTTGGGGGCTTTTTTGTTGTCCGGGTCAGTCGCGGCTTTGAATGTAGTCGTGGACCCGCCAGAAAAGGCTGAGCGCGGTCTCGGCGTCGTGGGCCTCCCAGACGGCGGCCCGGTCCTCGAATGTGCCCTTCCAAGGGAAGTTGTCCGGCGGGTCAAAGACGTGGTCCTCGGTCAGTTCCAGGCGGCAGACATAGCGGTCCGCAGGGGGATAGGCAGTCTTGCTGTCATAGTCCGCCAGGGCGTCCCGCACGCCCGCATAGATGATAGGATATGTCTCTTCCGGCGTTGGCTGCCAGTTTCTGGCTCGGTCCTTCACCGTGATGCAGCTGACATTGGAAGATAATTCCAGGGCCTCCCGGTGACTGGCGGCGCAGCCGATGTTGGCGATATAGGGCACGCCGCTGAAGCACAGCACGCTCTGGCCGATCTCGGCGATGTGGATGCCGTTGACGAAAAACGCCGCGATGGGCGGGGTATGGATCGTGTGGGGGAAATAGGCGTTGGGCTCGCCGTTTCTCGCGTGCTGTCCCACTGTGACGAGCCCGTAGGGCTCCCAGGCTGCCTGCCCCCGGATCCGGCTCCACAGGATGGACCGGTCAGGCAGATCGAAGAGGCGGACGCCGTCCGGAAGCTTTTCCAGTTGAATGTTGGATTCCCGGCAGCCGGCGAAGTGCATGTCATACATGAGGATGTCATCAATGCCGGCGTCCCTGGCGGCGCGGCAGACCGCCAGAACGTCGCTGGTGATGCAGGCTCTGCCGTAGGACCGCCACAGAGGGTTCTGGGGGTACATCTCTTCGTGCCAGCAGGCCTGGCCGTTGGAGTGGAATATACCGCTGGCACCCTCCATGTCGGCCACGATGATCAGTTGCTTCATCCGCCCGTTTTCCCCGCTCACTTCTTGGGCACTAATACGGTCTTGCCGCCCATGTAGGGCTGCAAAGCGGCGGGGATGGTGACGGAGCCGTCGGCCTGGAGATGGTTCTCCAAAAAGGCGATCAGCATCCGGGGAGGGGCCACCACGGTGTTGTTCAGGGTGTGGGCAAGATACAGCTTCCCGTCCGCGCCACGGACCCGGATGCGCAGGCGGCGGGCCTGCGCGTCGCCCAGGTTGGAGCAGGAGCAGACCTCGAAATACTTCTGCTGCCGGGGGCTCCATGCCTCGATGTCGCAGCTTTTCACCTTCAGGTCCGCCAGGTCCCCGGAGCAGCACTCCAACTGCCGCACGGGAATGTCCAGAGAGCGGAACAGCTCCACGGAATAGCGCCACATCTTCTCGTACCAGGCCATGCTCTCCACCGGTTTGCAGACCACGATCATCTCCTGCTTTTCAAACTGGTGGATGCGGTACACGCCCCGCTCCTCGATGCCGTGGGCGCCCTTTTCCTTGCGGAAGCAGGGGGAGTAGCTGGTGTAGGTGATGGGCAGCTCCTTTTCGTCGATGATCTGGTCGATGAACGAGCCGATCATGGAGTGCTCGCTGGTGCCGATCAGGTACAGGTCCTCCCCCTCGATCTTGTACATCATGGCGTCCATCTCCGCGAAGCTCATGACGCCGTTGACCACGGCCGAGCGGATCATGAAGGGTGGGATATGGTAGACGAAGCCCTTGTCGATCATGAAGTCCCTGGCGTAGGCCAGCACGGCGGAGTGCAGCCGGGCGATGTCCCCCTTCAAATAATAGAAGCCGTTGCCGGCCACCCGGCGCGCGGCGTCCAGGTCGATGCCGTTGAAGCGCTCCATGATGTCGGTGTGGTAGGGCACCTCAAAGTCCGGCGTCACCGGCTCGCCGAACCGGGCCAGCTCCACGTTGTGGCTGTCGTCCGGACCGATGGGCACGGAGGGGTCGATGATGTTGGGGATGACCATGAGCTTTTCCGTCAGCGCCTTTTCCAGTTCCGGCTCCTGCTTTTCCATCTCCGCCAGGCGCGCCGCCTGCGCGGCCACCTGTGCCTTCACGGCCTCGGCCTCGTCCTTCTTGGACGGGTCCTTTTTGGCCTGGCCCATGAGCATGCCGATCTGCTTGGACAGAGCGTTGCGGTTGGCCCGCAGGCTGTCCGCCTCGGTCTTGGCGGCTCGGAGCGCCTTATCCAGTTCCAGCACCTCGTCCACCAGGGGCAGCTTCTGGTCCTGGAATTTCTTTTTGATGTTCTCTTTTACCACCTCGGGGTTTTCCCGCACAAAGCGAATGTCCAGCATTTCCTTCGTTCTCCCGTTTCGTTATTTTTTCAGTGCAAAAAGCGCCTGTAACAGGGCCTCCCGGTCGTCGGCGCCGTAATATTCCAGCTCGATGCGGCCTTTTTTCCGGCCGTCCACGATATGTACCTTCCGACCCAGCGCCTGGCCCAGCTCCGCGCTCATGGCGGCGGCGTAATCCACGGCCGGCGCCGCTTTTTTCGCCTTTGGCGCGCGCAGCAGGTTGGCCGCCAGCGCCTCCGTCTGGCGCACGGAGAGACCTTTCTCCGCCACCTGGCGTGCCGCCTCCAGCTGCAAGGCCGTGTTTTCAATGGGCAGCAGCGCTCTGGCGTGCCCCGTGGACAGTTCCCCTTTTTCCAGCATCCGGGCCACCTCCGGCTGCAAATTCAGCAGCCGCAGGGCGTTGGCCACGGCGGGACGGCTCTTGCCCACGCTCCGGCTCACCGCCTCCTGGGTAAGGCCGTAGTCCTCCATCAATGTCCGGTAGCCTCGCGCTTCCTCCAGAGGATTCAGGTCCTCCCGCTGGAGATTTTCCACCAGCGCCAGTTCCTGTGCCTTCCTGTCGTCCGCTTCGATGACATGCACGGGTACCTCGGTCAGTCCCGCCAGCCGTGCTGCCCGCCAGCGGCGCTCCCCGGCGATGATCTGGTAGTAGCCGCTGTCCAGCTTCCGCACGGTGATGGGCTGCAAAAGCCCGTGTGTAGCGATGGAATCGGCCAGCTCCTGCAAGGCCGTCTCGTCGAATTTGGTCCTTGGCTGGTCGGACCGGGGCTCTACCTTGCTGATGGGCAGCATGGTCCGGCTGGTCTCGTCGCCGCCGAAGGTCTCCGGTGCCGGCTCCGCGTCTTGGAATAAGGCGCCAAGTCCGGTGCCCAGGCCATATTGCTTCTTCTTTGCCATATGTTCACCTCAAACGTCAACGGTGTGGTCGTGGCGGAAAAACTCGATGGCCAGCCGGTCGTAGGCGTCCGCGCCGCGGGATAGGCGGCTGTAGGCGCTCACCGGCTTGCCGTGGCTGGGAGCCTCCGCGATCCGCACGTTCCTTGGTATCACGGTGCGGTAGACCGCCTTGCCGAAGTACTTGTCTACCTCCTGCGCCACCTGCCCGGAGAAGGACAGGCGCTTGTCGTACATGGTGAGCACGATGCCCTCGATCTTCAGGTCCGGGTTGACGGTGTTTTTGATCAGCCGCATGCTGGTCATCAGGTCCGCCAGACCCTCCATGGCGTAAAATTCGCATTGCATGGGTATGAGCACCGTGTCGGCGGCGGCCAGCGCGTTCAATGTGAGCAGACCCAGGGAAGGGGGGCAGTCGATGAATATGTACTCATACTCCGCGCGGATGCCTGTCAGCGCCTTTTTCAGCACCAGCTCCCGTTCCGGCTTGTCCACAAGCTCCACCGCCGCGCCGGACAGGTCCAGGTTCGACGGCAGCACGTCCCCGTATTTGGTCTTCACGATGGCGCTGCGGACGGGGGTCTGGCGTATGAGCACGTCGTACAGGTTCGGCGATGTGCGCTTGTCCACACCCATGCCGGTGGTTGCGTTGCCCTGGGGGTCCGCGTCGATGAGCAGGATGGCGCGGCGCTTGTCCTTCACGGCGGCGCACAGGTCCACGCAGGTGGTGGTCTTGCCCACGCCGCCTTTCTGATTTGCGAAGCATACGATCCGGCCCATAGCGCGCCTCCTTTTCTGTGCCCCGCAATTATAGCAGAGTTTGCGTTGGTTTACAATGTTTCATGTGAAACATTTCTATGGGGCATGATGAACGTTTCACGTGAAACAATTCTTTGGGGTCCCCACGCGGCACGCCTGTCGCGTGGGGAGAGGAGACGCCGCGGGCCGCAGCCTTCTCGTTTGAAAGCCTCAGGCTTTCAAACGACTATCCCACGAACATGTCGATATCGGATATGGTCAGGCCCCGGTGCAGGTCCATATTCAGCGCGTAGGCGATGAGCTTGCCCGCGTCCTTGACGTACTTGTCGATGTCACGGGGGGTGACGATGAGGCCGGCCCCGGCGTCCACCACCGTGGGCACGCCAACCGCCAGCACCGGCACGCCAAGGTTTTGCGGGGACAGCTCCGCACGGTCGTTGCCCACGCCGGAGCCGGGGATGATACCGCTGTCGGTCAATTGAACGGTCCGGCACAGCTTCTCCGACGACCGGGCAGCCAGCGCGTCCACCACCACGATGGCGGCGGGGGTCACCGCCCCGGCGATGGCACGTATCAGCTCCGCGCTCTCCATACCCGTGGTGCCCAGCACGCCGGTGCGGCACACGCTCACCGTGCGGAACATGGAGAAATCCTCCGGCATCTGGGCTTTCAGGTGCCGGGTAGCCAAGGTGACCGAGGCGGTCTCCGGCCCCACCGCGTCGGGCGTGATGGCGGGATTGCCCAGCCCCGCCACCAGTACGCTGTCCTCCGGCCCCAGCGGCAGAAGCTGGCCCATGCAGGACGCCAAGAGCGAAACGGCCTTGGGAAACGAGTCCTCCTCCCGGCGGAAGAAGCTGTCCAGGTCCACGGTCAGATACCGGCCGATTGGTTTACATAACGCTTTTGAACCGGCCTCGTCCAGCACCTCCACGTCCGTGACGGGAAAGCCCTCCCGCTGGTATTGCCGGCTCACCACGCCGGAAAGCTCCCCGCCGTTCTGGGGCAGCTCCTCGGCGGCCAGGTCGGTGCGGCAGCCCACCATTTTCATCCCTCCTGCGCCTCACGGGCCGGTGTTTTGCCCTTATTGTGTCCAAAAAATGAAAAAAATACTTGCAATTCCGGAAAAGTCTTGTTATAATCTCAGTCTGCGGACATTCATGTTCAGACTTTACCAGGGAGGTGCGAAACTATGCCGAACATCAAGTCCTCGGCCAAGCGGGACGCTCTGCAGAAGGCGGCCAATGCCAAGAACAAGGCGGCCAAATCCGCTCTGAAGACGGAGCTGAAGAAGTTTGACGCGGCTGTTGCGGCCGGTGACGGAAAAGCGGCTGCGGAAACCTATAAAGCTGCCGT
>CANQQB010000021.1 GCA_947625845.1 uncultured Oscillospiraceae bacterium
GCGGCGTAGCTCAGTTGGCTAGAGCATGCGGTTCATACCCGCAGTGTCACCGGTTCGAATCCAGTCGCCGCTACCAACGGGAGAGGCCGCCGGCGAAACAGCGAGGCGCCGCCTCTCCCCCAAAGATGGAGGCTTAGCTCAGCAGGTTAGAGCGCATGCTTCACACGCATGAGGTCGCGCGTTCGAGTCGCGCAGTCTCCACCATTTTTTTGGCCCGTTGGTCAAGTGGTTAAGACACCGCCCTTTCACGGCGGTAACATGGGTTCGAGTCCCGTACGGGTCACCACGTCGGAGGAACCCGGAGGATGATGGGGAGCTGTTAAACAGCTCCCCATTCATCGGTCCGGGTCCTTTTTCCTTTTCCCCAAAGGACAGGCGTGTCCTTTGGGGGCCCCGGAACAAGGATGCCGCCCCAGGGGCGGCTATTTTATCGGTCCGGGTTCCTCTTCCTTTTTCCAAAAGGCAAGCTTGCCTTTTGGGAGCCCTATTCAATGCGGGCATTTCGTAAAAGTCAGGTTTGACGGCGTAAACGTCAGGGGCGGCGCGTTGAACGCGGCGGCCTTTTGTTGTATAATTATTTGTCAGAATAGTTTTGCCGGGGGTCGGCCCTCTCGGGGGGCTGAGACGTATAAAGAGACAGCAACAAAAACAAAGAGGGCTTACTATGAGCGGCGAGCGGGACATCATCCTGGTGAACGAGCGGGACGAGATCGTGGGCTATGGGGAGAAAATGGATGTCCACCGGAAGGGGCTGCTGCACCGGGCGTTCTCCATCTTCCTCTACGACCGGGCGACTGACCGGATGCTGCTGCAACAAAGGGCGGCGGGCAAGTACCACTCCGGGGGGCTTTGGGCCAACGCCTGCTGCTCCCACCCGCGGGCGGGCATGGACATGGCGGACTGTCTGAACAGGCGGCTGGGGGAAGAGCTGGGTCTGGGTACGGCGCTCCCCATCACGGCCGACGCCGGGGCCGGGTTTTGCCCATGCGGCAGCTTTCTCTACGAGATGCGCCAGGGGGACATAGGCGAGCACGAGCTGGACCACGTGTTTTTGCACTGCCCGGCCCAGGCGCCGGAGCCGGATAAGCTGGCCTTCGACAGGTCAGAGATCGCCCGGCTTCGGTGGGTATCCATGGACGAGCTGCGGGCATGGACGGACCAGCGGCCGGAGGACTTCGCCGCCTGGTTCCCACCGGCGCTGGCGCTGGTGCAGGAGCATCTATAAATCAAACAAAGAAATCAAACAAAGCGGAAACGACGCGAGGCGCGTTTCAAATAAAAAATCCGAAAAGGAGACAGAACGATGAACGAAGAAATGCTGAAGAAGTTGGCGGGGGGGTAAAATCTCCTGAGGAAGTGATCGCCATCTGCAAGGAGTACGGCGAGGAGATCACCATGGAGAAGGCCCAGGAGATCTTCGACAAGCTCAAGGGAGGCAAGACCGGCGAGCTGTCCGACGACGACGTGGAGGCTGTCGCCGGCGGCAACATCGTTGATGATTACCTTGCCTGGATCGGCCATCTGTTCGGCAAATAATCCCAACCCGTGATAAGAGGCTCCCCGGATGGGGAGCCTCTTTTACAACCCCTCCGCCTCGCTTCGCTCGGCACCTCCCCTTACACAGGGGAGGCTTATTAAAGGTCTGCCGCTCCGGCTGTCAGCCGGGCCCTCGTAAAAGGCGGGTTTGACAGCGTAAACGTCAAAAAATGGGAGGGTTTTTTACAGTCTCTTCACAAAATCCTCGCGGGGCGTTCACATTTTGTGCGTATACTGCCTGCCGTCGAATCCCAACAACATCAGGAGGTATCCCATGAAAAAATTTCTGTGCGCGGCGCTGTGCGCCATGTTTCTGCTGAGCGGCATGCCGGTTTACGCCGCGGAAGAGACGCCCATGGAGCTGGACTTCACCGGCCGGGAGGTGCTGGTGGATGGGGCGCTGGCACCGGAAAATGAGACGGACCAGGCGGTGTATACCGCACACGATATCGTCTACTACGAAGCGGGGCACGACTTCACCTACGGCGAGGGGTCAACCGCCGACGAGCACACCGCCGAGGAAGCGGCGGCGCACACCGTGGTCCATATCACAAGGCCGGGGACATACGTGCTGCGGGGGACGCTGCCGCAGGGGCAGATCGCCGTGGACCTGGGCGAGGACGCGGCCGACGATCCGGACGCGCGGGTGACGCTGGTGCTGGACGGGGCGGATATCACCTGCACTGTGGCGCCGGCGGTGATCTTCTACCGGGTCTATGAGTGCGACCAGACCGGCGATCAGGGCGCGACGCCGGACCCCCGTCAGGCCGGGGCGGTGGTGGAGATCGCCGACGGCAGCGTGAACAGCGTCAACGGCTCCCATGTGGCGAGGATATACAAGTCCGTCACCCTCAGCGAGGACGGCAAGACCGTCACTGACAGCAAAAAGCTGCACAAATATGACGGGGCATTTTACTCCAAAATGTCCATGCGTATCGCGGGCCAGAGCGAGGGCACCGGCCTGGTGAACATCACGGCGGACAACGAGGGGTTGGATACGGAGATGCACCTGGCCATCGAGGGCGGGAACGTGAATATCACATCGGGCAACGACGGCATCAACTGCAACGAGGACGGCGTGTCCGCCATCACCATCGCCGGCGGTACGGTGGACATCACGGTGGACGGCTCCACCGGCGAGGGGGACGGCATCGACTCCAACGGGTACCTGACCCTTACCGGCGGCACGGTGCGCGCCAGCGCGTGCGGCCAGAGTGGCGACGCGGGACTGGACGCGGAACAGGCCGTGTCCCTGACCGGGGCCACGGTGATGGCCGCAGGGAATATGCTGGACGCGCTGGCGTGCGACGGCCAGTGCTGCGCGGTGTTCTCCTTCAGCCAAAGGCAGAGCGGCGGCGTGACGTATGCGATCAAGGACAGTGAGGGCGAGACGGTGCTGGAATATGCCCCGGCCAACGACTTCACGCTCCTGACAGCTACGAGCCCGGACCTGGTCGACGGGGAGAGCTACAGCCTGTGGGCGGACGGTGAGATGCTGCTGACCGCGCCGGCACAGGGCGGCGGTATGGGCCGCGGCCTGGGCATGGGACACGGTCCGCAAATGCCAACTGGCCAGGGTCCCCAGGACGCGCCTGCGCTCCCGGACGGCGAGGCGCCGCAGGCTCCGGAGGATATGCCTGCGCTCCCGGACGGCGAAATGCCGCAGGCTCCGGAGGATATGCCTGCGCTGCCGGAGGGTGAAATGCGCCAGGGGCACGGCCGTCCCGACGGCGAAATGCCGGACCCGGAACCGGAAGACCTGTCGGAGACCTTCACCCTCTCCCCCGGCGTCAATCAGTTCTCGGTGGGATAAGTTGACCCATAAATAAAAAGAAAGCGCTTGCCTGACCGCAAGCGCTTTTGCTTATGTTATTCGTCTTCCAAGCCCATGTCCTTCAACAGGTACCGGACGAATTTGTTCACGGCCACGGAATTTTCGTCCTTCCGCAGCCAGGATACCCCCAGCCGTCGGAAATAGGCCGGCGCGGCGGGGAACGTGTACAGCCGGTACGGGGTGCGCTGCAACAAAAGCTCCGGCAGAATGCTCACACCCAGGCCGCTTTCCACCATGCTCATGACCGTGTAGTCGTCCTTGACGGTGTATTGCCGCTTGGGACGGATGGCCGCGTCCCGGAACATCTTCTCCACGATCTGGCTGTACCCGGACTCCATCAGCACGAACGTCTCCTCCGCCAGGTCCGCAAGACGGACCTGTCCCCCCGCCAGGGGATGCTCCGGCGGCAGGACGATGTGCATCCTATCCTCCAAAAGCTCCCGGAAGGCAAATTCGTCGGAGTCCGGCTTCGTCATGAAGCCGATGTCCACCAGGCCGTTGCGCAGCCAGTCGCAAATTTGCAGCATGTCCCCTTGCAGCAGCTCAAAGTTGATGTTCGGGTAGCGCTCCCGGAACTTTTTCAGGTACGGCGGCAGCCATTGGCAGCTCATACTGGTGAAGATACCCATGCGGATCAGGCCTGTGTTCAGGTTTTGCAGCTCCAGAGATCTCTCGAATACGCTCCGCTCCCCTCCCACAATCTGGCGCATGCTGGGCAGCAGGTACTCACCCTCCGCCGTCAGGCGCACGCCGTTTTTGTTCCGGGCCAGCAGCGTCACTCCCAGGTCAGACTCCAGCGCACGCACAAGCTGGCTCACCGCCGACTGGGTGCAGCCGAAAAACGCCGCCGTCCGCGTCAGGCTCTTCGTCTCCACGATCTTCAAAAACACTTCGTATCGGGATGTTTTCACGCCGCATGCCCTCCATCAGGCAAACTGATTTGCACCCTTAGAAAATGATGGGCTCATTATATACTCTTGCATGCAATTGGACAAGGCATTTCATAAAATGTTCATAAATAATTTTATATTCGTTCGGCGGCATATTCGGCCCGGTTCGGGAGATACTTGCTGTGAGGTGATTTTAATGACGACGAAAGAACTTCTCTACGTCGACGACGCGCTTTCCCACGCGCAGTTTCTGGTCACCCAGTACCAGAACGCCGCAAACAGCTTGCAGGACCCCAGTCTGAAGCAGCAGGTACAGCAGATGGCCGACCGGCACCGCCAGGTCTACCGGAAATTCTACGATCTTGTGTAAGGAGGAGCACAATGGACGACAAAAACATCATGGAAGATCTGCTTCTCACCACAAAAGGCGTCATTGACCTGTATATGCACGGCGCCGTGGAATCCAGCACCGCCAACATCCACCAGGCGTTCTCCAGCGCCTTTGACGACGCGCTGTGCATGCAGGACAACATCTATAAGCAGATGACCGCCAAGGGCTGGTACCAGACCGAGAGCGTCCCCCAGCAGAAGATCCAGCAGACCAAACAGAAGTACGCGCCCACCTGCTGAGGTCGGGCCGCAAAAAGCGCAAAAGGTCCCGGCTCAAAGCGAGCCGGGACTTTCGCCGGTCACGGTCTTTCCTCCAGGCGGTAGCCTACGCCACGGACCGTCTCGATGCAGTCCGCGGCGGGACCAAGCTTGGCCCGCAGAGAGCGGATGTGCGCGTCCACGGTGCGGGTCTCCCCGGCGTAGTCCGTGTCCCATATCCGGCGCAGGAGCGTGTCCCGGTCGAAGACACGGCCGGGGTTTTCCAGAAGCGTGCGCAAAAGCTCGTATTCTTTTAATGTCAGTGCTACCCGCCGGCCGTCCGCCTCCACCGTGTGCTCCCGTGTGCGCATTACGAGCCCGCCGGCGCGGAGCGTTTCAGGCGACTGTTCCGGTCCCGCGCGGCGCAGGACAGCCCGGACGCGGGACACCATCTCCATCATGCCGAAGGGCTTGGCCAGATAGTCGTCCGCACCCAGGTCCAGGCCGGATACCTTGTCGAACTCCGTGCCCTTGGCCGTGGCCATAATGACCGGCAGAGAAGCCGTGTCCGGCCGGGACCGGAGCTTTTCCAGCACCTGCATGCCGTCCTCGCCGGGAAGCATGATGTCCAAAAGAACAAGCCGGGGCATGCGCTCGTCCAGCGCTGCCCAAAAACTCCCGCTCTCCGCAAAGCCGCGGGCCTCGAAGCCCACGGTGTTCAGCGTGTACAGGATAAGGTCCCGGATGGCGTCGTCGTCCTCCAGGCAGTAGATCAGGCTCATGGCGTCACCTCCCCAGGTACAAGCATACCCTATCCTGTATGGGAACTTCTACCCTTTTTGTGTAAAATCCATGTAAAATCAAAAAAGAGGCGGAGGATGGTCCTCCGCCTCTCGGTCAGTTGGCGCGTTATGAAATCACGCGGCGTCATCCACGTCGTCGGCCTCCTCGACCTCGGCGTCCTCAGCGGGGGCCTCTTCCTCGGCCTCGTCCTCGCCGGTGATGGCGACAACGGCGCCCTCATAGGTGTCCTCGATGAACTGGGCGACCTCGTCGGACTGGAGCACGTCCAGCAGAGCCAGGATGGCCTCGTTTTCCTCGTTGCCCTCCTTGACGCACAGGATGTTGGCGTAGGTCTTGGCGCCGTCGCCGGAGGCGTCCTCCACGGCCAGGGCGTCGGTGCCGGCGTTCAGGCCGGCCTGCAGGGCGTAGTTGCCGTTGATGACGGCGATGTCAACGTCCTCCAGAGACAGGGGGATCTGAGCGGCTTCCTGCTCGATGATCTCAAAGTTGTGGGGATTGTCCACGATGTCGTACTTGGTGGCGTTGGAGGAGGCGTCCACACCCTCGTCCAGGGTGATCAGGCCCTCCTGCTGGAGCAGGAGCAGGGCGCGGGTCTCGTTGGAGCCGTCGTTGGGGATGGCGATGGTGGCGCCGTCGGCCAGCTCCTCCAGCGTGGCGGTCTTGCCCGGATAGATGCCGAAGGGCTCATAGTGGACCATGCCCACGCTCACCAGATGGGTGCCGTTTTCCTCGTTGAAGGTGTCCATGTAGGGGGTGTGCTGGAAGTAGTTGGCGTCCAGCTCGCCCTCTTCCACGTGGGTGTTGGGGAACACGTAGTCGTCATAGACCACGATGTCCAGGTCGATGCCCTGCTCGGCCAGGATGGGCTTGGCGAACTCCAGGATCTCCGCGTGGGGCGTGGAGGAAGCGCCGATCTTGATGGTGACGGTGTCGTCGGCCAGAGCGGAAACGCCCAGGCTCAGGGCCAGCACAAGGGCCAGCGTGATGGCGATGATCTTCTTCATTTTGGGTTTCTCCTTTTCAAAAATGATTTTTAAATTTATTTCACCGGATGCGTTTGTCGCTCCGTTTGGTGATGATGTTGCCAACGCTCTGGAATATCTGCACCAGGATGACCAGCAGCACGACCATGGTCCACATGACCAGCTCGTTGCGGCGGTAGTGGCCGTAGGTGATGGCGAAGGAGCCAAGTCCGCCGGCGCCAAGGATGCCGGCCATAGCGCCGTAGCCGAAGATGGTGATGAGCGCTACGAAGAAGTTGGAGAGCAGCGCGGGCTTCGCCTCGGGGATCATGACTTTGCACACGATCTGCATGGGACTGGCGCCCATGGACTGGGCCGCCTCGATCACCCCCTGGTCAATTTCCCGGATGGAAGTCTCCACGATACGCGCCACGAAGGGGAAGGCCGCAACGGTCAGCGGCAGGATCATACCCTTGACCCCGGCGGTGGTACCCAGCACGAACCTTGAAAGCGGGCTGACAACCACGATCAGGATGAGAAACGGTACGCTCCGCAGCAGGTTGATGATCACGTTGACCGTCTTCATCAGCGCACCGGGCAGAGGCCGGATGCCCCGCTCGTCCCCCGTCACCAGCAGCACGCCAAGCGGCAGGCCGATGGCAAAGGCCAGAAACGTGGGCAGGAACGTCATGATCAGCGTCTCGCCAATGGCACCCAGCAGATCGCTGTGCACGATGTTCTCCAGCAGCCGCACGTCTTTTTCACTGAACAAGGTCCGTCACCTCCTCCGCCGTCACGCCGGGTATCTCCCGTAAGTAAATGAGCGCTCGCGCCGCCTCCGTCTCGTCCTGGGGCAGTCCCAGCACCATGGTGCCAAAGCTCTTGTCGCCGATGGTCCGGGTGTCGGCGCTGATGATGTTCAGGCATATGCCCTGCTGCGCCGCCAGGGTGGCGATGATGGGCTCTCCCGACGTGGCGCCGTTGAAGGCCAGGCGCACCAGCCGGTTTTCCGGCAGAACGTGTATCTTCTCCCCGTTCGGCATCACCAGACGCCGGCCAGCCTCCGTCCGGGGGTTGGAGAAGATGTCCGACACGTCCCCCTGCTCCTGGATGACGCCGCCTTCCAGCACCGCTACCCGGTCGCATATCTGCTCCACCACACGCATCTCATGGGTGATGACTACCACCGTCACGCCAAGCTCCCGGTTGATCTTCTTCAAAAGGTCCAGAATGGACTGGGTGGTGGTGGGGTCCAGGGCGCTGGTGGCCTCGTCGCACAAGAGCACCTGGGGCTGGGGGTACTCGGCCAGGGCACGGGCAATGGCGATGCGCTGCTTCTGGCCGCCGCTCAGCTGCACCGGGTAGGCGTCCGCTTTGTCGGGCAGACCGACCATCTCCAAAAGCTCCCCGGCACGCTTCTCCCGCCAGCCTTTCTCGCCTTTTAGGCCGCTCAGCTCCAGGGGGAAGCAGATATTCTCCAGCGCCGTGCGCTGCATCAGAAGGTTGAAGCCCTGGAAGATCATACTCATGCCCCGGCGGGCCTTGCGCAGGTCCTTTTCCTTTAATGCCGTCAGCTCCTGGCCGTTCACGGTGACCTTGCCGCTGGTGGGCCGTTCCAGCAGGTTGATGCAGCGGACAAGCGTGCTCTTGCCGGCGCCGGACAGGCCAATGATGCCGAATATCTCTCCCTTTTGGATGTCCAGATCAATATCCTTCAGGGCCTCCACCTTGCCGTCCCCGGTGCCAAAGGTCTTGCAAAGGTGCTCGATGCGGATGATCGTCTCGCTCATATTTCCCTCACAAACAACAAAATCGTCCTTGATAACATCAAGGACGACATTCATACGCCGTGGTACCACCTTGCTTCACCCGTCCCTCACGGGACCGGGCCTTTGGGGGTTCCATCAAACCCCTGCGCTGTGACGGGCGCTCCCGTCGCGGACTACATATCGCCCACGCGGCTCCAAGACCATGTTCAGCGGACTCTCTGCACCCCTTCCCAGCTGCCGGGGCTCTCTGCGGCATAACCTTTCCGCTTACTCTTCTTTTCATTGCCTTTTGTGTGGTATTCAATTGTTCTGTGGTCATTATAACGCCGAAAATATCCCCTGTCAACCGACAGATAAGTCAAGATTTGGCCGAAATAGGCCAGGAATTTTTGTGTAAAGTGTTAAAGTAAGGCGGAGGGACCATCGTCGACAACCCCTCCGCCTCGCTTCGATAAGGTATTATTCCTCCGTATAGGCCAGGGCCTTGTCGAACAGGGCCTCCACGTCCTTGCCGGGGGCTTTGGCAGCCAGGGACACGACGACCGCGGCCAGAAGGCCCGCGATGGCACCGGGGACGATCTCATAAACACCCGTACCGGCCAGCTTCCACAGCCACAAAATGTCCACGCCAGCGCCGACCACGATGCCGGCTACCGCGCCGGCAAAGGTGAAGCGCTTCCAGTAAAGACTCAGCATGATCACCGGGCCGAAGGCAGCGCCAAATACGCCCCAGGCGTTGGACACCAGCCCCATGATGCTGCCCGCGTCCGGGTCCGCCGCCAGGATAAGGGCTATCAGTGCGATAACGATGACCACCAGCCGGCCGGCCCAGAGCATCTCCCTGTCCCCCGCCTTGTTCTTGCGGAACACGGGCTTGTACACGTCGCTGGCAAAGGCCGAGGCCGCCGCCAGAAGCTGGCTGTCCGCGGTGGACATGCTGGCCGCCAGAACGGCGGAGAGCAATATGCCGGAGATGACGCCGGGGAAGATGCGCCGGGTCATGGTGATGAACACCAGCTCCCCGCCGCTGATGGCCTCGTCGTAGCCCAGGAACATGCGGCCGATCACGCCCACCAGCGTGGCGAACAGCACGATCAGTACGGTCCAGGTGACGCCGATGGCGGCGGATTTTTTCAGGTCCTTCTGGCTCTTCAGGCTCATGAACCGGATGATGATGTGGGGCATGCCGAAGTACCCGATGCCCCAGCCCAGGCCGGAGACGATGTCCTGCCAACTGGTGAAGGGGTTCATGTACCCGTCAGGCAGCGTACCGGCCGCGCCGGCGTCCAGCATGGAGGCGGCGAAAATCGGGGCGATCAGAAGCGCACCCAGCATCAGAAGCCCTTGGAAGAAGTCGGTCCAGCACACGGCGGAGAAGCCGCCCAGGAACGTGTAGGCAATGATGATGAACGCCGCCAGGTACATGGCCGTGGTCTCCTTGATGCCCACGACGGTGCTGAAAAGCGTCCCGCAGGCCTTCACGCTGGAGGCGGCGTAAATGGTGTACGCCACCAGGAAGATGACCGCGCAGACGATCTGCAGCGCCTTGGACTTGGAGAGGAACCGGCGGGTTAGGTACTGGGGGATGGTGATGGAGTCGTCCGCCACGATGGAGAATTTGCGCAGCCGGGGGGCCTCAAAGATCCAGCTCAGGGTATAGCCGATGGCCAGGCCGATAGGTATCCAGGTCTGCCCCAGGCCCAGAGCGTAGATGCTGGTGGGCATGCCCATGAGCACCCAGGCGCTCATGTCGGACGCACCGGCGCTCAAAGCCGTGACCCAGGGGCCCATCTGGCGGCCGCCAAGGAAATAGCCCTTCTCGCCGCCGGCCTTGTTCTTCACGAAGAACCACAGACCGACGCCGATCATGAAGGCCAGATACGCAATGAATACGACAGTCTCAGAAACGATCACACCAAACACCTCGACTTATAAACGTCCGCCCCCGGACTCGCCGGGGGCGGGTTTTGCCATATCATATCAAACTTTAGCGAATTAGTCAACTAACATTTTATTTAAGTTTGTGCCCGCCGGAGAAGTACTCTTTGGTGGTCTTGATGATGACACCGGACAGGGCCAGCAGCGCCACCAGGTTCGGGAAGGCCATCATGCCGTTCAGCGCGTCGGCCAGGTCCCACACAACGCCGATCTTCAAGGTCGCGCCCACGGGCAGCAGCACCAGGAAGACGATCTTGTAGAACACGCTCAGGCGGGTGCCCAGCTTCTTGCCGCACAGGTACTCAAAGCAGCGGGAGCCGTACAGGGACCAGCTGATGATGGTGGACAGAGCGAACAGGCTCAGGCCCACGGCGACCACAAGCGCGCCAAGCTTTCCGCCAACGATGGAGCCCATGGCGGCCTGGATGAGGGTGGCGTCGCCATCCCCTCCCCAGGTGATGGCCAGACCGTCGCCCAGGCGGCAATAGCTGGTCAGCAGCACAAGGCTGGTCATGGTGCAGATCACGATGGTGTCCATGAAGACCTCGAAGATGCCGTACAGGCCCTGCTTCACGGGCTCGGTCTCGGAGGTGGCCGCGTGGGCCATAGGCGCGGAGCCCATACCGGCCTCGTTGGAGAACACGCCGCGGCCGACGCCCTTCTGGATGGTGTCCATGATCATGATGCCGAAGGCGCCGCCAAGAGCCGCCTCCGCGTTGAACGCGCCCTTGAAGATCATGGCGAAGGTCTGGGGGATGAACTTCACGTTGGCGAAGATGACGATCAGGGAGAACAGGATGTAGATGACGGCCATCACGGGCACCAGCTTCTCGGTCACGGAGCCAATGCGCTTGATGCCGCCGAAGAGCACCAGGCCCACGATGACGGCCACGACCACGCCGAAGATCAGGCTGGTCACGGGCACGGCCTCGCCGAACAGCACCACCGTATTGGCCGCGGTGTCGCCGCCGAAGGCGTTGATAGCCCCGTTGATGGCGCCGGCGATGGAGTTGACCTGGGTCATGTTGCCGATGCCGAAGGCGGCCAAAGCGCCGAACAGGCAGAACAGCACGCCCAGCCAGGTCCAGTTTTTGCCCAGACCGTTCTTGATGTAGTACATGGGGCCGCCGACCCAGTCGCCCTTGTCGTTGCGCTCGCGATATTTGACCGCCAGGAGCACCTCGGAGTACTTGGTGCACATCCCGAACAGGGCGCACAGCCACATCCAGAACACCGCGCCGGGTCCGCCGGCCACGATGGCGCCGGTGACGCCGGCGATGTTGCCGGTGCCCACGGTGGCGGCCAGGGCGGTGGTCACCGCCTGGAAGGGCGTGACCTCACCCTTGCCGGCTTCCTGCCTGGAGAACATCTTGCCGATGGTGTTCTTCATGGCATAGCCGAACTTCCGGAACTGGGGGAAGCCCATCCGCAGGCTCAGGTACACGCCTGTGCCGGCCAGCAGGACCAGCAGCACCGGGCCCCATACCCAGCCGTCTACCGCTTTGATGATCTCGGAAATTGACATTGCTCTCTCTCCTTACGTTACAGTTTAAATCTTTAACTGGTCAAAAACCATAGTTAAACAAAATGAGCTTACCAAATGGTACGCTCAAGCAATCGGACAAATGCCCCCATTCCCGGCGGGCGTTCATTCTGTCCTTTTGCCTGAGAGATTAAGCGCTCCGCGCCTTGCCCCTTCGGCCCCCGCAACGCATGCGGGCTTCTCCAGAATCCCATCCACAGTCAGTTCCGCTGCCGGTCCTGACGGCTTCACATGGCAATATGTAATTATTTAAAATCTTAATGTTTCTTATAATATAAACGATTTATGCCTGTTTTTCAACTATGTGTATTTGACATTTTATTGCGTTTGACCTCCTGATTCTTGTGCAAAATCACGGCAAATCCCCCTCCATCAGGGCCAAATTACGCCGCAGACGAGGGTTTTCCGGGTCAAGGGCCAGGGCGCGGCGGGCGCAGTTGACTGCCCAGGTCCTCTCCCCCTGACGCCAGCAGGCCAGACTGAGAAGGTCCCAGGGAAGCGCTCCCCACGCCTCCGGCTCGGTGGTGTAGGCAAGGTCCCGGCGGGTGATATCCAGCGCACGGCGGCAATAGCGCTCGCACTCCCGCCAGCGGCTCCGGTCATACATGAGCTTTGCCAGGTCCACCAGCGCCTCCCGCTGGTCCGGCGCCTCAAACGCTGCACGCAGCAGCCACAGTTCCGCCGCCTCGTCCTCCCCTTTTGCCCGCAGACACCGGGCGAGAAAGCGCATGGACGCGGCCCGCTCCGGCGGCCAGACAGCGCTGGGCATATCCAAGTGCTCCCGGAGGGTCCGGATGGCGTCGTCCCACCGGCCGCGGAACATGTACTCCCGGCCTAAATAATGCCGGTTCCGGTCGTCCTCCGGCGCCTCCGCCACGCTCAGCTCCAGCAGCCGCAGATAGTCCCCCCGACTCTTGGCAGGGTCCGGGTGGTGCTCCAGGCGCATGCCCGGCACGTCGCAGAACACCTTCGGGACGGCGTATGTGAGAATTTCGTGGACCGGGTGGGTCCAGCGGCACACGCCGGGCTTATGGACCTTCTCGTAGAGGAACTTCACTCCGTCGGAGCCGTCGGCGTTGAAGCTCCACACGTATTCGTACCGGGCCGTTGTGCACTCCGGCCGCCAGGCCGCCTCCAGCGCCGCTCGCCAGCCGGGCAGCAGCACCTCGTCCAGGTCCGTGCAGACAAGTAGGTCCGCGTCGGACGGGACCAGGTCCATAGAGGCGTTGCGGGCCGTGTCGAACCGCCATGGGTCGAATACCCGCGTCTGTACATGGGCTCCCAGCGTCCGGAGACGTTGGACGGTATGGTCAGAGCTTCCCGTGTCCAGCACGTATACCCCGTCCGCCTCGGCCATCGACGCCATCCAGCGGTCGACGAATTTTTCCTCGTTTTTGCTGATCGCATACACATAAATTTTCATGGCACACCCTCCCCCCGTATTGTATGCAGGCGGCGGCGCTATGGGTTTTCAGCCGGCGGAGAGCCGGGCGTTTTGCGTCTCGTACTGGAGCATGTAGAGCTTATAGTACCGGCCGTGCCGGTGCAGAAGCTGCTGGTGGGTGCCCTGCTCCAATATCTCGCCGTGGTCCAGCAGGATGATGTTGTCCGCGTGCTGGATGGTGGAGAGACGGTGGGCCACGATGAGCATGGTGCCGATGTTCTTCATCTTCTCCAGAGACTGCTGGATCAGTATCTCCGTCTCCGTGTCGATGTTGGCGGTGGCCTCGTCCAAAATCATGACCTCCGGCCGGTGCAGGACCGTGCGGGCAAAGCTCAATAACTGGCGCTGGCCGGCGGAGAAGTTGTTGCCCCGCTCCAGGACCCGCTCGTCCAGGTGGCCGTCCAGCTTCAGGATGAACCGGTCCGCATTCACGTACCGGCAGGCCTGCCAGATCTCCTCGTCGGTGAAGCTGTCCTCCCGCAGGACGATGTTGGAGCGGATGGTGCCGGAGAACAGGAACACGTCCTGGAGCATCTGGCCGAAGTGCTTCCGGAGGGAGGCGATCTTGATGCGGCGGATGTCGATGCCGTCGATCAGGATCTGGCCCTTTTGGATGTCGTAGTTGCGGCAGATAAGAGACAAGATGGTGCTCTTGCCGGAGCCGGTGGCGCCAACAAGGGCCACGGTCTGGCGGGCGTTTACGTGGAAGCTCACGCCTTTCAGGACCCACTGGCCCGGCTCATAGGCGAACCACACGTCCTTAAATTCTATCTCCCCCCGGATGTGGTCCAGCTCGATGGCGTCCGGCGCGTCCACCAGCTCCGGGGCCATGTCGAACACGGCGAATATCTTCTCCGCCGAGGCGAAGGCCGACTGGAGCATGTTGAACTGCTCCGCCAGCATCTGGATGGGGTCGAAGAACTTGGAGATGTAAAGATAGAACGTGACCACGGTGCCGCTGGTGATGGTCTGACCGAGGAAGTGGGCGTCATGGATATAGCCCCGGCCGCCTACGTAGAAAAGGCACAGCACGGACGAGATAAACAGCATGTAGACCGTGGGCCGGAAGATGCCGAACACGTACATCTGCTGCTGGCGTGCCTTTTTCAGGGCGTTGCTCTTTTCCAGAAAATCGTTCATCTTGGCCTGCTCCCGGTTGAAGACCTGGGTGATCTTGATGCCGGACAGGTTCTCGGACAGGTACGTGTTGATGTCGGTGGTGCAATCCTTCACCCGGCGGAAGGCACGGCGGGTCAGCTTGCGGAAGATGACCGTGAACAGCACCAGAAACGGCACGAAGCACAGCACCATCAGCGTGAGAGCGTAGTTCACCAGCAGCATGGCCCCCAGCACGCCGAACAGGACGAAGACGTTGCGGAGCATGTTCACAAGGATGTTGGTGAACATCATGCTGATGGCGTTGGTGTCGTTGGTCACGCGGGTCACCAGCTTGCCCACGGGGATGTTGTTGAGCTGGTCGTGGGAAAGGCTCTCGATGTGGGTGAACAGGTCCTGGCGCAGGTTGGACAGTATCTTCTGCCCCACCTTTTGCAGGATGATGGATTCAAGATAGGTGCAGATCATGGACACGACCAGCAGCGCCGCGTACACCGTCACCATGGTCCAAAGCTCACGCAGGGGGAAGTCCGCCTTGATGAGCTCTTCGATGCGGCCGACCAGAATGGGCGATATGAGGGAATAGGCAATGGAGGCCAGCATGATAAAGAGCACCAGCACGAACTGCTTCCAGAAGGGCTTGGCGTACTTGCTCAGCCGGCGCAATATCTCCCCGTCGCGCATGTGCCGGTCCAGACTGAGCTGCTCCTTGCGGCGCTTGACCACGTTCCACAGGACGATGAACAGCACCGTGAACACGCCGATGATGGCACCCATGATCAGGATGGGCAGATATTCACGCACTGAGACCGCCTCCTTCCTCCTCCAGCTTTTGCAGCTGGACCATGTGCGCGTAGGCCGGACAGGACGCGAGAAGCTGCTCATGGGTCCCCACAGCGGAGACACGGCCGTCCTCCAGGTACACGATCTTGTCCAGCCGCTCGATGGTGGACACCCGGTGGGCAATGAGGATGGTGGTGCGGCCGGCGCGGGTGGCGGCCAGATTGGCCAGGATGGTCTTTTCCGTGTCCGTGTCCACGGCGGATACGGAGTCGTCCAGAATGAGGATGGGCGCGTCCTTCATCAGCGCGCGGGCGATGGAGATGCGCTGCTTCTGTCCGCCGGAGACGGTCACGCCACGCTCGCCAAGGACGGTCTCATAGCCCAGGGGAAATTCCTGCACGTCCCCGTCCACGTCGGACAGTATGCCCGCCGCGCGCACGCTCTCCGGGTCCGGGTGATCCTGGGAAAAGCCGATGTTGCGGGCGATGGTATCGGAAAAGAGGAAGTTGTCCTGGGGCACGTAGGCCACGGCCTGGCGCACGTCCCGGATGTACACGTCGTTCACGTCCCGGCCGTCCACGAACACGGTGCCGTCGGGAACATTGTACGTGCGCAGCAGCAGGTCCACCAGCGTGGTCTTGCCCGCGCCGGTGCGGCCCACCAGACCCACGCTCTCCCCTGCCCGGATGGTCACGGATACGTCGCTGAGGGCGTCGTACTCCCCGCCGGGATAGCGGAAGGTCAGGTGGCGAAACTCGATATTGCCGGCTACACGGTCCAAATGCTCCACGCCGGGCCGGTCCGCCACGTCCTGCTTGGCGTCCAGAAGCTCGGAAATGCGCTTCAGGGAGGCAGCTCCCCGGCTGGTCATGTCGATCAGCTCCGACACGGCCATAATGGGCCAGACGGTGGCGTTGAAGTAGCCGATGAACTCCATGAGCTGGCCGGCGTTGAACACGTCCTTCCAGACGAGATACCCGCCGTAGCCCAGTATGATGCAGATAACGCTCTCCACGAACAGCGTCACCAATATGCGCAGCAGAACGGAGGCGCGGGTGAAGTCCACGTTGGCCTTCTCATTTTCCCGGTTCAGGGCCTTGAATGCCCACAGCTCCCTGGCCTCCTTCACGAACGCCTTGATCACCGCGATGCCAGAAAAGCTCTCCTGGGAGAAGTCGCTGAGCTTGGAAAAGGCCTCCTGGCGGATGTCCCACTTTTTCGTCATGTACTTGCCGATGACGGCGCTGGAACCCAGCAGGAGCAGCATGGGGATCATGGCAAGACCCGTCAGGAACCGGTCCATCCGCCACATGCGCCATACGGCCATACTGCCCAGAGCCGCCGCGTCGAAGAACATCAAAAGACCGTTGCCGTAGCAGTCCTGGACCGTGTCCAGGTCGTTGGTGAAAAGGCTCATGAGATTGCCGACTTTATTCACCTGGTAAAACTCACGGGACAGGTCCTTGGCGTGGTCAAACATCTGGTTGCGCAGACCGGCCTCCACTTTGATGGCCGCGCCGAAAAAGCAGATACGCCACAAAAACCGGCACAGGACCATCATTAAGATCACACCTGTCATGGGCATGCAGATCCGGTCCAGCAGGAAGTCCATGTCGAAGGGGACACGGGTCCCGTCCACCAGTACCCAGCCGTCGTTGATGCCGTTGATGACCATCTGGTAGAGATTGGGGATGACCAGCTGCAAATAGTCCACAAGCAGCAGCGACGCCAGTCCCAGCAGCAGCCGGGGGGCGTATTTGCCGTAGTATCGGTTGATGTATTTGCCCAGAATCATATATGTCTTCTCCTTACGGGAGGGTGATAACAGTCACGGACGCAAATTATATCATATCCACCGGTGAAAGACAATAGGGACGCTGTAGTTTTCAGCGTCCCTCAATTTGATTTTCTAAATTTTACTGGATGACGCGGCTGCATGCGATGGCCATGGAGCCCTTGCCGATGTGGCAGGATACGCTCAAAGAAAGCGGGTCCAGCATCTCCAGCTCCATGTCCGGAAAGCGCGCGCGTATCTGCTCTGCCCAGCCGGCGGCCTCTTCCTCCGTACAGGTGTACGCCGCCATCAGGTGGACCTTCTGCCCGGCAAAGCGCTCCCGGATGTCCTTTTCCATGGCGTCCAGCATCTTGAGCCGCGCCGCCTTCATGCCCCGGACCTTGGCAAAGGCGTCCAGCTTCTCCCCCTGGATGGTCAGTACGGGCTTGATGTTCAGCACAGAGCCCAACGCCGCGCCGGCGGGGGTCACCCGACCGCCTTTTTTGAGGTATTTCAGCGTGTCCACGGTGATGTAGATGCTGGACTGGAGCTTCTCCCGCATAAGTACGTCCACGATCGCCGGGGCCGTCATGCCCTTTTGGGCCATTTCCAGCGCGTCCAGCACCGACTGGCGCTGGGTGATGGAGATGCGCTGGTTGTCCACCACGTAGACCTTGCCCTCGTAGGCCTCGTCCGCCGCCAGGGCCAGAGCCGTCTCACAGGAGGCGGACAGGCCGCTGGACATGGGGATATAGATCACCTGGTCGTAGTCCCGCAAAAGCTCGTCCCACAGGTCCGTCACGTCGCCGGGGGCGGGCTGGGAGGTGGAGATGTCCGCGTCCTGGTCCAGCTTCTGGTAAAACTCCGCCTGGGTCAGGGTGATGTCCTCGAAATACAGCTCCCCGTTAATGAAAAAAGGCATGGGCAGCACCCGGATGCCCATGTCTCGGGCCATAGCCTGGGTAATGCCGCTGTTGCTGTCCGTCGCTACCGCTATCCGGCTCATGGTCTTGTCCCCCTGTTAATTGCGCTTTATTTGCTTCATTCTATCAGAGAATAAAATTTCACGCAATCGTCCAAGGCGACAAGCCCATCCGTTAAGCCGGCGGTTTTTCTGGAGGAAATGCCAATTCGTATCAGTGGGGCGGGGCCATATAGTCCCGGTCGATGGTGATGCGGCAATCGGCGGCGGGGTACTGCTCCCGGACGATGTTCTCCAGCACCCGGCGCAGCTCCGGCTCCGGTATCTCCACATCCGCCGGTATGTAGCAATCGAACCGGACGGCTACGCGCTCCCCCGCACTGGTAAGGCTCAGGTCGTGGACCGTGACCCGCTTGTCGATGAGCTTTGCCCGCCGGGATACGTGGGCGCGCAGGCGGTTTTCCTCCGTGTCCGCATGGGACACCGGGTCCAGCTGGAACACGATGTGCAGGCCGTCCTTCTCCAAAAACTCACGGCTCAGGGCAACCAAGGCGGCATGACACGCCGCCAGGCCGTCTTCCTCCGCCATCTCCACGTGGGCGCTGGCGAAGCGCTGGCCGGGGCCGTAGTCGTGCAGCATGAGATCGTGGGTGCTCAGTACGCCGGGACAGGCCAAGATGCGCTCCCGAATGGCGTCGATGACCTCCGGCTCCGGCTTGCGGCCGATGAGAGGGTCCAGGGTGTCCCGCACCAGGGTAAAGCCGCTGTACAGCACAAAAACCGCCACCCCCAGGCCAAGCCAGCCGTCCAGGTCCGCTCCGGTGAAACGGGCAGCGGCCATACCAAGCAGCACCACCGATGTGGCAACGGCGTCGTTGCGGCTGTCCATGGCCGTGGCGGTCAGGGTCTTGGAGCCGATGCGCCTGCCGGCCTCTAAATTGAAGGCCATCATCCAAAGCTTTACCAGAATGGACGCGGCCAGGGCCGCCGCCATCGTCCAGGAGACCTCCGGCGCCGCCGGGTGCAGGACCCGCTCCGCGCCGGACTTCAAAAGCTCCAAGCCCGCCGCCAGAATGAGCACCGCCACCATCAGTCCCGCCAGGTATTCGTACCGGCCGTGGCCGTAGGGGTGCTCCGCGTCCGCCGGGCGTGAGCCCAGGCGAAAGCCGATGAGGCTTATGATGTTGCTGGCCGCGTCGGACAGGTTGTTGACCCCGTCCGCCACCACCGCCACGGATCCGGCGGCCAGACCTGTGGCCATCTTCAGGGCGCACAGGAGCACGTTGGAGCCGATGGAGAGAACGCTGGCCATCTGGCCATAGGCCATACGGACCTGGGGCTTATCCGTCTCGTCCCAGTTTTTGATGAATCTCGAGGCAAACCAGCGAAACATCCTCTCACCTCCCCTGCCATCCTATGCGAAGCCGGTCTTTTCTGACCATCATAGGAGCGGGGAGGCGGTTTTGTCAATGCTAACTGAACGGGCTTTTATCCGTTCAGGTACCACACGCCGGCGTTCAGATAACCGGCGAAGGTGACCCAGAGGATATAGGGGATGAGCAGCTTCCCGGCGGTGGGCGACTGCTTCCAGAAGCGCACGGTGGTGACCAGGATCAGCACCCACAAAATGACCAGCCAGCCCAGGGCGAAGCCCCGGCGCTCGGTGTTGAAGAAAATGATGGTCCACAGGAAATTGAAGGCCAGCTGTACGCCGTAAAGCCAGAGGGCGGTCTTGCGGTCCGGGGCATTCTCCACCCAGATGAGGTAGGCCGCTATGCCCATGAGGATGAAAAGCACCGTCCACACCACCGGGAAAAGCCATCCCGGCGGGGACAGAGGCGGCTGGTCCAGAGTGGCAAATTCCTTCATGGCGTCCCTTGTCAGCAGGGCCGACAGGCCCCCTGTGCCCAGGCTGACGGCCAGGCTTATCACCAGCGGTTTTAACTTGACTTGCATGGTTTTCCCCTCTTCCGGAAGATTTGTCCAAAGTATATGCGCTGGGGCGAAAAACATGCGTCCGGGCCGTGGGGAAAAAACGCCTCTTTTTTCGACGGTATATTTAGCGATTTTGATGCTTGCATTCCCGCGGAAAACGCATTATAATCCGATTTTGCGCCGGAAACGGCGCTGTTATTATGAAAAAGGAATCAGGTCGAACAAATGGAAATTCTTCTCTCCGTATCCGTCGCGATTTTGGCCGGTCTGCTCATGACCCGGCTCTCCCGGCTGGCCAAGCTGCCCGCCGTGACCGCGTATCTTGTCTCCGGCGTGCTGATCGGGCCATACTGCCTGGGGGCGCTGGGCGTGAAATATCTGGGCTTCACCAGCTTTGACCAGGTGGAGGTCCTGGGTCTGGCGTCGGATATCGCTCTGGGCTTCATCGCCTTCTCCATCGGCAGCGAGTTTCGCCTGAAGGACTTGAAGGCCATCGGCAAACAGGCGACTGTCGTGGGCATCGTCCAGGCGCTGACGGCTACCGCGCTGGTGGACGCGGCGCTGTACGTCTTCCACCGGCTGCGGCCGGACGTGCTGAGCGTGCCGCAGCTTCTCACTCTGGCCGCCATCGCCACCGCCACCGCTCCCGCCGCCACGCTGATGGTGGTCCGGGAGTACAAGGCCAAGGGACCGCTGACCAGTATCCTGCTGCCCATCGTGGCGCTGGACGACGCGGTGGGCCTGGTGGTCTTCGCCGTCAGCTTCGGCATCGCCAAGACCCTGGTGGTGGGCGAGCTGGACCTGGTGTCCATCATTGTGAACCCCCTGGTGGAGATCGTGGCGTCCCTGGGTCTGGGCGCTTTTATGGGCTGGACGCTGACGCAAATGGAAAAGCTCTTCAACTCCAATACCAACCGGCTCAACATGACCATCGCGTTCGTATTTCTGACCGTGGCGTTGTCCATGGCGGAGTTTCACATCGGTCCCGTGACCATCGGGTTTTCGTCGCTGCTGGTGTGCATGATGCTGGGCACCGTGTTCTGCAACTGCTGCCCGCTGTCGGAGGACCTGATGTACCTGGCCGACAAGTGGTCGTCCCCCCTGCTGGCGCTGTTTTTCGTGCTGTGCGGCGCGGAGCTGGACCTGGGGGTGTTCGCCTCCGGCTCCATCGTGCTCATCGGCGTGATCTACATCATCTTCCGCTCCCTGGGCAAATACGTGGGCGCCTGGGCCTCCGCCAAGGCCACCCACTGTCCGGAATCCACCTGCAAGTATCTGGGCATCACGCTGCTGCCCCAGGCCGGCGTGGCCCTGGGCATGTGCACCACCGCGATGGAGCTGGGCGAGCAGGGCGCGCTCATCCGCAACATCACGCTGTTCGCCGTGCTCATCTATGAGCTTGTGGGACCGCTGATGACCAAGATGGCTCTGAAGGCCGCCGGGGATATCCAGCCCATGCATGAGGACGTGAAGAACCGCCGGCAGATCAAGCTGGCCGCCGCCGGTCAGACCGATGCGGATAAAACCTCCGGCCGCCGGAAATTCAACCACTCCGCCGCGGAAAATGTCCGCGCCACACGGCAAAAGGCTCACCAGAGCTGACAGGGACACAGAGGCAGGCAAAGATAAAGCGCATAAGTTACCGACCAGTAACTTATGCGCTTTTGCTTGTTTACGCGCCGCTTCGCAGGCGCAGGACCAGCTGCACGGCGGTGGTCCCGTCGGGTTTTTGCACGAGAAAATGCCAGCCCTCCCCGTCCAGCCGGCGGTAGACGGAAAGCTCCTCCCCCTCCCGGCAGGCCATCGAGTAGGACACCTCCGCCTCGGACAGGTCCATGGCCTCCAGCTCCGCCACGGTGAACGTGCCCAGGAGCATGCGGATATAGGCCACGTTGTTCATGTGCCGGCCCATGTCGATGTCCCGCGAGCCGACGGTATATGTCTGGCAGAGATTCGCCGGGTCCGGCTGCTCCCGGAACCGGGTGAAGGGCTCCGGGCACACCCGCTCCGGCCGGTGCTCCATCCACAGGGGATAGCCAAAGTCCCCCACCTTCATCACCCGGCCGGTGTCGATGTTCTGGCCCACCCACTCGGTGCGTCCCTCCGCCAGGACCACGCCGTGGCTGGCGACGGTATAAAACCGGTCGCACTTCACCGCCTTGGGCGTACCCGGCCAGGTCCGGGCCGTGATGGTATCCCCCAGCCTTGGCCGCTGTTCCAAAAGGCGCAGACGCGTGCGCACCGCCACCCAATAGGCCCGGCGCGCGTGCATGGCGTCAAAGCCCACGTCCAGCCTTTCCGCGTGGGACGAGGCCAGGTCCATGAAAAGGTCGAACAGCCCGGGGATGGACAATTGCCCCCGGGGGTCCGCCTGGCTGGACTGGACGGTCATCTCCCGCTCCAAGAAATTCACTTCCATATGTTTCCCCTCTCATAAAAACAGCCCTCCCCGGTTCGGAGAGGGCTGGCGTATGCGCTGTGGTTTTTACGTTCTCTCGCTCCAGTCGCTCCAAAGGACGATCCTGCCCGCCTTGCGCGTGGCGTTCATGTCGATGAGCCGTTGGTTGGACGAACCCCGAAACCGGAGGCTGATGTCCTTCAGCCGCTCCACGAATGGCCCGTCCACCAGCACGTCGATCATGCCCAGCATCTCGTCCGTGACCTCGCAGCGGGGGTGTTTGCCCACCCGCAGCAGCTCGTCGTAGGTATAGCCCGTGTAAGCCCAGACGGTCTTTTGGGGGTACAGGGCCTTCACCCGCCGGAGAAACGGCACCAGGGAGCGCTGGTTGTCCGGCTCGAAGGGGTCGCCGCCAAGCAGCGTAAGGCCGTTGATGTAGTCCGGGGCCAGCAGACCCAAGAGCCGTCCCTCGGTCTTGATGGTAAATTCCTCGCCGTAGTCGAAGTCCCAGGTCTCCGGCTGGAAGCAGCCGGGGCAGCGGTTGGTGCAGCCGGACACGAACAGCGTCACCCGCACGCCTACCCCGTCGGCGATATCGCAGTTTTTGATCTGACCGTAGTGCATGACGGCTTACAGGTGCAGGACCCGGTCCTTGATCTCCTGGGTGCGGCCCTGGTTCCAGAACTGGGTGCCGATGTACCCGCAGGTGCGCCGGGCCACGTTCATCTTGTTCTGGTCGGTGTTGCCGCAGCGGGGGCAGCGCCAGATCAGCTTGCCGTCGTCCTCGGCGATCTCGATCTCCCCGTCCCAGCCGCAGACCTGGCAATAGTCGCTCTTGGTGTTCAGCTCGGCGTAGATGATGTTGTCATAGATGAACTTCATCACCTGCAGCACGGCCTCCAGGTTGTTCTGCATGTCCGGGACCTCCACGTAGCTGATGGCGCCGCCGGGAGAGAGATGCTGGAACTGGGCCTCGAACTTGAGCTTGGTGAAGGCGTCGATCTGCTCCGTCACGTGGACATGGTAGGAGTTGGTGATATAGCCCTTGTCGGTGATGCCCTCGATGACGCCGAAGCGCTTTTGCAGGCACTTGGCAAACTTGTATGTGGTGCTCTCCAAAGGCGTGCCGTACAGGGAGTAGTCGATGTTCTCCGCCGTCTTCCACTGGCGGCACTTGTCGTTCATCTTCTGCATGATGTCCAGCGCGAAAGGCGTGGCGGCCGGGTCGGTGTGGCTCTTGCCGGTCATGTACTTGACGCACTCGTAAAGCCCCGCGTAGCCCAGGGAGATGGTGGAGTAGCCGTTATAGAGAAGCTTGTCGATGGGCTCCCCCTTGCCAAGGCGCGCCAGCGCGCCGTACTGCCACAGGATGGGAGCCGCGTCGGAGAGCGTACCCTTCAGCCGCTCGTGGCGGCACCGCAGCGCCCGGTGGCACAGCTCCAGACGCTCGTCGAAGATCTTCCAGAACTTGTCCAGATTGCCGCCGGAGGACAAAGCCACATCCGGCAGGTTGATGGTGACCACACCCTGGTTGAAGCGGCCGTAGTACTTGTGCTTGCCCGGCTCATAGTTGCCGGCGTTGGCGATGTTGCCCACCCCCGCGTCGGTGAAGCGGTCCGGCGTCAGGAAGCTCCGGCAGCCCATGCAGGTGTACACGTCCCCCTTCAGCTCCAGCATCTTCTTCTCGGAGATGTAGTCGGGGACCATGCGCTTGGCGGTGCACCTGGCGGCCAGACGGGTCAGGTAGTAGTAGGGCGTGCCCTCCTCCACGTTGTCGTCCTCCAGCACATAGATGAGCTTGGGGAACGCGGGGGTCACCCAGATGCCCTGCTCGTTCTTCACACCCTCGTAGCGCTGGAGCAGAGTCTCCTCCACGATGATGGCCAGGTCCTTCTTCTCCTGCTCGCTCTTGGCCTCGTTCAGGTACATGAACACGGTGACGAAGGGGGCCTGTCCGTTGGTGGTCAGAAGGGTCACCACCTGGTACTGGATGGTCTGCACGCCACGGCGGATCTCCTCCCGCAGGCGCTTTTCCACGATCTGGTTCACCTGCTCGGTGGTGGGCACTATCCCAAGGGTGCTGATCTCGTCCCGGACGATGGCGCGTATCTTCTCCCGGCTGACCTGGACGAAGGGGGCCAGGTGGGCCAGAGAGATGGACTGGCCGCCGTACTGGTTGGAGGCCACCTGCGCCACGATCTGGGTGGCGATGTTGCAGGCGGTGGCAAAGCTGTGAGGCCGCTCGATCAGGGTGTCGGTGATCACGGTGCCGTTTTGCAGCATATCCTCCAGATTGACCAGGTCGCAGTTGTGCATATGCTGGGCATAGTAGTCCGCGTCGTGGAAGTGGATGATGCCTTCCTCATGGGCCTGGACGATCTCCTTGGGCAGCAGCAGACGGTTGGTGATGTCCCGGCTGACCTCGCCGGCCATATAGTCCCGCTGGGTGGAGTTGACCACCGGGTTCTTGTTGGAGTTCTCCTGCTTGGCCTCCTCGTTGTTGCACTCAATGAGGGACAGGATCTTGTCGTCCGTGGTGTTGGACTGGCGGACCAGGCTGCGGGTATAGCGGTAGGTGATGTACCGCTTGGCGACCTCATAGGCGCCGTGGGCCATGATCTGTTCCTCCACCATGTCCTGGATCTCCTCCACGGAGGGAGAACGTCCCAGCTCCACGCACGCCTTCTCCACCGAGTCCGCAATGCGGCGGATCTGGGTGGCGGTCATGCGCATGTCCTCGTCCACCACGTCGTTGGCCTTGCTGACGGCGGCGATGATCTTCGTTATATCAAATGTGACTTCGGAACCGTTTCTCTTGATGATCTTCATTGGTAACGACCTCTTCTCCTCTATCTCCGGGGCATCGCGTATTTGGTTACATAATGCCAGCGCAAACAATATTAGCACAAGATGTTGTGGCTGTCAATATGAAGTGTGACAATATTTTGTTGCGCCAAAAAAAGCCGCAAAGTATTGCAAATGCCGGGTTTTCGTAATTTTTTGTAATATTTATAAGGTGTCCCAGGTCCTGCCGGCAAAAAATTTTTTCAAAAATTTCCCCAAGCCGTTGGGCACGAATTTTCCCAAACCGCAATACAGGACGAAAAACACCCTTGCAATCATGCAAAAATTGCGGTATGCTTTTTTGTATGACAGGAGGGCGAACCATGCGCAGCAGCTACAGCCGGGAGGGCTATCTCACCGAGAATTACCACCTGTTCCACCTGCGGGACACCGCCGGCCAGGAGCGGGACTTCCACTTCCACGAGTTCGACAAGATCGTCATATTGCTGGCCGGGAACGTGAACTATCTGGTGGAGAGCCAGACCTACGCTCTGCGGCCATGGGACATTCTGCTCATCCAGCACCATGTGATACACAAGGCGCTGATCGACCAGTCAAAGCCCTATGAGCGGGTCATTCTGTATCTGGACCGACAGTTTATCGAGCGGGCCACGCCGGAGGCGGCGCTGACGGGGTGCTTCGAGCGGGCCGACAAGCAGGGCCAATACCGGCTGTCCCCCGGTCAGCAGGATGCCCGGACGCTTGACGGCTTACTGGCCGCGCTGGAAAAGGCCGACGACGGCCAATTCGGAGCCCAGACCCTGCGGGACACGCTGGTGACGCAGCTTCTCATCCTCATCAACCGCATCTCCCTCAGCGGCGGCAGCCAGCAGCCGGACCCCAGCCCCCAGTACGACCCCAAGATCGCCGAGACCCTCTCCTACATCCAGGAAAACCTCAGCCGGCCTCTGACCGCGGAGGAGCTGGCCGAGAGGGTGTATCTGAGCAAGTATCACTTCATGCGGCTGTTCAAGGCACAGACCGGCGCCACCGTCCACGCCTACGTGCGCCAGCGGCGTCTTCTGTACGCCGCGCAGCTCATCCGCACCGGCGTGGACGCCAGCAAGGCTGCGGCCGACAGCGGCTTCGAGGAATACTCCACCTTCTTCCGGGCATTTCGGGAGTGCTTCGGCGTCAGTCCCGGACAGCTGAAGTGATCGAATATGTATATTCTCAAAAGTGCCGGCGGATATTCCCCGGAAATATTCGCCGTTTATTCGTCAGAAAACAGGGAAAATGGGTAAATATCCGGAGATTTCCGCATAAACTCCATCGTCTCTCCGGTCTCGGGGTGTATAAACCGGACTTTATGCGACCACAGGGCAATGGCGCACGCGTCAGCGGCGGCGCCGTATTTTTTGTCCCCCGCCAGGGGCAGAGCGCGGCTGGCGAACTGGCAGCGTATCTGGTGGGTCCGGCCGGTGAGCAGCTTTACGCGGACAAGGGCAAGCCCCTCACGGCAGGCCAGCGTCTCATATTCCAGCGCGGCTTGGCGCACGTCTTTGCCGGGACCGTCGGCGATATATGTCTTGCGCGCAAGGCTGTCCCGGCGCAGCAGGTCCTCCATCCTGCCCTTGGACGGAGCCGGGACGCCGTGGACCACGGCCAGGTATTCTTTTGCAAACTGGCCATCCCGGACCTGTCGGCTCAGCTCCCGTGCGGCGTAGGCAGACCGGGCAAACACCATGACGCCGCCAACCACACGGTCCAGCCGGTGGACCGTGCGCACGCAGGCGTTTGCGTCCCCCAGGGCCTGGCGTATCAGGTCCGGCATGCCCCCCGGCTCGTCGGTGGACAGCACCCCCGCCGGTTTGACGCACACCGCCACCCGTTTGTCCAGATAGAGAAATTCCATATCGCACCTCGTCTCCCATTATAAGGCCATCACGACCGTTCGCGCAAGCGGCGGAAAAAATGAAAAATTGGTAAAAAAGGCTTGATTTCATGGGACAGGTGTGCTATATTAATTTAGCTAATTTTGAAAAAGGGTGAAACTGTTATGACCATTGCCATCTCGATATTGCATCTTATCTCCTGCCTGTTCCTGATCGTCGTCATCCTGTTCCAGAGCGGCAAGCGCTCCGGCCTGTCCGGCGCTATCGCCGGCGGCGCGGACACGTTCATGACCAAGACCAAGGCCAAGACCTGGGACGCCAAGCTGGCCAAGATGACCAAGTGGGTCGCGCTGGTGTTCGTGGCGCTGACCCTGGCGCTGAACTTCATCTGAATACCGAACCGAAAAATATCCGCCTCCCCAATGGGGAGGCGGTTTTTTGTTTGTGCGGCCGTTACGCTCTCTGCCGCCGGGACCATTTCAAAATGGCAAAGGGGAGGCAGATAAGGCCGATCAGGAACGGGACCGAAATGAGCATCCAGGGGGACCAAATGTATTTGCCGAAGATGTGGAAGGTATTGGTGCGGAATATGTCCGATGCGCTGCCTACCAGGGGGAGCAGTTCCAGCGCTTTCTGCGCACCCATGGGCAGGTACTGAGCGGCCACCACCGGCCCGTACACCGCCGCCAGGCTCAATAGCAGCGCCAGCACATTGCTTTTGACCAGCGCCGACAGGAGCAGCACCACCCCGGCGTAGCCGATGACGCCAAGCAGGGTAAAACCGTATTCGTATATCTCCGCTTGCAGCATATTCCAGGGGGCCACGGCTAAAAGCTTCATGGTCTGGACGGGCATATCCCACCCGCTGGTGCCCAGAAAGATAAGCTGTGCCGTGACGCCGCCTATGGCCAGAAGCGCAAATAACTCCACCGCGAAGGTCAGGCCGCTGAGGATCTTTGCCAGCGCCAGGCGACGCCAGCCCCCGTCCGTGGTCAATATCAGCGGCGCGGTGTTGTTGCGCCACTCCCCCGCGAAAGTCGGCGAGAGGATAATGGCAAGGAACAGGGCCATGACTATGCCCAAATCCGGCAACGCATCACCCAGCACCTTCTGCCAGCCGCTTATCCACTGATATCGGAAGGGCTTTTCCACCTGGGCGTCCATCCCTCGCAGCAGTTCCCCCTCCGGTCCGGTCCACTGACCTTGGCTGTGCAGAAAATCTTCCAGCACCGCGTCCCGCCGGGCGTAAAAATCCGTTAACCGCGACGTGTCCACATAGTAGGCCATCAGGACGGAGTAAAGCCCCCGGTCCTGCTCCTCCAGCTCCGGATAGAGCTGGCTGAGCCAGCCGTTGAGCAGGGTCCGCTCGCTGCGTCCCAGCCCGCTTTCCATTCCTGCGGCGTCATACTGTTGCAGGTCCGACACCATCTGCTGGAAAGACTCGTCCGTGAGCAGACCGCCGTACCGGGCCGCTTGGGCCTGGCTGGCACGTATCTCTGTCCAACCATCGAAACGGTTGCCGAAAGCGCTGGTGACATCATTGGAGCTGCCAAACTCGAACCACTGGTAAGAGAGAAAGCCGCCGAACAGCACCACATAGGCAAAGCAAAGTAACACGCAGACCCGCACGCTGGTCTTGCGCCACAGTTTTTTGTGTTCCAATCGAAAAAGCTCCATGTCACGCCTCCCCGCCAAAATGATAGAGATACAGGTCCTCCATCGTCGCCTTGCATGTCACGGCCAATTCCGAGGGCCGCTGGTCGGATATGATGCGCAGCACCACATTGTCCCCCTCGTGGCGGAAGTTCGCCACCGTAAACCGCTTCTCCCACGTCCTGGCCTGGTCCTCGGGAACGGTCAGCTCCCAGACCTTGCCGCCGGCCTGTCGGACAAGCTCCGGGACCGTGCCCCGCAAAATAAACTGTCCGTTTTTCATCACGAACACCTGGTCCGCGATGGCCTCCACGTCGGACACGATGTGGGTGGACAATATCACGATACGGTCCCCGGCGTAGTCCGCCAGAAGATTGCGCAGATGCACCCGCTCCTTGGGGTCCAGGCCCGCCGTGGGCTCGTCCAGGATAAGCACCTTTGGGTCGTTCAAGAGGGCCTGGGCAATACCTACCCGCTGCTTCATACCGCCGGAGAAGGTACGCAGTTTTTTCCCGGCCGCGCCTGACAGCCCCACGGTGCCCAGCAGTTCCCGGATACGTCTTTGGGCCGTACCGCGGGGTATCCCTTTCAGCGTGGCGATGTAGGCGAGAAATTCCGCGGCGGTGTAATTGGGATAGTAGCCGAAGTCCTGGGGCAGATAGCCCAGCACGTTCCGGTACGCCGCTCCCATGCCCGTCACCTCTTCCCCGTTGAAAAATACCTCCCCGGACGTGGGCTCCAGAATGGCGCACAGCATCCGCATGAGGGTGGTCTTGCCCGCGCCGTTGGCCCCCAGCAGACCGTAGACGCCGGGGGTCAGCGTGGCGCTCAACCGCTCCACCGCGATCTTGCTGCCATAGTGTTTTGTCAGCCGGTCAAACGACAGCTCCATACATTCTTCCCTCCTTATTTGCTTTGACGATAAAACATATCTCCCGTGCAAAGAACACGGAAAAGACCGTGAACGCGGCGAGCCATACCCCTACCGCCGACAGCTCATACAATCCCGGCGCCGCGCGGGAGGAAACGCGCCAGAAAAGGCATGAACCCAGCGACGCGACGACGGCCAGCGTCATGCCGTTTTTCCGACCGCTGCGGATAAGGTGCAGCAGCATGGTCATGCAGGCCAGATAGGGCACCAGGCAGTAAAGGATCATGCGTCCCAGGTCCCGTACGCCGCCGGTCAGGCGGACCTCCAGCCACAGCAGCATGGTCATGCAAACGAGATTTGCCGCGCCCGACAATATCAGCTTGGCGAGAACGATCTGTGCCCCGGAGGAACGGGTCACCGCCTCCATCTCGCTTGTTCCAAAATACTGTCCCTGAAATACCACGGGGACGGCGGCCAGCATGAACAGAGGGATAAAGACAGGCAGATATTTTAAGTCCTTCGATGCGCCGTATAGGTAGAGTCCCGCCAATAGCAGCGCGGCAGTCTGAAACGCCACGATTGGCGGCCACGCAAAGCGGAACACGCCAGACAGGAATTGCCAAAATCCCAGCCTTGGTTCTGGTACGCCGGCGTCCAGGATGGCGGTTATGCTGCGCTCCTTGGCCGCTTCATCCGGGTACGGGATGGCGTCACGCATCGTCGGTCAGCTCCTTTCTCAGCCGCGCTATGAGGCGATAATACCGGCTTTTGATCTTGGCCTCCGCCTGGCCGGTGACGGCGGCGATCTGCGGGAAGGTGCAGCCGCCGTAGACGTGCAATCGGAATATCTCCTGCTCCAACGGGTCCTCTCGGCGCACAAGCTCTTCCGCCTGAGCAGACAGTACCCGGTCGTGGACGATGGCGGTAAAGTCCTCCGGCGCGGGCAGGTCTTCCGGCAACGGCACCGTGGCCGTTCGGAACCTTCGCCGGTAGTCGATGACCTTGTGGCTGGCGATATGGTAGAGCCAGGTGCGAAAGGCGCTCTTGCGGTGGTCGTAGGTCCCGAGACTTTGCAGAGCGGCGATAAAGCTCTCCTGTGTCAGGTCCAGCGCGTCCTCACTCTGGCCTACCTGCCGCCAGATATAGACGTACAGTCCGTCGTAGTGCGCGCGCACCAGCGCGTCCGCCGCCGACCGGTCGCCTCGGCGCACGATGGCCCGTATCCACTTTTGCTCCTGCTCCCGCGCCAGTATGTCCACACCCCTTCGTGTATATATTCGCACCAAAAGGCACAATCGTTTCAAAAAAAGCGGCACGCTGTCCGCGTACCGCTTATCGGTCAATACATATTATATTTTGTCCCAGTTATAATCGAACTCGCTGCGCCGGTCACGCTGCATCAGACGGCGTCCGGCTTCCTCCGGCTCCTGGTCCTCGTAGAGAAGGCCGTACACGCTCCGGCATATGGGCAGCTCCACGGCCAGCTTCTCCCCCAGCTCCTTCACGCTGGCGGCGGCGTAATAGCCCTCGACGACCGCGCCAACTTCCCGCAGGGCCAGCGCCACCGGCGCGCCACGGCCGATCAGCAGTCCCGCCTGGCGGTTGCGGGAGTGGGGCGACAGGCACGTGACGATCAGGTCTCCCATGCCGGCCAGACCTGAACAGGTGCTCCGCCGGCCACCGGCGGCCTGACACAGGCACGCGATCTCCGCCATGGCACGGGTCATGAACAGCGCCTTGGCGTTGTCCCCCAGGCCTAGCCCGTCTATCACGCCGCATCCCAGGGCGATCACGTTCTTCACCGCGCCGCAAAGCTCCACGCCTACCACGTCCTGGTTGACGTAGACCCGGAACATGTCGTTCATAAACGCCGCCTGCACCTGCTCCGCCACGGACCGGTCCGCATGCGCGGCCACACAGCCGGTGGCCATCCGGCGGGAGACTTCCTCCGCGTGGGACGGGCCGGATAAAGCCGCTACGGGGCAGTCCTTCCCCACCTCCTGGCGGATGATCTGGCTCATGCGCAGGTTCGTCCCCTGCTCGATGCCCTTGGCCGCCGAGACGAGCACCGTACCTGGCTTGATATAGGGCGCGGCGGTTTTTGCAGTGCGGCGCAGGATGTTGGACGGCGAGGCAAACAGCACCAGGTCCGCGTCCCCTGCTCCCGCCGGGTCGGCGGTGACGGCCAGCTCCTTGGGAAGCTTTGCCCCCGCCAGGGCTGGGTTTTTCCGTGTTCGGACCATAGCCGCCGCCTTTTCCGGGTCGTGGGTCCAGAGCGTGACGGCGTGGCCGTTGTCGCAAAGGAGCATGGCCAGGGCCGTGCCCCACGCGCCGCTGCCATAGACAAAAATATTCATCCTATCACTCCCAATTCTTCCAAACATCCGGGCAGTAGCCCACGGTGGCCTGCTTGCCGTTTCGCACGATGGGGGTCTTCAACAGCTCCGGGCAGTCCAGGAGCTTTTCCAGCTTGTCCTCGTCGTAGGCCAAATATGCGACCTCCGGCGCGTCGCTCAGGGCGGCCAGTCCCACGGCGTTTTTTACGCTGGTCAGCTCCCCCCGGCTCATGCCGTATCGCTGTATGTCCACGTACTGGAATTTGATGCGCCGCTCCTTGAAATACCGCTGAGCCTTTTTCGTGTCAAAGCACTTGTTCTTGCCGAATATCTGGATATTCACCTGGCATACCTCCGCATAAGCCCGCATAGGCCGGAATCACTGACTTTTTTATCGACTACCTTTAAATATAACCATGCATAACTCCGCATATGTCTGCATGCTTTGGTCGTAACTTGGTCGTAACTTGGTCGTAACTTGGTCATTTGCATGATCGACGGAAATGATATTGTGTTCAAAATCCACATCGCACCACCGAAGGCCAGTAATCTCCCCGGCACGC
>CANQQB010000022.1 GCA_947625845.1 uncultured Oscillospiraceae bacterium
TTGCGCAGGTACTTCTTTTTCGGGTCGTACACTCCGGCCCAAATCGCCCGGTAGATCGTGACGAAGCTCAATTGAAGAGGATTATTCTCTAAGGCTAATCGGTGTTGTATCTGCTCCGGCGACCAGTGTTCATCTTCTATGAGATGCCGTATCACTTCTCGCGGACCAGGGGCGGCCAGTATCCGCTTTCTGCCACAATTCCGTTTCTGCTTTACGTACCGCCTCTGGGCAGCGCTGGGGCTATATGGGCGGTGACTGCCTTTGTTGCGGGACAGTTCCCGGCTCAGCGTTGATGCTGAACGGCCTGTCTCTCGGGCGATCTCCCGCAGGCTCTTTCCCTGTCCGCGCATCAGGTATAGCTTTTCCCGTTCTTCTATGGTAAGATGTTTGTAGTGGCTCATGGGGCTGGCTCCTATCTGGTTTCTCTGCAAACACCATTTTAGAAGCTTTCTTCCCTTGAGTCACCCCTTTTCTTTACCTTGTTGCACTTATTTTGTAAATCTTCAAAATCGTTTTTCCGGCGGCGTGTACGTCGGAAAAAACTCTTCTCGGCCCGCAAACGTGAACGCCTCCGCCCACGGCGGAGGCGCTTTGCGCTGCAGCGGGCCGCAACCTTTCAAAAAAGGTCCCTCTGCTTGCAGCAGAGGGACCTTTTTTGACTGTTTTAGTAGTACCGTTTATGTTTGTTTTTGCGAGCCGCCTCGGATTTCTTCCGGCGCTTCACGCTGGGGCTCTGATAGTACTCTTTCCGGCGGAGGTCGTTCATGACGCCAGCCTTGGCGCAGCTACGCTTGAACCGCTTGAGCGCGTTATCGAGAGATTCGTTCTCTTTGACGTAGATTTCCGACATTCTGTTTTCCCTCCCTCCGAATACGCCTCATGTGCTTTTTATGTGCTTTCCCTCGCGGAACCTTGCATATTATAAAGGTTTTGTGCGGTGTTGTCAAGAAAATCCTTATTTTTTCGGCTTCAAAATCAGATTGACCAGCCGGTTTTTGACCACGATGGTCTTGACGATCTCCATGCCCTCCAGCGCGCGGGCAATCTTGGCGTCGGCCTTGGCCGCCTGGACCACAGTCTCGTCGTCCGCGCCGGCGGGCACGGTCACGGTGCTGCGAAGCTTGCCGTTTACCTGCACGGCCAGTTCCTTCACCTGCTCCACGGTCTTGCTCTCGTCGTACTCCGGCCAGCTTTGGCTCATAGCGCGCCCCTCAAAACCCAGCATCTCCCACATCTCCTCCGCGATATGGGGTGCGAAGGGGCTCAGGAGCAGCAGCAGGACCTTCATGTCGCCCTTGCTGGGTTTGGACTTATAAAACTCATTGACCAGCGTCATCATGGCGGCGATGGCGGTGTTGAACTTCATCTCCTCGATGTCCTCAGACACCTTTTTGATGGTCCGGTGCAGCGCGGCCTCATGCTCCGGCGTCACCGCGTCCCCCTGAGGACCGGCCTCCGCCAGAGCCCACACCCGGTCCAGGAACTTCTTGCAGCCCTTGACGGCATTGTCGGACCAGGCGGCCGCCTTTTCAAAGTCGCCGATGAACATGGTGTACAGCCGCATGGTGTCCGCGCCGTAATCCCGCACGATGTCGTCGGGGTTGACCACGTTCCCCAAGGACTTGGACATCTTCACGCTGGGCCGTTCGGCCATCTCGCCGTACTTCTCCCGCAGGTGTGCCCTGGCAGCCGCCTCGCTGCCGAACTGGTCCACCAGCGCCTTTTGCTTGTCCGGACTCATGCAGCTGAAGCAGTGGGGGTTCTGACCCAGGATCATGCCGTGGCTGGTGCGCTTGGCGTAAGGCTCTTTCGTGGGGACCACGCCGATGTCATAGAGGAACTTGTGCCAGAAGCGGCTGTACAGCAGATGCAGCGTGGTGTGCTCCATGCCGCCATTGTACCAGTCCACCGGGGACCAGTAGTCCAGTGCCTCCTTGGACGCCAGAGCCTTATCATTATGCGGGTCCATATACCGCAGGAAGTACCAGCTGGACCCGGCCCACTGGGGCATGGTATCCGTCTCCCGCCGGGCAGGTCCGCCGCAGCAGGGGCAGGTGGTGTTCACCCAGTCGGTCATCTTGGACAGCGGGCTCTCCCCGTCGTCGGTGGGCTCGTAGCTTTCCACATCCGGCAGCACCAGCGGCAGCTGATCCTCCGGCAGGGGCTGCCAGCCGCACTTTTCGCAGTACACCATAGGGATGGGCTCGCCCCAGTACCGCTGGCGGGAGAAGACCCAGTCCCGGAGCTTATAATTCACCTGAGCCTTGCCGACGCCCTTCTCCTCCAGCCATTTTGTGATAACCGGGATGGCCTGACGGACGGTGAGGCCGTTCAAAAACTCCGAGTTGACGAGGATGCCGGTGTCGTCCTTGGCGGTGAAGGCGGCCTTCTGCACGTCCTCGCCGCCGGCGACCACCTCGACGATCTCGCAGCCGAACCTCTTGGCGAACTCCCAGTCCCTGTCGTCGTGGGCAGGCACGGCCATGATGGCCCCGGTGCCGTAAGAGGCCAGAACGTAATCGGAAATAAAGATGGGGATCTCCCGGCCGTTGACGGGATTGACCGCCGCCACGCCGTCCAGGCACACGCCGGTCTTTTCCTTGCTCAGCTCCGTCCGCTCCAGGTCGCTCTTGGACGCGGCCGCGGCCTGATAGGCCCGCACGTCGGCGGCATTGGCAAGCTTTGGCAGCCACTTTTTCACCAGTGCGTGCTCCGGGCTCAGGACCATGTACGTGGCGCCAAAGAGCGTGTCGGGACGGGTGGTGAAGACAACGATATCGTCCCCGGTGGTGGCCTTAAAGGTGACCTCCGCGCCGGTGGAGCGGCCGATCCAGTTTTTCTGCTGTATCTTGACCCGCTCGATGAAGTCCAGCTCGTCCAGATCGTCGATGAGCCGCTGGGCATAGGCCGTGATGCGCAGCATCCACTGGCTCTTCTCCTTCTGGATGACCGGGGAGCCGCACCGCTCGCACACGCCCTCCACCACTTCCTCGTTGGCCAGCACGCACTTGCAGGAGGTGCACCAGTTCACGGGCATGGTGGCCTTGTAGGCCAGACCCTTTTTCCAGAGCTGGAGGAATATCCACTGGGTCCACTTATAGTATGTAGGATCCGTGGTATCCACCACCCGGTCCCAGTCGAAGCCGAAGCCCAGCATTTTCAGCTGCCGGGTGAAGTTCTCGATGTTCTTTTTGGTGACGATGGCCGGATGGATGTGGTTTTTGATGGCGTAGTTCTCCGTGGGCAGACCGAAGGCGTCGAACCCGATGGGGAACAGGACATTGTACCCCTGCATGCGCTTTTTGCGGGTGATGATGTCCATGGCGGTGAAGGGCCGGGGATGGCCCACGTGCAGCCCCTGGCCGGAGGGATAGGGAAACTCGATGAGCCCGTAGAACTTAGGCCGTTCATCGCCTGTGACGGCGGCGTAGGGCTTTTCCCGCTCCCACACACCCTGCCACTTTTTCTCGATGCGCGAAAAATCGTATGCCATGCTTATGCCTCGACTATCTCCTTGATATCCACGTCCAGCGCGTCGTTCCAAAGCCGCTCCAGACTGTAAAACTCCCGAGCCTCTTTCTGGAAGATGTGCACCACCAGGCACCCGAAGTCCAGAAGCAGCCAGGTGCTGTTGCGGCTTCCCTCCCGCCGCAGAGGCGGCATGCCCGCCTCGGACAGGACCTTGTCCACCTCGTCGTACAGCGTGCGCACATGAGGCGTGGAATTGGCCGTGCAGATGCAGAAATAGTCCGCCAGCACGGTCAGATCGGTGGTCTTCAAAAGACGGATATCCGTGGCCTGCTTCCCGGCCAAGGCCTTCACCGCCAGCTTTGCCGCTTCAAAAGGTTCCATATTTCTCTCCCCCGTTTAATTTTCGTCCGGTGTCCATGACACCGGCGGAACGTTCTTTTCCTTCAGCTTCCGGGCATAATACGCCTGGGCATTGACCGTGTTGTCGTGGGGCTGTCGGCCGGTCGAGCGGACCTCGGCCAGGCTCATCCGTCCCGCCAGCTCCATCGCCCCGTCCAGGTCCTCATAGGCCGCCTTACGAAGCTCCGCAAGGCCCGAAAACCCCTCCCGGCACGGCTCGATGTAGTCCGCCAGATACACGATCTTTTCCAGCAGCGTCATCCCCGCACGCGCCGTTGTGTGCCAGCGTATGGCGTCCCTTATATGCTCCGGCACGCCGAACAGGTCCGCCGCCAGAGCCGCGCCGGTGCGGGCATGGAGCAGCTTTTCGTTTTCCAGCTCGCACTTGTCCAGTATGATACCATATTTATCCGCCAGGCGCAACTGCTCATCCCTTGTCAGCTTCTTGGTGCAGTCGTGCAAGATGGCGGCCTCCGCCGCGTCGGACACGTCCGCGCCCCAGCGCTCCGCCAGACGGCGCGCCTCCGCCTCCGTGCCCTGCACGTGGGGCACCCGCTTGGGCTTTAAAAGCCCGTAGGCCCGCTCCCGCAGCCAGGCAAGATCCGGCCTTGCCCCGTAGAGCCGGCGCCGGATGATGTATTCGTACACCCCGTCGGGCAGGTACTCTCTGCCCTCCCGTGTGGGGAGCAGCCGCCTGATCAGCGTGGAGGACACCGTCACCGGCTCACCCTCCAATATGCGCACCTGTGCGCCGTACTTCTCCCGCAGCGCGGCCGCTTTTTCCTCGATGCGCTTTTCCCGTCCGGCCTCCCGTGCGAACACCGCCACCGACGCCAGAGACAGTATGGTCCCCGGCTCATGCCAGCTCTCCAGGCTCAGGAGCATGTCCGTGCCCATGAGAAACACCAGCTCCGCCCGAGGCCAGCGCGTATGCAGCTGCCGCAGGGTGTCGGACGTATAGCTGGGCCCGGTCCTGCAAAGCTCCAGGTCCAGCGCCTCACAGCCAGGTATCTCCTTTGCCGCCAGCTTCGCCATCTCCAGCCGGTCCTGGGCCGGAGGACTTCCCGCCGCCAGGCTCTTGTGGGGAGGGACGGCCGTCGGGATGAGGAAGATCTTATCCGGCTTCAAAGCCGCCGCAGCGGTCTGCACCGAGCGGATATGGCCCAGGTGTGGCGGGTTGAAGCTGCCCCCATAAAGCAAAATACGCATCGTTCAGTCCTTTGGCAGTTGTATTCTGGCCCCGTCGGGACGGCTTTTATACAGCACGAACACCTTGCCGATGACCTGCACGCCCTCGGCCCCGACAGCCTGGCAGAGAAGCTTTTGAGCCTCAGCGGCGGTGTACGGGCAGTTTTCCTGCACCCGTCCCTTCACCAGTTCCCTGGCCGCCAGCGCCTCTCTGGCCTGTGCCACCACCGGGTCCGTCAGCCCCGCCTTGCCTATGTACAGTATGGCCTCTTCCTTCTGCGCCAATGACCGCAAATAGGCCCGCTGTTTACCTGTGAGCATAGCTTTCCAACTCCTTACGAAACGCGGCCAGCGCCCTGGCCCGGTGTGATATCTGATTCTTGACCTGTTGGCCCAGGCTGGCGAAGGAGGCGTCGTACCCCTCCGGGGCGAACACCGGGTCGTACCCGAACCCGCCGGTCCCCTCCGGGGCCTCCAGTATCCGTCCCGGACACTCCCCCCGGGCCCGCAGCACGTCCCCGTTGGGAAATGCGCAGGCGATACAGCTTACGAACCTGGCCGACCTGTCCGTCACGCCCTCCAGCTTTTCCAGCAGGTACATATACTTCTGCTCGTCCGTCCAGGCTTTGCCCCCGCCGAATCGCGCGGAGAGCACCCCCGGCGCGCCGTCCAGCGCGTCCACGCACAGCCCCGAGTCGTCCGCCACGGCGGGCAGACCGGACGCGGCGCAGACAGCCGCCGCCTTCAAATAGGCGTTTTCCTCGAATGTCTCGCCGGTTTCCTCCACGTCCAGGTCGAACCCGGCGTCCTTCTGGGACACGATCTCCACGCCCAGCGGCTCCAATATCTCCCGGAACTCCCGGAGCTTGCCCTTGTTGCCGGAGGCTAATATCAGCTTCATTGCACCATATCCTCCGCAAACTCTCTGGCGTTGAATTGCCGCAGGTCGTCCACGCCCTCGCCCACGCCGGCCAGCTTCACGGGCACGCCCAGCCGCTGAGCGATGGAGAACACCACGCCGCCCTTGGCCGTGCCGTCCAGCTTGGTCAGCACGATGCCGGTGATACCGGCGGCCTTGGCGAACTGTTCGGCCTGGATAAGGCCGTTCTGGCCGGTGGTGGCGTCCAGCACCAGCAGTATCTCCCTATCCGCGCCGGGCAGCTCCCTGTCGATGATCTTGGTGAGCTTTGTAAGCTCGTTCATGAGATTTTGCTTATTATGCAGCCGTCCGGCGGTGTCCACGATGATGATATCGGCCCCGCGGGCCTTGGCCGCGCTGCACGCGTCAAACACCACCGCGCCGGGGTCACCCCCCTCGCCGTGGCGCACGATGTCCGCACCGGTGCGCTCGGCCCAGATACCAAGCTGCTCCGCCGCCGCCGCCCGGAACGTATCCGCCGCGCAGAGAAGGACCTTTTTCCCCTGGGAGCCGAACACCTTCGCCAGCTTTCCGATGGTGGTGGTCTTGCCCACGCCGTTGACGCCTACCATCACGATAACGGCCGGCTTGGTGTTCAATCGCAGCTCCGGCGTACCGGCCTTTTCCATCTCCCCGGTCAGTATCTCCGCCAGCCGTTTCTGGACCGCCTCGCCCTTTAAGCCCTTCTCCTTGCGCAGAGCCTCCACGGCGGTCTCCGCCGTCTCCACCCCCGCGTCGGCCAAAATGAGCCGTTCCTCCAGTTCCTCCAGGAAGTCCTCGTCCACCCTGGAAAAGGCCGAAAACAGCCCGCCCAGCAGCCCCTTTTTCTTCTCCTTGAATAGTGACATTGTTTTCTCCTTAACCTTTCGCAATATGCCTCGACGCGCCAGCGGGAAGCACTTGTTTAAGCTCCTCCCATTCCTCGCGGGTCATGGCATAGGCATATGATATACCGTTTTTCTCGTCGGGATATTCCTTGATTTTTTTCATACCGATGGCGATCGCAGTAGCGTATGAGCCCACATTCGTGTATTTCATATAGGAGTACAGCCGATCATAGCGCGTGTTCGCAAAGGCCCAGTCTCTGACCGCTCTTGCCGCTTCGCTCCCGAGACCATGCCGCCAATACTTCTTATGGATGTGATAGCCTATTTCCGGAAGCCGCTCCCCGTCAATGTCCTGAAGTGTGATCCCGCAGTCGCCGATCAGCTCTCCCGTCTCTTTCAGGATGACTGCCCACAGCCCAAAGCCATATTCTCCATAATTTTGAAGATTCCACGCGATCCAGTTTCTGGTCTGCTTCTCGTCGAACGGCTTTGGATAGTGCCGCATCGTCTCCGGGTCGGAGAAGATCTCATAAATCGCGTCAAGATCCTGCCATGTGTACTCTCTCAGGATCAGCCGTTCTGTTTCGATCATCGTCTCTCAACCTCCGTCCTGGCGTGTTCTGCGCGGCATTCAGTTCTCCGCTGTCTTTTGTGCTTCTTCCAGATCGAGCTCTATGACCCTTGACACGCCCTTTTCCTGCATGGTCACGCCCAGCAGCACGTCCGCCTTTTCCATCGTGCCCCGCCGGTGGGTTATCACCACGAACTGGGTCCTGTTCAGCCGGTGCAGATACTCTGCGAACCGCAGTACGTTTTCCTCGTCCAACGCCGCCTCGATCTCGTCCATGACGCAAAACGGCGTGGGCTTGATCTTCAAGATGGAGAAGTACAGCGCGATGGCCACGAAGGCCTTTTCGCCGCCGGACAGGAGGCTGATGTTGCTGACGGCCTTGCCGGGGGGCTGGACCTTGATCTCGATGCCGCAGTTGAGGACGTCATGCTCGTCCTCCAGGCGCAGCGTGGCCTTGCCGCCGCCGAAAAGCTCCAGGAACGTGGCGCGGAAACTGTCGCTGATGGCGGCAAATTCCCGTGTGAATATCTCCTCCATCTGCCTTGTGATGTCGGCGATGATGCCCAGAAGCTCCGCCTTGGCCCGCGCGATATCGTCCCGCTGCTCGCTGAGGAAGTCGTACCGCTCCCCCACCCGCTTGCTCTCTTCAATGGCGCCCAGGTTGACCGTGCCCAGATCCCGTATCTGCCGACGCAGGTCCGCGATACGGCGGTTGGCCGCCGCCAGACTTTCCACCGGCTGGCGCAGACTTTGTGCCGCCGTGCGTGTCAGCTCGTAGGTGTCCCACAGCCGGTCCACGATCTGCTTTTCCTCCATCTCGGCCGCCAGCGTCTGCCGCTCGATGGAAGCCGCCAGCCGCTCCTGCTCGATGAGGGCCTCGTTTTGCTTTTGCGCGTCCTTGTCCGCCTGGGTACGGCTGGCCTCCAGCTCGAATTTCTGGCCGGTGATGGTCCGAAGCTGCTCCCGCAGCGCCTCCGCCTGCCGGGCAAGCTCCCGGCCGTGTGCCTCATTTTCCGCCAAACGAGCGTCAATGGCGGCGTTTTTCTTATCCAGCTCTTCCAGCAGCGCCTGCCGCTGGGCACCGCCGGAGGTCATGGCCTCCTTCACGTTTTCCAGTTGTTCGGCGCTGGCGGCCTTGGCGTCCCGCTCCGCGAGCAAAGACGCGTCCTGCTGCCGGACCTGTGCCAGCTCCTGGCCGACCACGTCCATGTCATACCTTGCCGCGGCCAACTCCCGCTCCGCGTTTTCCAGCGCGGCGCTTTTTTCCTGCTGACGCTTCAAAAGCGCCACCCGCTCAGTCCGCAGGCGCTTGAGCTCATTGGCCCGGCTCAGCACGCCTGTGCCCTTAGCGGCGCTGCCGCCGGTCATGGACCCGCCCGCATGGATCATCTGCCCGTCCAGGGACACGATGCGGAACTGGTTTTTATGCCGCCGGGCAATGGCCACCGCGTCCGATAACGTCTCCGCCACCACCGTCCGGCCCAGCAGATTTTCAAAGATATTCCGATACCGCTCGTCGAACTCAGCCAGGTCCAGCGCCAGACCCAGACAGCCTTCCTCCCCCACGGGTACCTCCCGGAGCACTGTGCCCCGTATGGACCGCAGGGGCAGGAACGTCCCCCGTCCGCCGTCCCGGCGCTTTAGGTACTCGATGGCGGCCTGGCCGTCCTCGGGTTCGTCCACCACGATGTTCTGCGCCGCCGCGCCAAGAGCCGTCTCCACCGCCAGGGCATATCTGTCCTCGGTCCGTATGAGATTCGCCACCGGCCCGTGCACGCCCCGCAGCACGTCCCGCGCGCTGGCCTGCATCACCGTCTTGACTGCCCGGTTGAAGCCCTCGTAGTCCTTCTCCATCTCGGACAGCATATTGATACGCCCGTCCATGCTCCTGCCGTCCACCGTCAGACGGGTCACCTCGTCCCGCAGACCGTTGACCCGGCTCTCCCGGCCGGCCATCTTCATCCGGTGGCCGTTGACCACGTTGGAGAGCTGATTTATTTTTCCGGCCAGGCCCGCGCGTTCGCTCTCGACCGCTTCCACACGCTCACGGAGCTGGACGATCTGCTCGTCCAGAGCCCGGATACGGTCCGCGTCCGCCGACATATCGCCCCGCAGTCTGTCCATGCTGTCCAGGTTGCTCTTTTTCTCCGACGCCAGCACCGCCGCGGCCTGCTTATTTTCGCCGATAGCGGCCTCCTTGTCCGTGAGCCTGTCCCGGACGGCCTCCATCTCCAGGTCTTTTTCCCGCATGCGCTGGGAGATGGCCTCGCTTCGCTCATAATTGGCGTTCACCGCGCCCCGCAGGCGGGTAAGCTCCGCCTGCGCCGCCTGTTGGCTGGCCCGGATGGCCTCGGTCTGGCCGGAGAGCTTGTCCAGGCTCTCCATCCAGGCGGACACCTCCGCCGTCTGCAATTCTTCCTTGACCCGCAGATAACGCTCCGCCGCCACGGCCTGCTTGCGCAAAGGCTCCAGCTGCAATTGCAGCTCGTCGATCTTGTCCCCCACCCGCAGCAGCGAGTCGTCCGTGGCGGCCAGCTTCCGTTCCGCCTCTTCCTTGCGGAACCGGTAGCGGGATATGCCCGCCGCCTGCTCAAAGATCTCCCGCCTGTCGGTGCTCTTGGCGGAGACGATCTCGCCGATACGCCCCTGGCCGATGATGGAATACCCGTCCCGGCCCAGGCCCGTGTCCATCAAAAGCTCGCTCACGTCCCGGAGCCGGACCGATTCCCTGTTGATGTAGTACTCGCTGTCCCCGCTTCGATAGTACCGGCGGGAGATGGCCAGCTCGTCGCTGTCCACGGGGAATATCCGGGCCGTATTGTCCAGCACCAGCGTCACCTGGGCAAAGCCCAGCTTGCCCCGCTTTTCCGTGCCGCCGAAGATCACGTCCTCCATCTTGCCGCCCCGCAGGGCACGGGTCCGCTGTTCGCCCATGACCCACAATATCGCGTCGGATATATTGGACTTGCCGGACCCGTTGGGTCCGACGATCATGGTCACGTCCTTGTCAAAAAGGATGGTGGTCTTATCGGGAAAGGACTTGAAGCCCTGAATTTCCAGCGCCTTTAAATACAAAATCTTATACCTCTATGCCTGATTTACCCAAACAAACACACAAAATGTAGTATAACCCAATCACGGCCCCACGTCAACCAGGACCACGTCCCCGCCCGCGCCGTCCACGGCCTTCACGGTCAGGTCCGACAGGGAGAATTCCTCCCGCAACGCCCGGACATTGGCCCGGTGCTGGCCTATCATAGCGCTGATATGCGCCGGCGCCACCCCCATCGTCACCCGCGCCCCGGCGGGCACGGTGCGCAGCAGCGCCGCCGCCTTGCGCCGCAGCATCTCCGAGCGCACCAGCTCCCCCAGCGCGGGGTGATAGGCCCCGGCCACCGCGCCCCCGGCGCTGAGTTCGTCCGTGGGGTTCAATCCCAGCCGTATCACCGGTATGCCCGCCGCCTCGAATAGGGGCAGAATGTCCGCGCACACCGCCACCGCGTCGGCCACGGTGTGCTCTCTATACGTCCCGGCCCGCCACATGTCCTCCAGCGGCGTATTTTTCACGATGACCGTGGGGTAGACCCGCACCCCGTCCGGCCCCAGCGCCGCGATCCGCCTGGCACTTTCCACGTCCTTGTCCCGGTCGGAACCGGGCAGGCCCGTCATCATCTGCAATATGAGTTGGAATCCCGTCACTCGCACCATGTTTGCCGCCCGGATCGTATCGTCGGCGGTGTGGCCGCGTCCCGACGCCGCCAAAACCCCGTCGTCCATGGACTGCGCCCCCAGCTCCACGGTCCGAACGCCGCGCTCTTTCAAGAACGCCAGCGTGTCCGCGTCCACCGCGTCCGGCCTGGTGGAAAGGCGTATGGAGCGCACGGTCCCGTCGGCCAGATACGGCGCCGCCGCCGCCAGCAGCTCCCGTTGCAATTCACGCCGCACCGCCGTGAAGCTTCCGCCGTAAAAGGCCAGCTCCAGGCCGGACGATCCCGCCGCTTTTGCCTTTTCCAGCGCCCTTGTCACATCCAGCCGGCCAGCAGACAAAGGGCTGCCGGATATGCGCTTCTGGTCGCAGAAGACGCACTCGTTCGGGCAGCCCAGATGTGGCACGAAAATGGGGAGTATCCTCGCTCTGGCCATCACTTGTCCAGCATTTCCAGCGCGGCCCTGGCGGCCGCCTGTTCCGCTTCCTTCTTGCTCTTGCCCTCCCCCCGGGCATGAGCCCCGCCGTGCAGGGCCACGCTGGCGGTGAAGGTCTTGTCGTGGTCCGGACCGTGCTCGTCCACGATGGTGTACACCGGAGCCGCGCCGCCGGAGCGCTGCAAAAGCTCCTGCAGCTGGGTCTTGTAATCCGTCCGAGCCGGACGGTGTCCGGCCTCCACGTCGTTCAAAATGTGGGTCTCGATGAACCTTTCCGCCGGTTCCAGCCCTCCGTCCAGGTAGATGGCCGCGATGACGGCCTCCACGCAGTCCGCCAGGATGGACGTGCGGGTCCGGCCGCCGTTACATTCCTCGTTCTTGCCCAGGTGGATATAGTCCCCCAGCCCCAAGCGCAGCGCCACCTGGTGCAGACTTGCCTCGCACACCAGCTCCGCCCGCAGGCGGGTCAGGCCCCCCTCCGGCATATCCGGGTATAGGCGGCATATGGTCTTGGCCGCGCAGAAGCCCAGCACCGCGTCGCCCAGAAATTCCAGGCGCTCGTTGCTGCGTCGCGTGTTTGGACTCTCATTGGCGTAGGAGCTGTGGGTCAGGGCATTGTCCAGCTTGGAACGGTCGGTGAATGTATATCCCAGCCGCTTTTCCAGCTGTTCCATCAGGCGTCGGTGTGCTCGCTCACGTAGGCGGCCAGGTCGCCGATGGTCCGCATCTTTTTCAGCTCCTCTTCGGGGATCTCGTCCAGGTCGAACTCGGTCTCCAGCTCCACGATCAGCTCCACCACGTCCACGGAGTCGATGCCGATGTCGTCGGTGAAGGAGGTGTTTTCATTGAGCTGATCCGGCTCCAGGTCGAACTGCTCGCAGATCATCTTGATGATTTTGTCGTATACCATGGTTCAAATCTCCTTTGGTTTTTCGATCTTCATGTAATCTATGTTGGCTTCGATGGCCCCGGCCACATCCGCCCGCACGCAGGCGACAGCCTGCCGCACGGCGTTATATATAGCCCGGTCGTCGGAGCTTCCATGCGCTTTGATAACGGGCTTGGAGATGCCCAGCAATGCCGTGCCCCCCACCTCGGACGGGTCCAGCATCGCCTTCATGCCGTACAGGTCCTTTTTGATAAGAAGCGCGCCGATCTTCGTTTTGGTGCTGGCATACATGACCTTTTTCAGCTCCTTGAACATGAACTTGGCCAGTCCCTCCACGGTCTTGAGCATCACGTTGCCCGCCAGCCCGTCCGTCACCAGCACGTCCATTTTCCCCGCGAACAGGTCGCTGCCCTCGGCGTTGCCCACGAAGTTGATACGCCCCGCCTCATGTGCCTGCTTCAAAAGCGCGAAGGCCGCCTTTTGCAGCGCGCCGCCCTTGGTGTCCTCGGTGCCCACGTTCAAAAGGGCCACCCGCGGCTTTTCTATGCCCATCATCTTCTGGGCATAAAACGAGCCCATATAGGCGAATTGTAAGAGATATTCCGGCGTGGAGTCCACGTTGGCGCCGCAGTCTATCAGCAGCACACCCTTGTCCCCGTTGGGCAGCACCGGTCCCAGCGCCGCCCGACGGATGCCCTTGATACGCTTGACGAACTGGGTCGCGCCGCCTAAAAGCGCCCCCGTGCTCCCGGCGGAGATCATCGCGTCTCCCTCGCCGGCCTTCAGCATGGTCAACGCCACGGTCATGGAGGATTTTCTTTTATTATAGCAGGCCATGCCCGCCTCGTCCTCCATGGTGATGACCTCCGGCGCGTCCACCACTTGGATACGCGCCTCATGCTCGGCCCCGCACGCGGCGAGACACCCCCGCACGTCCGCCTCCCGGCCCACCAGCGTGATATCCACGTCCAGCTCTCTTGCGGCCTTCACCGCGCCCTGCACCACGGCCTGGGGGGCATTGTCGCCGCCCATGGCGTCCAGAATGATCCTCATATGCCCGCCCTCTCTCTTTCGATGATCTTATCCAGGTCCGCCAGTGCCCGCTCCGACACCTTCAGGTACCGGTCCCGTTTGCCCCGGATACGCTCGTCCAGCCGTTCGATGATGCCGAAGTTCACGTTCATGGGCTGGAAGTCCCCGCTGACAGCCCCGCCGGACACGTACAGCGCCAGCGCGCCGATGGCCGTGGTCCGGGGAAAGTCCAGCGGCGGCAGGCCCTTGAACCTTCTGGCCGCCTCCAGCGCCGAGAGCATCCCGGACGCGCAGGACTCCACATAGCCCTCCACGCCGGTGACCTGTCCGGCAAAGCCGATACGCGGCTCCGTCCTGAGCCGGTAGTACCTGTCCAGCAGCTTTGGCCCGTTCAAAAATGTATTCCGGTGCATCTTCCCGTAGCGCAGATACTCCGCGTTCGCCAGCGCCGGTATCATGCCGAACACCCGCCGCTGCTCCGGGAACGTCAGGTGGGTCTGAAAGCCCACCAGATTATAGACCGTCCCCTCGTCGTTGTCCCGGCGGAGCTGGACCACGGCGTGGCAGCTCTCCCCCGTCTCGGGATTTCTGAGCCCCACGGGCTTCATCGGCCCGTACCGCAGGGTATCGTGCCCCCGCCGGGCCATGACCTCCACGGGCATGCACCCCTCGAACACCCCCGCGTCCTCGAAGCCGTGGACCGGAGCCTCTTTGGCGGAGGCCAGTTCTGTCACGAACGCGTCATATTGCTCCTTATCCATGGGGCAGTTGATATAGTCCGCCGTGCCCTTGCCGTACCGGGAGCCGAACCATGCCTTGGACATGTCGATGCTCTCAAAGGATATGAGCGGCGCGGCGGCGTCGAAAAAGTGCAGGAAATCCGCCTGGCCGCATGCCCGGCTGATGGCCGGGATAAGCCCGTCGCTGGTCAGCGGCCCGGTGGCGACGATGCACTCGCCATCGGGAAAATCCGTGACCTCCCCCTCCACGATCTCGATGTTTGGATGGCTGCGGATGGCGTCGGTGATGGTCCTGGCGAAGGCCTCCCGGTCCACGGCCAGCGCGCCGCCGGCGGGGACCCGGTGCTTCTCCGCGCTCATCATCATCAGACTTCCCAGCCGCCGCAGCTCCTCCTTCAAAAGCCCCACGGCGTTCGAAAGATCGTCCCCCCGCAGGGAGTTGGAGCACACAAGCTCCGAGAAAAGCGGCGACGTATGCGCCGGGGTCATCTTCTCCGGCTTCATCTCATAAAGCCGGACCTTCATCCCCCGCTGCGCAAGCTGCCACGCAGCCTCGCTCCCGGCCAGGCCCGCGCCCACCACGGAGATATCCGCCATCATGAGCTCTCCTTCTTCGTCCGAGCCGCCGTCTTTTTGGCGGCGGGTTTTTTCGTCGTCGTCTTTTTGGCGGTCGCGGTCTTTTTCGCCGCCGTCTTTTTGGCGGGTTTCGTGGCCTCTTCTTCCGTCCCTGCCTGTTCGCCGGCGGCGGCGTCAGCCTCCCCGGACGAGGCGGTCCGACGGCGGCGATAGCCCCGCTTATCCTCCGGCAGGAAGTTGGAACATGCCTCGTTGATGCAAAAGCTCTTGCGCTGGCCCTTACCGGACAGCTTGAACATGGTCTTGCCGCAGACCGGGCAGTCCTCCTTCGTTGGCACGTCCCAGGTCATGAACCCGCAGGCCGCGCCCTTTTCGCAGGCGTAATAGGTGTAGCCCTTTTTGCTGGTGCGCTTGAAGATACGGCTGCCGCACTTGGGGCACCGGCCCGGCATCTCCACCACCAGCGGCATGGTAAAGCTGCAATCGGGGTAGCCGGGGCAGGCCAGGAACCGGCCGAACCGGCCGGACTTGACCACCAGGTTCCGCCCGCAGTTGGGGCATATCTCAGTGGAGACCTCGTCGGGCACCTTGATGCGCTGGCCCTGGAGAGTCTGCTCCGCGTTTTCCAGCTCCCTGGAGAAGTCCCCGTAAAAGTCCTTCAGCACGCCCTTCCAGTCGGCCTTGCCCTCTTCCACCTGGTCCAGCGTGTCCTCCATCCGCGCGGTGAATTTCACGTCCACGATATCCGGGAACCGTTCTTCCATCAGCTCGGTCACCGTCTCACCCAGAGGCGTGGGCTTGAGGTACTTGCCCTCCTTGACCACGTACTCCCGCGCGGTGATGGTGGTGATGGTAGGCGCGTAGGTACTGGGCCTACCTATGCCCTTTTCCTCCATGGCCCGGATGAGGGTGGCCTCGGAATACCGGGCTGGCGGCGCGGTGAAGTGCTGCTCCGGGTCCAGCTTTTCAAGCGCCACGTTCTGGCCCTCGGTCAGGTCCGGCAGGGGCTTTTTGCCCCCGTTTTCCTCCGACTCGTCCTCGTCCCTATTGTCGTCGTACACGGCGATATAGCCGGGGAAGGCGAGCTTGGAGTGGGACGCCCGGAAGACATGGCCCGCGCACACCGCGTCCGCCGTGATGTTGTCATAGACGGCGTTGGCCATCTGGCTTGCGGTGAAGCGGCCCCATATGAGCCGGTAGAGCCGGTACTGCTCCCCGGTCAGGCTCTTTTTCACCTGCTCCGGCGTCAGGCCGGGTATGGTGGGACGGATGGCCTCGTGAGCGTCCTGCGCGTTGGCGCCGGCCTTATAGCGCCGGGGCTTGCCGTAGTAATATTCCTCGCCGTAATGGCCGCGGATGAACGTGCCCGCCGCGGCCAGCGCGTCCTCGGAAAGGCGCAGGGAGTCCGTACGCATATAGGTGATCAGGCCCACGGTTCCCTCGCCCTCGATGTCCACGCCCTCATAAAGCTGCTGGGCAATGGACATGGTCCGCCGGGGCGTCATGCCCAGCCGGCGGGAGGCCTCCTGCTGCAATGTCGATGTGATGAAAGGCGGCGACGGGCTGCGTGACTTCTTGCCGTGGGCAATGTCGCCGATGCGGAAAGGTTTCCCCTTCACCGCCTCGGCCACAGCGTCCACGTCCGCCCGGCTCTTCAGCTCCTGTTTTTTCTTCTCCGTGCCGTGATACAGCGCCTGAAAGCTCTCGCCCTTATCGGTTTTCAGCGTGGCGGTCAGCCGCCAGTATTCCTCCGGCTGAAAATCCCGTATCTCCCGCTCCCGGTCCAGCACCATCCTGGTGGCGGCGGACTGGACCCGCCCGGCGGACAGGCCCTTGCGTATCTTCCGCCAGAGAAGGGGGCTGAGCTTATAGCCCACGATCCGGTCCAGAATACGCCTCGCCTGCTGTGCGTCCACCAGGTCCTGGTCGATGTCCCGGGGGTGAGCGATGCCATCCCGGACCACGTTTTTCGTGATCTCGTTGAAGGTCACCCGCCTTGCCTTTTCGTCCGGGATGGAGAGAAGCTCCTTCAGGTGCCAGGAGATGGCCTCGCCCTCCCGGTCCGGGTCCGTCGCCAGATACACGATGCCCGCCCGTTTGGACGCCTTTTGCAGCTTGTCGATCACGTCCTCCCGGCCCTTCACCGGCTGGTAATCCGGCGTGAAATCGTGCTCCACGTCCACCCCCAGGCTGCTCTTGGGCAGGTCCCGCAGATGGCCCATGGACGCCACGACCTTATAGCCCTCTCCCAGATATCGCTCTATGGTCTTTGCCTTCGCGGGGGATTCCACGATGACAAGATCCGTTTTTGTTGCCGCCATAAACGTTCCTCACTCGTTCATTGTTTGCGCGTGTACCGCTTGCCGGCGCCCTGGACCACGTGGCCCGCGATCTGGAGCATGGTCAGCGCCGCCAGGACCTCCGGCGCGCCCAGGCCCGCCGATTCGATGATCTCGTCGGCCAGCATATCCGGCCTGGTCATCGCGGTCAGCACCTTCTTCTGGGGCTCTGTAAGGCCGCCGGGAAGCGGCTTGGGTCTGGTCGCACTCTGGTCAATATAAACTATGTCTTTGGGCTTGTCAATCTCTTTTTTAATATGTATATCGGCCGGTTCCGCGGTTTTTTGCCGCAAAAGGTCGGCCCGGCCCTCATAAGCGCGCAAAATGTCCCGCCCGCTCCCGATAGGCGCCGCGCCCTGGCTGATAAGGTCGTTGCACCCGGCGCTGGTATAGGAATCCGCGTTGCCCGGCACGGCGAACACATCCCGTCCCTGCTCCAGCGCGTGGTCCGCGGTGCTTCGCGTGCCGCTTTTACGGGGTGCCTCCACCACCGCCACCCCCATGCTCAGGCCCGTGACGATCCGGTTTCGCACCTTGAAGTCCACGGGATAGGTACGCATATGAGGCGGGTACTCGCTCACCAGCGCCCCCTGCGCGCGGGTTGCCTCAAAAAGCGGCCGGTTCCGTGCCGGGTACACCTCGTCGATGGCGGTACCCAGCACGCCAATGACGGTCCCGCCTTCCCGCAGCGCCGCCTCCATGGCCGCGCCGTCGCAGCCCGCCGCCAGGCCGGACACCACCACGGCCCCGCCCTTTGCCAGGTCCCGGCCGATGGCGGAGGCCATTTGGATGCCGTACGGCGTGGCCCGGCGCGTACCCACCACCGCCACCAAAAGCCGCTCGTCCACCGGCGGCAGCTTGCCCCACACATACAGTACGGCCGGCGGGTCGGGGATATGCCGCAGCCTGTCCGGATACGCCGCGTCCTGGACCGTGAGCACGCTGATGCCGTGTTCCTCGCAGAAGCTCAGCGCCTTCGCGGCCGGCTCCAGGCTCTTGTCCATGAGCCTGTCCGCCTCGCCCTTTTGCAGCAGCGGTTCCGTGGCGATAAGCTCGTCCCGCTGGGCAAAAAACAGCTTTTCCGGCCCGCCCATGGCCTTGGCCAGACGGTATTTGATCAGTGGCCGCACGCCGGATACGCAGCTGAGCCACACCCAGTACTTCAGCCTTGCCATGGTAAATCCTTTCTGGACATTTCCCACAATGACGCCAGTACTTTCGCGCCGTAAACGGCGCAAAAGTCCTCGCTCCGCTCGCCGCGCAGAGCGCGGGGCGTCAGATCCCATTCGAGGCGGGCTCCCGCCCCCTCGAGCTCCCCCTTGTATATTCGGGTCATATCGTTTTTCTGGACATTTCCCACATCACCACCGCCGCGGCGACGGCGGCGTTCAGGCTCTCCGTCCCCGGCCGCATGGGGATGCGCACCGTCCCGGCGCACCGGGCCAGCAGCTCCGCCGTCAGGCCCTTGCCCTCGTTGCCCACGGCCACCGCCAGAGGCGCCGTCGGCAGTTGCCGCGCGTCCATGCCGCCGGGTGCCAGCGCCGCGCCGTAAAGCGGCAGACCCCGCAGCACGCCCGAAAGCCCGGCCAGGTCCGTTTTGACCACGCTCTGGCGGAAGATGGCCCCCATGGTAGCCCGGACCGTCTTGGGATTATAGGGGTCCGCGCACGCCCCGCACAGGACCACCATATCCATGCCGAACGCGGCCGCCGTGCGCAGCACCGTTCCCACGTTGCCGGGGTCCTGCACGTTTTCCAGCACGATGGCCCGCCGCAGCTTTTCCGCCGGAGGCAGAGGCCGCATGCGCACCGTGAACACCGGTCCGGGGGAGTTTTGCAGCGGGGACACGGCCTTCAATATCTCCGGCGTCACCAGCCGTACCGGCAGCCCCGGCATGTCCTCCGTTACCAGCACGCAGGTCACCTCCGCCCCGGAGGCGATCGCCTCCCCCAGCAGCGTCTCCCCGGCGCACAGAAACTGGCCCGCCTCCTGACGGACCTTGGGGTCAGCGCCCAGGGCGATAAACTTTTTGACGAGCTCGTTTTGCCGTGACCGTATGGGTTCCATCGTTGCAGCACTTTCCATTATGTCCAATTTTTTATACAGTATAGAGCTTTCCTGTGCGCTTGTCAATTTACAGACAAAAAGCCCGTACGGTCGTACAGGCTTTTGGATTCAACTGTGTCCTTCTGCGGCGTCCTCCCGGCCGACTCGGCGGAACACGGCCCTGCCCCGGATACCGTGGCTGGCGCGGAACGCCGGCAGCGCGGCCATGCCCTGCTCCGTGACCGGCATGATCCACCGGCCGGAGTAGAGACGCCGCTGCATGAGGACATACCGGATGGGCTCGTCGATGTAGCAGCAGATAAAGATGGCCCAGTATGGCCAGTGCAGCACAAACGCGCTGGTCAGCACGCACGGCAGCAGCACGAGGTACATAAACGCGATCTCCAGCACCGTGCCGGTGACCGCGTCCCCGGCGGCCCGATAGGTGTCGTTTTGTATCCAGTTGCCCATGCGTATCACCGACGCCACCGCGTAAATGCTCAAAAACCGCAGCCCCGCCGTGAAGGACGCGCCGGACAGGCTCATGCCCGTCAGAATTGGCTTATGCAGCGCCAGCAGCGCCAGGTCCACCAGGAATATGAACCCGCTGCACAGATACACCAGCCGCTTGGCCCGCTCATAGGCGGTCTCCAGCTCCCCCGCCCCCACGCAGGTGCCCACCAGAATGGACGCGGCGTTGGAAAATCCAGCGAAGAAGCCTATCACCAGCCCCTCCAGCGTCCGGAATACGGCGATAGCCGCGATAACCTCCTCCGGCTGACGGCCCAATGTCACGTTGATGACCATGTTCCCCACGCCGATAAGGACCTCGTTGCAGATAATGGGGAAGCACTTGACGAAGTACTGCTTCAAATGTGCCGTATCCCAGCGAAAGTGCTCCCGCACCCGGAACAGATGGGGGTATTTCGTGACCCGCGCCATCAGACAGACAGCCGTCACGTTCACCGCCGCGGCGCACGTGGTGGCCAGCGCCGCGCCCCGGATGCCCATGGCCGGCGCGCCCAGACGCCCGTAGATGAACACCCAGTTCAAAAAGATGTTCGTCCCCACGGATGCCACGGAGGCCAGCATGGGGATACGCACCCGCTCCGTGGCCCGCAGCAGACTGCTCATAGCCATGGACAGCACCTGCAAAAAATAGGCAAAGCCCACGATCCGCAGGTACTGCACGCCTATCTCCCGGATGGACTGCTTGTCCGTGTACACCCGCATGACCAGCCCCGGCGCGAAGATGGCCAGGCACCCGAACACCAGCGCCACCGTCATCATGCACGCCAGGGTCATGCCGTAGCTGCGCGCCAGGCCCTCGTCGTCCTTCGCCCCCCAGTACTGGGCAAAAAAGAGCATGCCGCCGCCCACGAAGCCCCAGTACCCGGAGAACAGCAGCGACGAAAACTGCGCGCACAGACCCAGCGCCCCCACGGACAACTCCCCCAGCGGCGCCACCATCATCGTATCCACCATGCTGGCCGTGGTGGTCAGCAGGTTTTGCAGCGCCACCGGTATGCCGATGGCCGCCAGCTTTTTCAAAAACGGCCCCCAGTTGAACCCGGCCGTCAGTTTCTGCCCGTGCGTCATAGTCCCGTCCTTATGTCGCGGTGATTTGCGCCCCATTCTATCATCCCCGGTCCGTGAAGTCAACGTTCCCGCGACCCTGCCGCATTTTTGTTTATTGCGCTAAAACAATTCCGTTTGTCACGATGTAACTTGACGTATCGCACAGCATGATATAAACTCATCTCAAAATAGTGTGGTGTTTTGTGTCTGAAAGTGAACTTGGAGGTGTATTGCATGACGACCCATGCGAAAAGGTCGCGTGGGTCCCTATGACCATCGGGGACCTGCTGGCAAAGGCGGAAAGCCCGACCTGGTCCGGCGCGGGATCCGGCGTGCAGAACGCGGCAAACTATGCGGCCAATTTCCCCCAACTGGCCGGACATGAGATATACGCGCTCACCGTCAACGACGCCACCGTGGCCCGCATCGGCAACGTGCAGATCACGACAACAGGCGGCACGGTGCAGAACTACGTCTATTACTCCGCGTCCGAGGACGCCGGCGCCATGACCAGCGCCGTGCTTGGCGAGGCGGAAAAGATCTGCATCAACTACGCCCTGGCGGAATACCAAATCAAATATGAGGTAGTCGACGGCTCCGGGAATGACCTCACCGGCATGGCCGGGTACACCGTCGCCGCCGTCTTTGGCGCCCAGCGGCCCACCATGACCCAGAACCAATGGCTGAGCGTGGACGTGACCGTCCCCGCCGGGCACTATGGCCGCGTGTACATCGGCGACGCCGACACCTTTACACAAGACGCCGCCACCGAAAAATTCCCCCAGGAGAGCGGCTACGGGAATTATCCGCTGGGCAAAGAAGTCCAGTGGACCGCTCCCGCCGACCTTGGCTCCGCCAACAACGTTGGCGCGGTGGTCAACACAAGCGCGGACGCCCCGGACTTTTTCACCCGGAACGGCACCTATGTCTCCGGCACGCCCGGCAGCGCCGACGCGCCCCAGACCGTGCGCGTGGTGATCACCACGCGGCCGAAAGAAGATTACGCGTTCAACGCGGATCACCTGGGCAAGATCATGACCGGTAATAAACAGAACTACCTGAAGTGGACCAATTACGGCAGTCTCACCGGCTTTGACGACAAGAACATGGTCTATGACACGGCCACGGGGACCTACTCCTGCGCCTGGTCCTTTGACACGCAAAACGCGGACGCTTCCCATTATGAGATGCGATCGCTGTCGCTGAACGGGCAAGACCTCAACATCCCGTTCCTCAAGGACCCGCGCGAGCTGATAAACAACGACGGGTCCTATATTGACCCCGGCAGCCCGGACAACCGGGCAACCGCCGTCACCACGTTTGCCAGCGGCATGACCGTGACGATCACCGTCGAGCCAAAACTCGTTCCGAATATTGACAACCAACGCCAACGGCACTATTCCATCTCCATCACGCACGCGGACCGAAGCATCGTCTTCGACCACGGCACCTTCGTCAACGCGGGGAACCTCGCCTACGCCGAGGTCGTGGCCTCCCGGCTTGCCGGAGTGGAGGCGCAGGCGTTCCGCATGAAGACTGCTGAAAATATGAGCACGCTGGCCTGGATACCCTTTTCGCAGGCAACCTCCATCAAAGCCGTATCAGCACAGCACACCTTTGATTACAACACCGTAGGCGACCCGGACGGCAGCATTTGCGATACGACCGCCAAAATATACGGCAACATCCGCTTCCGGCTGGCCGAGGGCTACTACTGGGCCGGCGGGAAGCCGGAAGGCGCCACGGACTTCCCCACCGTCTCCTTCCGGGAAAAGCAGCTCGCGACCGGCCAGACCTTCGGCCCGTCCGATATCCGGGGACCGGACGGCAGCGGCTGGTACTACGTCACCCTGCATGACCCGCAGAGCAGCGCCACCGCGACCCAAATCGGCCTTCTGACCATCCAGGCCCAGCCCATGCTGTACCAGGTCCGATACCAGGACGGCATCACCGCGGGAAAAGCCCTGAACCCGGACACGCCCGAGCTGGCGGTGCGGAACATGCCCAGCTACCGCCGCCTGGACAATGACGGCAGCGAGATCGCCGACAGCAGCACGCCCACCGACACGAACCGGGGCAATTACTACTCCCTCATCAAAGGCGACGGACTGTTCACCAGCGACCGCGTCACCGTCAGCGCCGCCGTGCCCCGGACGGTCGGCGAGCATCCCGCCACGTTCCTGGGCTGGGTCCTGACGGACGCCGAGGGAAACGCGCTTAGCCGCCCGGAAGAGCTCATCCAGCCAAACGAAATGGTAGACCTGCGCGCTTTGGACGACCGCGCCGAAGTCCACGACGCGGACAAGCAGGACTATACCATCTACCTCACCGCCAAGTGGTCGCCGGTCCAGGAAAAATTCTCCTACTACACCACCTTCAACTACACCGACGAGGCGGGCGTGCAGCATGAACGCTGTGGCGAAGCTGCCGACCAGCCATTCCCCGGCGGTATGACCGGGCAGAAATACATCGCCCGCCGCCAGGTATACACCACCCTGGACGCTGTCAACGTGGTCTTCGAGAAGGGCGGCGACACGTCCCGTGCCGGGCTTTGGCTCACAGCCCATCCCTGGTATGAGTACGATCAAAGCAAGAACGGCTCCGAAAATCACGAGGGCCAGTTCTTCTGGGAGGGCATTGGAAACGGCGACGAGATCCCCATCTGGTTCACCACCACCCTCGGCCAACTCACGCTGCGCAAGACTCTGGCCCCAGGCTCCGCCGGAAAGTACAACGTCACCGAGGCCGAATTTGAGGCCACGTTCACGCTCCCATCCACAGACGACCCCGGCACGGCCGGCCATGAGAACGATTATTTCGCCAACGACGAGGTCCTCCCCTTCCCCGTGACAAAGCAGACCGACGGCTCTTACAAGGGCACGTTTAAACTGGCCGTGGGTCAGACGGCCGTCTTTGCCCTGCCCGGCGGCACCAGGTACACCATCACGGAGAAGCCAAGCCCCTATTTTGAACCGTCGCCGAACCAGGTGACGGGGATCATAACGGCCAACAAAGCCGACGAACACACGATCGAGAACACCCCCACCGGCGTCGAGGCGGTGAAGACTCAGACCATCGGCACGGCCACGTACGGCCCCGAAGCCGGCACCCAGGTGGTGGGCACCGGCACACTGATCACGTACGCCATCACCGTCGCCAACCGCAGCGCCACGAACACCTATGACGTGACCGTGCGCGACCCGCTCCCCACGCCGGCCGCCACAGGCGACCATAAGCCCATGCGCGTCGTAGTGGGTACGATCGTTGACGGTCATTTGGATGGCGGCGAACCGCTCGCGGAGGACAGTCGGCTCTCGTCCGGCGGCACGGTCGTGTGGGACACGTTTCCATTGAAGCCGAGAGAGCATAAGACCATGACCTTCACCGCCGTGGTGCCCGCCGTGGAGCACGATCACGCGTACGCCAACACCGCCACAGTGGAATACCGGCTGTCCGGCGGTTCGGGAAGCAAAATAACCATCTCCTCCGAGCCCGTGGCCGTCATCCCCACGGAGGACTGGCTGTACATCGAAACGACCGTGACGCCGAAAGGCTCCGGCCACGGGGACACTTTCCAATTTGATATCACGTTGAGCGGCGGCGCGGCTTCTTACGACTACGTAGGCAGGGTAGCGGCCGGTTATGAAGGCACACAGACGGCCCCCGCCCTGAGGAAGATCACGCAGCAAAACGGCAAATACACCGTGGCGCTGAAAGAAGGCCAGGCAGTGACCCTCTACGGCATCGCCTCGGGCACGACGTACACGGTGACGGAGCGGTCGAAGGACGGCTATATCATGCCCGCGATGAAAGACGGCGTCGTGACCAGGAGCACGCAGGATTATGTGCAGTTCAATAACATCCGCACCGGTGAACTGAAGCTCACGAACACCCTCTCCGGCGACCTGGCGGAGAAGGACAGGCTCTGGACCTTCACCGTTCGGCTGAACGATAACACGATCACCGGCGCGCGCGGCGGCATGACCTTCACCGCCGGCGAGGCCACCGTCAAATTGAAAGGCGGCGACAGCGTGACCGCCAAAGACCTCCCCACCGGCGTGACCTATACCGTGTCGGAGGCGGAGGCGAACCGGGATGGGTACTCCACCGTCGGCTCCAACACCGCCGGCAAGATCCCGGCTGGCGGCACGGCGGTGGTCGCGTTCACGAATACGAAGAGCTCCCACCCGCTTCTCCCCGACCCGCCGTCGCCCGGCAAACTGCGGGTATCCGTCAACGTGACGGGCAACGAAAGCAGCGAGGATGACTACTTCACCTGCCAGGTCACCCTTGCCGACCGGAGCGTGAACGGCAGCAGCGGCAACATGATCTTCCGGGACGGCGTGGCCCGGTTCCGTTTGAAGCACGGCGAGATGGTCCTGTCCGGCGCTCTGCCCGCCGGCGACGGATTCGTGGTCGAGCAGACCGACGCCGAGGACCAGGGCTATGCCGCCAGCGACGCCATCACCGGGGCCATCCCCGCCGGCGGCGTCTTTGACGCCAGCTTCACCAACGTCAGACAGGCTGATGTCCTGCCGGACCCGGACCCCTCTCCCACGCTGGAGCCCAGTCCCACACCGGAACCGGACCCCACACCGGAGCCCAGCCCCACCCCGGAGCCTGACCCCACACCGGAACCGGACCCCACACCGGAACCGGACCCTACCCCGGAGCCTGACCCTACCCCGGAACCGGACCCCACACCGGGACCCAGCCTCACACCGGAACCCAGCCTCACACCGGGACCCAGCCTCACACCGGAACCGGACGCCTCCCCGGAGCCCAGTTCCACGCCGGAGCCGACGGCCACGCCCGGCGCAGGCCCCACCCAGCCGCCCGCCCCCTCGGCCGGTCCGGACGCCTCCCACGCGCCCGACACCGGGGACGACACGCCCACGGCCGCGTATACCGCGCTTGCGCTCCTTTGCGCCATCCCCCTTGGCATATTGTCCCTGCGCCGCAAAAAGCGCTCCGCATAAACGCAAGATCACCCATCCGTCGGAAGAAATACGAAAAAGGAGATACAGAGATGAAAGTACTGATGCTCAACGGAAGTCCCCGGAAAAACGGCAACACCGCCGCCGCGCTGCGGCAGATGGAGGCGGTCTTTGCCCAGGAGGGTGTGGAGGTGCAGACCGTACAGGTGGGCAATAAGCCCATCCGTGGCTGCATCGCCTGTGGAAGCTGTGCCAGGACGGGAAAGTGCGCCTTTGACGACATCGTGAACGAGCTGGCGCCGGTGTTCGAGCAGAGCGACGGCCTGGTCGTGGCCAGCCCCGTCTACTACGCCTCCGCCAACGCCACCCTTGTCGCCCTGCTGGACAGGCTCTTTTACAGTACCGGCTTTGACAAGACCATGAAGGTGGGAGCCAGCGTAGTGACGGCCCGCCGAGGCGGCGCCTCGGCCACCTTCGACGAGCTGAACAAGTATTTCACCATCTCCGGTATGCCCGTGGCCGCCAGCCAGTACTGGAACAGCACCCATGGCGGCGCCCCCGGCGAAGCGGAGCAGGACGCGGAGGGCATGCAGACCATGCGGACGCTGGCCCGGAATATGGCCTTTCTCATGAAGAGCATCGCCCTGGGCAGGGAGAAATACGGTCTGCCGGAAAAGGAAAGCCCCCAGTGGACGAACTTCATCCGCTGACGCGCACCATAAATAAAGCGGAGATCGGACGGCCTCCGCTTTTGCTGTGTCCCGTTATTGACAACCGCACAACGGAAGTTTATACTATAATCAATCTTGCAAGATTGACTATCGAAAGGCCAAAGGAGAACATACTATGAACATTTATGACTTCACGGTAAAAGCGCAGGATGGGAGCGAGGTCTCGCTGGTGGACTACAAGGGCAAGGTGCTGGTCATCGTCAATACCGCTACCGGCTGCGGTTTTACGCCCCAGTATGACGAACTGCAGGACCTGTACGACCTGCATCAGAAGGACGGTCTGGAAATATTGGACTTCCCCTGCAACCAGTTCATGGACCAGGCCCCCGGCACTGACGAGGAAATACACGCCTTCTGCACAGGCCGCTTCGGCATCACCTTCCCACAGTTTTCCAAGATCGACGTGAACGGAGAAAACGCCATCCCGCTTTACAAGCATCTCACGGCCAATACCGCCTTCGGCGGGTTCAGCGGTCCCATGGCGCTGGTGTTGAAGCCCATCGTGAAGAAGATGGACAAGGACTATAAGAACAACGGCAACATCAAGTGGAACTTCACCAAGTTCGTCATCGACAGAGATGGCAATATCGCCGGTCGGTTCGAGCCCACGGACTCCGTGGACAAGCTGAAGGCGAAGGTGGAGGAGCTGCTGTGATGTTTCACTACGACTATGTGACGGAGAACACCTGCTCCCAGCTCATCAGCATGGACCTGGACGGAGACGTGGTCCACAACATCCATTTTGAGGGTGGATGTAACGGGAATCTGAAGGCCATCCCCATCCTGGTAGATGGCTGGACGGTGGGGCAGATCGAGGAAAAGCTGTCCGGCATCCTGTGCGGACGCCGGCCCACCTCCTGCGCCGACCAGCTTGCCCGGGCCGTACGCGCCGCCTATGAAGCGGAGCAGGCCGAGCCGACAGCATAACGCAAAACAGATCATATTAGGACGAGGCGTTCTGGGTCCAGTGGGCAGAGAAAAACGCCTGAAAAACGATAGGCCCGCGGCTGACAAGCGGTCGCGGGCATCATCTGTAGTTGAGAGAGGCGGAACAAATGGAAGACAAATACGCGGCGCTGCGGCTGGAGAATCAGCTTTGCTTTCCCCTGTATGCCTGCGCCAAGGAGATCGTGAAGGCGTACAAACCCTTTCTGGACGAGCTGGGACTGACATACACCCAGTACATCACCATGATGGTGCTGTGGGAGCACAGAGAGCTGCGGGTCAAAGAGGTGGGAGAAAAGCTGTTTCTGGACTCCAGCACCCTGACGCCGCTGTTGAAGCGATTGGAGGAAAAGGGCTATGTCGCAAGGCGGCGCTCGGAGCGGGACGAGCGGGACGTGTTCGTGGCCATCACTCCGGCAGGCGAGGCGCTGCAGGAGCGGGCCCTCTCCGTCCCCGGACGGCTGGCCGCCTGCGTCCAGCTGGAACCGGAAAAGGCGGCGGGGCTCTATGGGACGCTGTACGAGATCATCGGAAAACTGACGGACAAGGAGGGACAATGAGATGGACAGGATGGAACTGATCAGGACGAGAAGGAGCGTGCGGACCTTTGACGGCCGGCCGCTCAGCAAGGAGGACGAGAGCAGGCTCCGGGAATATATGCGGGAGATACCCAATCCCTACGGCATCCCGGTGCGGTTTCTTCTGCTGGACGCAAAGGAGCACGGCCTTTCAAGCCCGGTGATCGTGGGCGAGAGCTGCTACGTGACGGCGAAGGTGGACAGGGTCCCCCACAGCGAGGAAGCCTACGGCTATTCCTTCGAGCAACTGGCCCTTTACGCCTGGTCACTGGGGCTGGGCACCACCTGGATCGGCGGGACCATGAAGCGGGCACTGTTTGAGCAGGCGGCGGATGTGCGGGACAGCGAGTGGATGTTCTGCGTCAGCCCCCTGGGCTATCCGGCGGAGAAGATGTCCGTCCGGGAGGCCGTCATGCGCAAGACCATCAAGGCGGACGAGCGAAAAAGCGCCGAACTGCTGTTTTTCGACGGGGACTTTTCCACGCCGCTTGCCACCGAGGACGAGAAGGTACGGGACGCTCTGGAGATGGTGCGGCTGGCGCCGTCGGCCACCAACTCCCAGCCCTGGCGCATCGTCCGGGCCGGGGATGATTTCCACTTCTACCTGTCCCACACCAAGGGATACACCAGCAAGGCCGGCTGGGATATGCAAAAGATCGACATGGGCATCGCCCTGTGCCACTTTATGGGGGCGCTGGGCGGAGAATTATCCCTCGCCGACCCCGGTATCCGGACGGATGAAAACACGGAATACATCGCCACAGTGAGACTGTGAGGGAAAACGATGGACGAGAAATTTGATATACAAGCCTATATGACCCGTGGGGTGGAGAACATCGTATCCGGCGCGCTGCGGGCCACGCTGCGTGACCCCCGGGAGAGCGCGTTCATGGTCCGGTTCGCGGCGGCCAGCCGCAAGGCGTCCCAGCGCCGGGCTGAGGCAGAAAAGGTCGGCGAGCACATCCCGCCGTTTTTGATCGCCAGCATCACCAGCGCCTGCAATCTGCACTGCGCCGGGTGCTACTCCCGGTGCAACCACGCTACCGTGGATGCCGCGCCTGTGCGCCAGCTCACGGATGACGAGTGGCTGTCAATTTTCCATCAGGCGGAGGACCTGGGCGTCAGCTTCATCCTGCTGGCCGGGGGCGAACCCATGCTGCGCCGGGGTGTGCTGGAGGCGGCGGGGAAGCTGCCGAACATCCTGTTCCCCATCTTCACCAACGGTACATACATGGACGACGCCTGTTTCAAGCTGTTTGATAAATGCCGGAACCTTATCCCGGTGCTGAGCATCGAGGGCGGCCGGGCCGAGACGGACGCGCGCCGGGGCGCGGGTATCTATGATACGCAGATCGCCAATATGGACGCGCTGCATGCAAAGGGGTTGCTGTTCGGCGCGTCCGTAACGGTGACGACGCAAAACGTGGACGAGGCCGTCTCACCGGCCTTCATCGACGCGCTGGCGGACCGGGGGTGCAAGCTGGTGATCTATGTGGAGTACGTGCCGGTGACAGAGGAAAGCCAGGAGCTTGCTCCCGGCGAGGAAGAGCGGGTCCGGCTGCGGGACGGCATCGCCAGGCTGCGGGAACAGGTTCCCGAGGTGGTGTTCGTGTCCTTCCCCGGCGATGAGAAGAGCTCCGGCGGCTGCATCGCGGCGGGGCGTGGTTTTTTCCACATCAACTCCCACGGCGGGGCGGAGCCGTGCCCCTTCTCGCCTTATTCGGACGTGAACGTGCGGGATACATCCCTGCGTCAGGCGCTGGCCTCGCCATTGTTCGCCGCGTTGCGGGAGGGGGAGCTTCTGGCGGACGACCACGCGGGCGGCTGTGTGCTCTTTGAAAAGCGGGCCGCCGTGGAGGCGCTGCTGTGATGGAGCGGGAAAAGGCCATCGTGAAAGTCAGCGTCATCGGCATCGGCGTCAACGCGGTGCTGGTGGCGTTCAAGCTGGCGGTGGGGCTCATTAGCGGCTCCATCGCCATCATTCTGGACGGGGTGAACAACCTGACGGACGCTCTGTCCTCGGTGGTCACCATCGTGGGGACAAAGCTGGCCGGTAAAGCGCCGGACAAAAAGCATCCCTATGGCTACGGCCAGATCGAATATATAAGCTCCGTCACCGTGGCGGTGCTCATCCTGCTGGCGGGCGTCACAGCCTTCCGGGAGACCCTGGACAAGACGCTCCACCCCACTGCGGCGGACTATTCCGTTGTGACCCTCGTGGTCATCGCGGCGGCTGTGGCGGCGAAGCTGGTCCTGGGGCGGTATGTAAAGGCGGCCGGGAAGACCTGGCATTCCGAGTCGCTTGCCGCCTCCGGCACGGACGCGGTGATGGACGCGGTCCTCTCCCTCGCTACCCTGGTGGCGGCGGGCGTCAGCATGGCGTTTGACCTGAGCATCGAGGGCGTCCTGGGCCTGGTCATTTCCCTGTTCATCCTGAAGGCGGGGATAGAAATCCTGACAGAGAGCATGGGCCAGCTCATTGGCGAGCGGGTGGACAGTGCCATGGCCGGGGAACTGAAGGACTTCATCGGAAAATATCCCGGAGTGCTGGGCGCTTATGACCTTTCGCTGCATCAGTACGGTCCGGAGCGGCTGATCGGGTCGGTGCATATCGAGCTGCCCGACGACATGACCGCAAGGGAGATACACGGCCTGACCCGGCAGATCGCCGAGGACGTATACCGCGCCTTCGGCATCGTCCTGACCGTGGGCATCTACGCCTCCAACACGGCAGATGAAACTTTTGCCGATATGAAGAGGGCGCTGACCGATATTCTTCGGGAGTACCCGGAGGTGCTGCAAATGCACGGATTCTATGTGGACGCGGCGAAAAAGCTGGTCTACTTTGACCTGATTTTGGACTTCAAGGCGGAAAATAAAGCGGAGATCGAGGCCGATATCGTCCGGCGGATGAAGGAGCGTTTCGGAGAATATGAGTTTGCCGCAGTCCTGGACAGCGACGTCAGCGACTGAGCGGCTGCCTGGCAAACCAGGCGAAAAATAGTAGAAATAAAGAGAGACCGCGCACTCTGTTTTTCAATCAAAGCGCGCGGTCTTATCTGTTTGAACATAGCGCCGTTTCCGGGTGCAGACCCGTCACAGACACTCCTTCAAGAGCCGGAATATTTCTTCCCGGTCGAACTTCTTGCAGCAGCCCGCCGTGAGGTTGCAGGTGTCCGCCGTGGCCCGGAGGACGCTCTTGTCCGTGATGCCCATCTCCGTGAAGGCGGCGGGCAGGCCGATCTCCTTTATGAGCGCCGCCAGCGCGTTGATGCCCGCCAGGGCCGTCTCCTCCTCCGTCCTGCCCGCCGGGTCCACGCCCCACACAACCTGAGCGAACCGGGCAAAGCGGGCCGGAGCCTTCTTATACATATGCCTGTACAGCGCCGGATGGATCACTGCCAGGCCGCACCCGTGGTTGCAGTCGGTGTAGGCTCCAAGCTGGTGTTCGATCTGGTGCCCTGGAAGTCCGTGATATTTGCCTATGGGAGAAGTCTCCTTTGGTTCACAGGGTCACACCAAAAGTTATAACTGCGGCTGGGTCATGCCCTGCCGCAGTTACGGTTATCTGTATTTCGTCTGTCGCGACCGGTTCATCTGCACGGGAAATAGGAAATTATTTGTTCCGGTGACCAGTGTTCATCTTCTATGAGGTGCCGTATCACTTCTCGCGGACCGGGGGCGGCCAGTATCCGCTTTCTTCCACAATTCCGTTTCTGCTTTACGTACCGCCTCTGAGCAGCACTGGGGCTATATGGGCGATGGCTGCCTTTGTTGCGGGACAGTTCCCGGCTCAGCGTTGATGCTGAACGGCCTGTCTCTCGGGCGATCTCCCGCAGGCTCTTTCCCTGTCCGCGCATCAGGTATAGCTTTTCCCGTTCTTCTATGGTAAGATGTTTGTAGTGGCTCATGGGGGTCAGCTCCTATCTGGTTTCTCTGCAAACACCATTTTAGAAGCTTTCTTCCCTTGAGTCACCTCTTTTCTTTCTCTGTTGCTCTTATTTTGTAAATCTTCAAT
>CANQQB010000023.1 GCA_947625845.1 uncultured Oscillospiraceae bacterium
ATCTTCCACCGGGTCATCCCCGGCTTCATGATCCAGGGCGGCGACCCGGACGGCAACGGCACCGGCGGCCCCGGCTATTCCATCCCCGGCGAATTTGCCGCCAATGGGTACACCAACGACCTGCGCCACACCCGTGGCGTGCTGAGTATGGCCCGCGCCATGGACCCGGACAGTGCCGGCAGCCAGTTTTTCATCATGCATGAGGACGCGCCTCACCTGGACGGCCAGTACGCCGCCTTCGGCCAGGTGCTGGAGGGCATGGACGTGGTCGATAAGATCGCGGCCACCAAGACCGGCTGGGGCGACAAGCCCCTGACCCCCCAGGTCATGCAGAAGGTCACGGTGGAGACCTTCGGCCAGGATTACCCCGCGCCGAAGAAGGCATAATAAGGTATATACGTTCGTTCTCACGCGCCGCGCACCCGGCAGAGCTGGGCGCGCTCTACGGGGCTGCAATGGTTTCGACGGGGGTGTGGGGGCGGAATAAGCGGGCGGATGACCCGGACATCCTAAAAACTGGGAACCTTTCAAATTAACTGAGAACGATAACGCCGTTCTGGCCGCCGCTTAAGGCAGGCCCGTCCAGCCCGGGAGCGCTGCGGCCCGGGACCTGGGCGTCGACTAGCAGCGTCCGTGCGTGCGCAAAGCTTTGAGCGCACCATGCATCATGAAGCTACCTGACCCGTCATGCGTGACGGCTTGCACCGGGAAGGGGAAGAGCGCGTAAGCGCGAAATAACCGTCTGCGCCCGGAGAAGGTTCCGCTGAAATGCTTTCGGACAGGGGTTCGATTCCCCTCAGCTCCACCAAGATCAAGAAATCCGAACCTAATTCCAATCGGAAACGGGTTCGGATTTCTTGTGTATATTGAGGATATGGGGTTTCAGTTGAATTTGTTTATTTAACATGCTATAATTAAAAGCATGATGTGTGGGCACTAAGGAGTGAGCGGAAAATGTGTGCTGTGGGATACATAAAAATCACGAAAGCTCCTATTACCCTTGGGGGTTCTTTGATTATTGAAAGCGATGCAACTCTCGCGTTGCAGAAATTGCCCACAGCTTCGGTGCAATGTATTGTTACATCCCCCCCTTATTGGGGGCTTCGAGATTATGGAATCGAGGGACAGATCGGATTAGAAGGAGAATTGCAACAATACATCAATAAATTAGTTTCTGTCTTCGCCGAAGCAAAGAGAGTATTAAAGGACGATGGTGTTTTCTGGCTTAATATTGGTGACGGATATACCAGCGGGAATCGTGGGTATCGTGCGCCAGACAGAAAAAATCCCGCCAGAGCCATGAGCGTGCGCCCCGATACGCCGGAGGGATTAAAACCGAAGGATCTATTGGGCATCCCTTGGAGGCTTGCGCTTGCTTTGCAAGCAGACGGTTGGTATCTGCGCAGCGATATAATTTGGAATAAACCTAATGCGATGCCTGAAAGCGTAAAAGACAGGCCAACGAGATCTCACGAATATGTCTTTATGCTGACAAAAAAAGAAAAATATTACTATGATTATCTGGCAATAAAAGAAAATGGACGCAATAAGCGAACGATTTGGAACGTCAATACAGTGCCGTTTCCTGATGCGCACTTCGCGACATTTCCTCCCGCATTGATTGAACCATGTATTCTGGCGTCAACCAAAGAAAATGATTTTGTGTTGGATCCCTTTTTTGGATCAGGGACCGTTGGTATTGTTTGTCAAGAATACGGCAGATATTTTGTCGGTATAGAATTAAATGATGAATATGTGAAGATAGCGAAAAATCGTTTAGATACCGCGGACCTCCCTGTTTTGAAAGTTGCAGGTGAGTAGTATGCCTATAATTTTTGATTTCCCCAATACGCAGATCAATTTTGCAAAGGCTCTCACAGAGATTCGCTCCATGTATTTGCAAGATGCTTTGGCTGCTACAGTGGCTTCCATGGAAATTGATAAAGTCGATTCTGAACTGCATGAATATGTTGACAACAGTTCGTTGCAAATTCTTGCCTGTCACGGAATGAGAGGCGAGCTGCTGTTTGCGATACCATGCATTTTAACGCAAAATCCTCGGCTTTTGGGTTATTATCGCCTTTTGCTCGGGTATAGTCAAAAAGGGTTTTATTGTTCCGCAACTGGTGCCGGAATGTTCAAATCATCAGAGGAAAAGGGAAAACTTTCAACTGCCCAGCGCAGTCAACTCCCGGCTTTGTGCGTTGCCCTTAATGTAAATGCAAAGTATATGCTGGAGCACCTTAATACCGAAATGATAAGCGCTGTGTTCTTTGACCAACTAACATTATTGACCCTGGGTCCTCAACTTCGAGGCGGAGCGAATGTTCAAAAGGGTACTTCCGCAATATCACAAGTGTTCGATATTGTTTTCCATATAGTGCAGCCATCTGTTATAAATTCAAATTCCCATCGTATTGAACTCAGGAACAATTCTGGTCGTTCCGTATATATTCAGTTCGCCGCCGATCCAGATATTGTTATCAGAGAAGAATTAGCACCGGAAACATATAAGAACTTAGTTGCAATCGAGGTTAAAGGCGGGCAGGATTATTCAAACATTCATAACAGAGTCGGGGAAGCTGAAAAAAGCCATCAAAAGGCAAAAAAAGATGGATATGTGGAGTGCTGGACAGTAGTCAACGTTGATCGCGTCGATATGGACATGGTATGCAAAGAATCACCGACCACCAATAAGTTTTATCGTATATCAAAGTTGTTGGATCAGACAAGTGCTGAATATCTGGATTTTTCTTTACAGATACGTTCAATAGTCGGTATATAGATTAACAGTTTGGTCCCATAGAAAACCCGGTGAGACCGCCAACGCGCACCGATGAGAGGCGCCTGCGCGTCTGGTGCCATCCCACATCGGCACCACAGACAACACAAGAGGCGGGCAATGCCCGCCTCTTATACGTTGTATGTTGTTTTACACCAGCAGGTTTTTTTCAGTGGCAGGGTCGAAGAAGTGCATGGCCTTGCCCTCGAACGTGACGTGCAGGTTGTGTCCGCCGACCAAGGCGCTGCGGCCCTCCTTGTCCAGGTCGATGGTAGGGATGCGCACGATCAGACGGCTGCCGTCGGCGGTGTCCACGTGCAGGTGCAGCTCGGAGCCCATCATCTCGTTGACCACCAGGTGGCAAGGGATGGAGCCCTGGCCCTCGGCGCCCAGGGTCATATGCTCGGGACGCACGCCCAGCAGGATCTCGCCGGCCTTCACGTTCTTCTCCGCCAGCATTTTGCCCTTCTCGCCGGTCACGGGGATCTTGGCGCCGAAGGGGGTGACGAAGTACTTGTCGCCCTCGCGGACCAGGTTCGTCTTGACGATGTTCATCTTTGGCGCGCCGATAAACTCGGCCACGAACAGGTTTTCCGGCATCTCGAACACTTCCGTGGGGGTGCCGACCTGCATGATGTACCCGTCCTTCATGATGACGATCCGGTCGCCCAGGGTCATTGCCTCGGTCTGGTCATGGGTGACGTAGATAAAGGTGGTGTCCAGCTTCTGGCGCAGGAGAATGATCTCGGCGCGCATCTGGTTACGCAGCTTGGCGTCCAGGTTGCTGAGCGGTTCGTCCATCAAGAACACCTTGGAGTCCCGGACCATAGCGCGGCCGATGGCCACGCGCTGGCGCTGGCCGCCGGACAGAGCGCGGGGCTTGCGCATCAGGTACTCGGTGATGCCCAGCACCTCCGCGGCGTTGGTGACCCGCTCGTAGACCACGTCCTCGGGCACCTTCTGCAGGCGCAGGGAGAACGCGATGTTGTCGTACACGCTCATGTGCGGGTACAGTGCGTAGTTCTGGAAGACCATGGCGATGCCCCTATCCTTGGGCTGCAGGTCGTTGACCACCTCGCCGTCGATCTCCACGGTGCCCTCGCTGATATCCTCCAGGCCGGCGATCATGCGCAGGGTGGTGGACTTGCCGCAGCCGGAGGGGCCGACGAACACCACAAATTCCTTGTCGTGGATGTCCAGGTCAAAGTCGTGGACCGCCACGACCTTGTTGTCGTATATCTTTTTGACCTTCGTCAATTTAACGCTTGCCATTTTCCTCTACTCCTTTCAAATCAGCCTTTGACGGCGCCGCCGGTAACGCCCTCGACGTAGTACTTCTGCAGGCACAGGAACAGGATCGTCACCGGGACGGCCACGATCACGCCGCCCGCGCAGAATGTGGTGTACATTCTGGCGATCTGGTCGTTGGTCAGCCAGCTATACATACCGACGGCCACGTTGTAGCCCGCGGAGGTGCCCATTGCCACGTACCGGGCGAACACGTAATCGCCCCAGGGGCCCATGAAGGCGGTCAGGATGGTATAGATGACGATGGGCTTCGACAGCGGCAGGATGATCTTGTACAGCACCTGGGCACGGGTAGCGCCGTCCACGCGGGCAGCCTCGTCCAGGGACTTGGGGATGGTGTCGAAGAAGCCCTTGGACACGTAATATCCCATGCCGGAGGACGCCACGCTCACCAGGATCAAACCGGGAACCGCGTTGGCCTGGGTCAGGCCCAGATCGGAAAGCACACGGTACAGGATGATCATGGTCAGCATGCCGGGGAACATGCCCAGAATGAGCATGAACCGCATCAGCGGCCCGCGGAGCTTGAAGCGGAAGCGGGACAGGGTGTAGCTCATGCAAAGCTGAATGACGGTGACGAACACCGCCGCGGCCAGCGCGATGATGAAGGTGTTCAGATACCAGCGCTTAAAATCGGAGTTCCAGAGTTTGATGTAGTTATCCCAGCCCCACTGGTGGGGGATGACGTAGCCCACCTGATAGGTGGACTCCACCCGGAAGGACTGCAAAACGATGAAGATGAAGGGGATGAGCCAGACGATGCTGATGATGATGAGCAGAACATATATCGCGGTATTGCTGACGCGGTTGAGCGTCCGCAGACCCATATGGCGTTTATTCTCCATCACTGGTAATCCTCCTCATTCTTAATAGACGGCAGCACGTTGTAGACCACCAGGGAGATGAACGCGACCACCACGAACACCATGATGCCGACGACGGACGCCAGGTAGTACTGGGAGTCGGCGCCGGTGGTGATCTTGAACAGCCACGTGATCAGCAGGTCCGTATAGCCCACCGAGCCGGCCGCGCCGGAGGCCGCCGGGTTCGTGGGTGCGCCGCCTGTGAGCAGATAGATCACGTTGAAGTTGTTCATGTTGCCGGTGAAGCTGGTGAGCAGATAGGGTCCGGTGATGAACAGCATGTAGGGGAGAGTGATCTTCCTGTACTGCTGCCAGGCGTTGGCGCCGTCGATGCGGGCGGACTCGTAAAGGTCCGCCGGGATGTTCATCAAAATGCCGGTGGTGATCAGCATCAGGTGCGGGATACCGATCCAGATGTTGATGAGCACCACCGTGACCCGCGCCCAGGTGGCGTCCTCCCAGAAGGGCAGGGGTTGTTTGATCCACCCCAGGTCCATCAGTGACAGGTTGATAAGTCCGTTCCTCGCGAACATCTTGGACACGTACAGCAGGGAGATGAACTGGGGGATAGCGATGGTCATGACCAGGATGGTACGCCACACTTTTTTCAGCCGGATGCCCTTCTTGTTGATCATCATGGCCACGCCCATGCCCAGGAAGTAGTTGGTGAAGGTGGCCAAAAACGCCCAGATCAGCGTCCAGGCCAGTATCTCGCCGAAGGTGGCGGAGTAGGACTGGCCGCCGCCTGTGCCGCCCGTCCAGGACAGCATGGTGTTGAAGTTGGTCAGGCCCACCCACGTGAACAGGTTGTTGGAGTAGCCGTTGTGGGAGCCGTCGTAGTTGGTGAAGGCCACCAGGATCATGAACACGATGGGCAGCACCGTGAACACCAGGATGCCGGTCATGGGCAGGGCGAGAAGGGTGGCGTGGAAGTTCTCGTCCACCATGGAGCGCAAATCGTCCTTGTCGGCCTTCAGCTTCTTGCCGGACTTCAAGATCTGCTCCATGATCTTGTTCTGCTTCACGTTCACCCGCCAGGTGTAGATGAAGGCGATGATGAAGAAGATGGTGAGCACGCCGTAGAGCAAAATCTTGAAGGAGTTGTCGTTGTAGACGGTGGTGTAGGTGTCCAGCACGGCGTTATACTCGCTGGTGGGCCCCACCTTGCCCAAGCTGGGCAGCATGCTCATCCAGTGGGCGCCGCCAAAGATCATGTAGACGATGAATACGACCTCAAAAAGCAGGAACAGGAGCCCCCGCAATATCTGGCCCCGGGCCAGGTTGCCGAAGCCCATGACCAGGTAAGAGGTCTTTGTTTTCCAATCCCCGTGGGCGAAGGTGGCGCCGATGTCCTTCAGCTCGCTCCCCAGGCCCACAACGCCGTTTTTTATGCCCTTGCCGATGTTGGCGAAGAAGCGGCCGATGCCACGGGGGATCGCGGCAAGCAGCGATGTCAGCTTATACGTGAATTTCTGCCCCTTGGAAAGGCGCAGATATTCCAGGTCGCTGTATTGTTTCATTTAATCACCCCACTTAAATAAAATTGACCGGAGCCGCGTTACCGGCTCCGGCCAATCGCAAGAAATTCAGGTCAGGCCAAAGTCACACGCTGTATGTTGCTTTGGTTTGATAGATCGCTTACTTTACCAGGGTCACGCCGTCGGCGGCAGCCATGGAGTCCTCATACTTCTGCAGAGCAGCCTGCAGGGCAGCGTCGGAGCCATCGGAGGCCTTGACGTCGGTGGTGATGACCTTAGCGATATCCCACCAGTTGCCCGGGATGTTGGGCTGGGGGACAGCGAAGGCGCCCTGCTCATTCAGAGCGGACAGGGTCGGGTCGGCCTGCACGGCGGGATCCTCAAGAGCCTCGTTGTTGGAGGGGCCCCAGCCGAACTCGTTGAACCGGGCCAGCTGGCAATCCTTGTTGGCCAGGTACTGGGCCAGCTGGTTCAGGGCAGCGCCCTTCACAGCGTCTTCCTGGGGCTTCACGCCCAGCAGCTTGCAGCCGCTGTAGGAGCCGATGTGATAGCTCTCACCGTCCACCTCGAAGGAGGGCAGGTCGGCAACGCCGAAGTTGTCGCCCAGCTGCTCCTTGATGGTGGCGTAGTTCCAGGTGCCGGTGACGACGACAGCAGAGCCGCTGGCGAAGTCGGCGTTGGAGGAGTTCACATAGATGTCGGTGGACACCAGCTTGTAGATGCCCTTGGCGGCGATCAGGCCGTTGTCGGAGTTGAAGTCGTCGCTCAGGGTGAAGCTGCCGTCGCTCTCGCTGGTCCAGTCGTTGTGGCAGCCGGTGCCGAAGAAGAAGCCGGCGTTGTACCAGGCGTTCTCCAGCTCATAGGAGAAGTTCTTGCCCGCGGCCTCGCAGTCGGCGATGATGGCCTCCAGGCTGTCGATGTCCTCTTCGGGGACGACGGACTTGTCATAGTACATAAAGTAGCCGTTGTCGGCGGTCAGAGGATAGGCGAAATAGCCATCGCCGGACTTGGCGGCCGCAAGGCCCGCGGCGTTGTTGTTCGCCTCGACGAACGCGGCCGCGCCCTGGCCCAGCTGGGTGACGGCGCCGTCCTTGATCATGCGGGACAGCTGGTCCTGCGCGAAGAAGAACAGGTCGGCGCCGGCGGACACGTCGGTGTCCATGTTGGAAGCCGCGTCGGCCTCGCTGACGGGCTCCACGGTGGCGTTGATGGTGATGCCGAACTCGTTGGACGCGTTGAAGTCCGCGATCTGCTGCTCGGTCAGCTCCGTAGCGGCCTCGGGCGCCCAGACGGTCACGTCATACTCGCCCGCCAGCTCGCTGTCCGCGTTGGCGAATACGCCCAGGGACAGGACCATGGCCAGCGCCATAACAAGTGCCAGGAATTTTTTCATACTTTTGCCTCCTAAAAATATAAAATTTTTGAAATTTTTGGCCGTCATCCCCGCTTTGCGGGGATGCGATGAGGGGGCGCCCCCTCATCGGACCATTATGACGCTTTAAATTATAGCAACTCGACTCGTGATTGTCAACAAATCACGCGCAAAAAATCTATCTTATTTGGCACAAAATTCCGATTGTTCTGCAATTAACGAGTATTCCGCCTTCCGGCTCAGTCCAGCCGTTCCAGCGCGGCGTCGTCGATCTTGCCCCAGGCGCCGCCGCCGGCCCCGGCGCACTTGACGTACATGCCCACGGTGACGGTCTGGCCCTCGGCCACCTCAAAGCCGCTGATGTTCGCCGTGTCCCACTCGCCGTAGGCCGTGACGGTCATAGGCGCGGTCTGGACCGTCTCGCCGTCCACCTTCACGTAGGCGTAGATATCGCTCTCGCCGCAGTCCCCGCCCATGATGGAGATGCTGAACGCGTACTGACCGGCGGCCAGGTCCTCCACGGTCTGTTCCAGCGTAAATTCCACGCTGTTGGCCGCAGCGCTCCAGAAGTGGTAGTGCTTTGTCCCGGTGCGGGAGTCGGTCTGCTTGTCCTCCACGTAAAGCTCCTGGGTACTGGCCAGGTCCGTGGCCGTCCAGCCCGTCTCGCCGTCCTCAAACCCGCCGTTGACCAGCAGGTCGGGCACTACCATATCCACGAAGCACCGAGCGGGAAGTTCCCCTGCGTGGCCGGTTATCTCATAGGTCTTGGCCCCGCCGGTGCGCATTTGCTCGACCATCTCGTCGCTCAGGTCCCATGTCACCGGCACGTCCTGGCGGGAGTTGTCGGTCATGACGGCGCTGACCGTCTCGGGGAGCTTGATCTCGCCGTTCACGTCCGCGGTCATATACGTGTCGTCAATATCGTCGGCCACGATGGGTCCGTCGCTGCCGGTACGCACCAGGGAGAACACCCGCAGGGAGGGCAGAGGATGGCCGGTCGCGTCGAACAGCGCCTGGTTGTCCACCACGCAGCCGCCGTAGTACTTGCCCGCGTCGTCGGGGTCATAGGCCACGGAATAGCTGCTGGCCCAGCCGGAGCCGTACTTCTCCCACAGCGCGGAATTCTCCTCCCAGGTATCGCCGCCCACGGTGATCCATGTGCCCTCCCAGTAGACCACGCCGATGCCGTTTTTCACATGAGCCACCGTGTCGATCACGTCCCGGACCTCATTGGTCTGGCCCTGGACGGTGTAGGGATAGCTCTTGACGATGCCGCCGGTGTCCTCGCCTATGGTGTTCCCGGCGAAGTCCGTGTCCTCGGCGGTGAAGGCGTAGGACGTCTCCATGACGAGCACCTTCTTGTCATAGGTCTCCGCCACCTGGTTCAGCACCTCCGAGAGGTTTTCCAGCGTGCCGTGCCAATAGGGGTAATAGGAGCTGGCGAACACGTCGTAATCCATGCCGAACTCGTCCAGTTGCTTCGCCATATCGGCGTAAGCGCCGGGACGCTCGGGGTTGGTGAAGTGCAGCGCCACCAGCGCGTCGGGGCACGTCTCCCGCACGGCGCGGCTGCCGGCCGCCATCAGCGTGAACACGTCGTTCCAGTCCTTCAGGCCGCACATGCCGGTGGTAGTTTCGTTGCCCACCTGCACCATGCCCACGTCCGCGCCGGCCCCGACGATCTTCTCCAGGCTCTCCTTCGTGAAATCATAGAGCGCCTCGCTCATCTCCGCCACGTCCATGTCCGCCCAGGCCAGGGGGACCATCTGCTTGCCGGGGTCGGCCCAGAAGTCGGAGTAGTGGAAGTTCACGATGAGCTTCAGCCCGTATTGCGCGGCGCGCCGGCCGATCTCGGCGGCCTTGTCCACGTCGCAGTTGCCGCCGCCGAATCCGTTGCCGTCCGCGTCGTAGGGATCGTTCCACACCCGCACCCGGATATGGGTGACGCCGCTGTCCGCCAGGGTCTTGAACACGTCCTGCTCCTGGCCGTCGAAGCCGTAGTACTTCACGCCGCTGTCCTCTTCCGCGAGCACGGACGAGGCGTCCATGCCCATGATGAAGTCCTCCGGCAGGCCGTCCACCTTTTCCACGTACAGCGTGCTCTCCCCGGCGTCCTCAGCGCCGGCCGCGTCCGCGCTCACGGCGCAGTGGAGCGCCCCCGTCAGACCCAGCGGCAGCAAAAGCGCCGTTGCCAATATGCGGTGTTTTTTCATGTCCATTTCCTCCCGATATATAAGTAGTTATGGAAGCTCCAAAAGCGTCTGAGCCACGTCCAATGCCGCGCCGTCGTCCAGGTGTACGGACCCGCTGCCCAGGTATATGTAATAGTCCTCGTCGGTATATTGAATGTACTCGGTGGCCGCGCCTTTGCCGCTGGCGGCGTCGTAGGCTTTCGTTGGCCCGCCCTCACCCAGAGGGAGCAGGTCCATCAAAAGGTCCGTGTCCTCGGACGCGGGCACGATGAAGATATCCCCCTTGTCAAACGACGCGGTGTCCAGCATCACGTAATTGAACGCGTGCACCTGGACCATGCGCAGCCCCTCGGGCATGTCCTTTTCCAGCTCCGCCGCCAGCAGCCGGTCCTCTACGGCCGGCACGTCGCAGTAGATCGTCACCTTTTTCGCCGGGGAAGTGTCGGTGACCAGGGTGAATATCCAGCCCCAGAACACGGCGGACGCCAGCAGCCACAGCACGAACGAGTGCAATTGGGAGAGGATGTTTTTCAGTACTTTCATCCCGTCACCTCATTATAGGCCGCCACGTACCCGTGGCAGGCGTACAGTACGGCCTCATCCAGCCCTTCCAGCGCCTCAGCCCGGCTGGCGCACACCAGAAGGCGGCTCTCCACTTCGCCATTGGTCACGATCACCCGCCGGACCGGCACGCTCTTGCGTATCTTGAACTGTTCGTCTGTGAGTTTAACGGTCCCCTCGAACCGCTCCCGCTCTTCCCGCCGGAGCATTTCGGCGTGGGCCAGCTCATGGCGCGCGGGGGAGAGGGTGAACACCCACTTATAAATGATGAACCAGCCAGCCACCGTGCTCACCGCTATGGTGGCCAGCTCCATGCGCGGCGCGTTCAGCGTGTCCGTGCTCGCTGCCAGCGCTATGCACACGCTTAAGCCCACGGCGGCCACGGCCAATAAAATACGCCGCCAGCGCCGCACATGCAGCCCCATGCGCTCCATGTCCGCGTCGGTATACAGCTCGATGATCTCTTTTTCCATGCGCTTCCCACCTTTTCTCTCAAAATAGCACAAACGGACACGATATACAAGCAAAACACACAGAACATTCCCTCTCCCCACTTGACTTTTTATCACCGTATCTAGTAGCATAGAAAAATAACGATACAAAACGGAGGGACGCTCTATGAAACGTTTATTATCCCTGCTCCTGGCCGCGCTGCTGCTGCTTGGCTGCGGCCAGACGGCTCTGGCCGCCGAGACTTCCAACGAAACGCCCGTGGCGGAGGCCGCCTCGCTGCCCCCTGTGGCCACGGACGACAACTGTCGGGTCTTTTATGAGATCTTTGTGGGCTCCTTCTCCGACTCGGACGGGGACGGTACCGGCGACCTGCGGGGCATCATCGACCGTATGGACTACCTCAACGACGGCGACGGCGCCAACGGCCTGAGTTTAGGCGTGGAGGGGCTTTGGCTGTCCCCCGTCTTCACCTCTCCCAGCTACCACAAATACGACGTGGACGACTATTATGCCATCGACCCGGCCTTCGGCACGGAGCAGGACCTGAAGGACCTGACGGCGCTGTGCCATGAGCGGAACGTGAAGGTGATATTGGACCTGGTGCTCAACCACACCGGCACGGGCAACCCCTGGTTTGAGGCCTTCGCCGACGCCCACCGCAATGGGGACACCGACGACCCCTATTATGACTTTTACTGCTACTATACCGAGGGCGAACAGGTGCCCGCCGGCCGGACGTTCACGAAGCTTCCCGGCACGGATATTTACTATGAGTGCAACTTCTCCGAGAGCATGCCGGAGCTGAACTACGACAACGACGCCGTGCGCCAGGCGGTGCTGGACGTGGCCAAATACTACCTGGCCCTGGGGGTGGACGGGTTCCGTTTCGACGCGGCCAAGTACATATACTTTGCCGACAACGAGCGCAGCGCCGCGTTCTGGAAGTGGTATATCGGCGAATTGCAGGCCGTGGACCCGGACGTATACACCGTGGCGGAGGTATGGGACAGCGACACGGTGACGGACGCGTATTATCCCGCGCTCAACTGCTTCGACTTCACCGTCTCCCAGGCCAACGGCTCCATCGCCGCTGCCGCCAAAGGCGGTAACGTGAACAAATTCACCGCCTATGTGCAGGACTATCTGGACCGGGTCCACGCTCTGCGCGCTGACGCCATGCTGGTGCCCTTCATCGCCAACCACGACACGGACCGTGCGGCGGGCTATCTGACCACCGCCACCGGCGCCATGCAGATGGCCGCCAACCTCTATCTGCTCTGCCCCGGCTCGCCGTTCATCTATTACGGCGAGGAGATCGGCATGCGCGGCTCCAGAGGCGGCGCCGCCACCGACGCCAACCGGCGGCTCAAAATGGAGTGGGGCGACGGGGATACCATTCAGGACCCGGAGGGGGCCGACTATGACCACGACCGGGTCAGCGCCACCGCCGCCGAACAGATGGCCGACGGGGACAGTCTCTATTCCTACTACAAAAAGCTTCTCATGATCCGCAAGGCCATCCCGGCCATCGCCCGCGGACAGTACACCGCCCTGGCCCTGGAGGACACCAACGTGGGTGGGTTTATGGCAAGCTTAGAAGGCGAAACCGTGATGGTCCTGCATAATACGACCCAGAGCGCCGTCACGCTGGAGCTTGCCGACGTGACCGGCCTGGAGATCACCGGCGTGCTGGCCGCCGTCGGCCTTGGCAATGCCGGTCTGGACGGCACCACGCTCACCCTGGACGGCCAGACCAGCGTCGTTCTTGGCTGCGCATGAGGCTTATGACACACGACTTTGACAGCCCGGCCTTCCGGGCACGATACGATTGCGACGAGCCGCTGGGCAGCTTTTGCTCCTGGACAGGGACGGCCTTTCGCCTCTGGGCTCCCACGGCCCAGTCCGTCACCCTGCGGCTGTACGATACCGGCGACGGCGGCGCATGCCGCCGGGAGATATCTCTTGTCCGGGAGGACAAGGGTCTGTGGCGCTATGCCACGGAGGAGAACTGGGACGGGACCTATTACGACTATCTTATCACCGTGGACGGCGTCACCCGCCAGACGGCGGACCCCTACGCCCGCGCCTGCGGCCTGAACGGGACCCGGAGCATGGTCCTGGACCTGGCCCGCACGGACCCGGAGGGCTGGGCGGAGGACAAGGCCCCGGTTCTGCCGCCGGAGACGGTGATCTATGAGATACACGTCAAGGACTTCTCCTTTGACCCGGCCTCCGGGGTGCCCCAGGCGTACCGGGGCAAATTCAAGGCTCTGTGCCTGGAAAATACCACTCTCCGGGACGACGGGGAGCACCCCACATGCCTTGCCTATCTCAAGCGTCTCGGCGTGACATACGTGCAGTTGATGCCCGCGTTCGACTACGGCTCGGTGGACGAGGGCGGCGCGCCGGACCAGTTCAACTGGGGCTACGACCCGGTCAACTACAATGTCCCGGAGGGGTCCTATTCCACCGACCCCCGCCACGGCGAGGTCCGTATCCGGGAGATGAAGGAGGCGGTGCTGGCCCTGCACAAAAACGGTCTGCGGGTCATCATGGACGTGGTGTACAACCACACCTACCGGCCGGACTCCTGGCTGGAGCGCACCGTACCGGGGTATTACTACCGCCACAACGCCGACGGCTCGCTCTCCGCCGGCTCAGGCTGCGGCAACGACCTGGCCTCGGAGCGGAGCATGTGCGCCCGGTACATCATCGACTCCGTGCTCAGCTGGGCGGAGGAATACCACATCGACGGCTTCCGATTTGACCTGATGGGCCTTTTGGACACGAACCTGATGAACGCCATCCGCCGGGCGCTGGACGAGCGCTTCGGCCCCGGCGAGAAGCTGATGTTGGGGGAGCCCTGGTCCGCCGGCCCCACCGCCGTCCGGCCGGGCACGCTCCTGGCCGACAAGGCGGGCATATCCCGCCTGGACCGCCATATCGCCGCGTTTTCCGACAATATCCGGGACGCGGTGAAGGGCAGCCTTTGGAGCGCGGACGCAAAGGGTTTTGTCAACGGCAGCGGCCTGGACACGGCGCGGCTGGTCAACTGCGTGCGCGGCTGGGCCTGTGGCCCGGACGCCGTGGGGAAGGCCCCGTCCCAGAATGTGGCGTACTTGTCCTGCCACGACGACTGGACCTTATGGGACAAACTGGTCCATGCCTCCGGCGGGAAGCCGGACTTCACGGTCTGCCCGCCCGAGCTGCTGCGGCAAAACCGGCTGGCGGCGGCGCTGCTGTTCGCCTGTCAGGGACATCTCTTTATGCTCTCCGGCGAGGAATTTGCCCGCACGAAGCTTGGCCTGAAAAACACCTACAACGCGCCCCTGACCGTCAACCGGCAGGACTGGTCCAGGGCATGGGAAAACCGGGCGCTGGTGGACTATTACCGTGGCCTGATCGCCCTGCGCAAGCTTTTGCCGGGGCTTACGGACAAGACGCCCCAGGCCGGCCAGCGGGTCTTGTCCGTCCTCGCCCACGGGGAAAACTGCGCGGCCATACTGCTGGATAACACCGGCGGGGACAGCCGCTGGCCCCGGCTTTTGCTGGCCTTCAACGCCGGGGACGCGGCGCTGACGCTGCCCCTGCCGCAGGGTACCTGGGAGGCGCTGGCGGACGGGGACGACAGCTTCCTCTGGCGATCCCCCGCCGCCGTGACGGATAAGGCGTCGGTCGCGCCGGTGTCGGCCCTCATACTGGGTCAGCGTTGAGAGGGGAGAGGCGTCATCTATGACATTCACCTACGGAACACAGGACTTTACCTCCCTTCCCAAGGCGGAGGCCAACTGCTGGCTGCTGGCCAACGGCCTGGGGGGCTTTGCCTCCACGTCTGCGGCCTTCTCCGTCACCCGCTGCGACCAGGGACTTCTGCTGGCGGCCCGCTCGCCCAACAAGCGCTATAACCTGGTCCACCGGCTGTCGGAAACGCTGACCGCGGGAGGCGGGACGGCGTACCTCTCCGCCCAGCGCTTTGGCGGCGAAAGACCCGCCGAGGACGGGTACCGGCGTCTCGTCTCGTTCACCTGGGACGGACTTCCCCGCTGGCGCTACGAAACGCCCGGCGTGCGCGTCGACCGGACCGTGGCCGTGGAGCACGGGTCCAACACCACGGCGGTGGTCTATACGGTGGAAAACGGCTCGGACGGGCCCTGCACGCTGCGTGTGACGCCGGTATTCCAATTCGCCCCCAAGGGCACGCCGCCCCAATGTCCCCAGACTGTCACATACTTGTCCGGTGCTGTCCGGTGCGGACAATGGACGGTCTATTTGAAGACCACCGGGTCTCTGACGGCCCTGCCAACGGCCCATGAGACGCTCTGGTACGCCGACGACGAAAAGGACGGCCGAGCCTCCCAGGGCGTGGGCCTTACCTGCTGCGCCGCCGAGCTGACCGTGCCCGCCGGGAAGACAGCCCTGCTGGAGCTGGTATTTTCCGACAGCCCCACTGACAGAGCGGCCGGGGACATCCTGCGCGCCGCCCTGGCCCGCCAGCGGGCTCTGGCCGACGATTCCGGTTTTCAGACCCCGGAGGCTCAGGAGCTTGCCCGCGCCGCCGACGCGTTTATCGCCGGCCGGGCCGGTCAGGCCGGCAAGACCATCCTGGCCGGGTTCCCCTTTTTCGGCGACTGGGGCCGGGACACCATGATCGCCCTGCCCGGCTGCGTGCTGGCCCGTGGGGAATACGACGCGGCCAGGGACATCCTGCGGACATTCCTGGCCTACGAAAAGGACGGACTGGTGCCCAACCTCTTTCCCGAGGGCGAGACCAAGCCCATGTACAACTCTGCCGACGCGCCGCTGCTGCTGATAAACTGCCTGTGGCTCTATTACCGGCGCACGGCTGACGACGCTTTCATCCGGGAGGCCTGGCCGGTGCTGGCGCGTATCGCGGAGGCCTATCAAACCGGCACCCGCTTCGCCATCGGCATGGACGCCGACGGCCTCATTCACGCCGGGGAGGGCCTGGACCAGGTGACGTGGATGGACGTGCGGGTGGATAATATCCTCCCCACGCCCCGCCACGGCAAGCCGGTGGAGATCAACGCCTACTGGTACAGCGCCCTGCGCGTCCTGGCCCGGCTGGCCCCTGTCGCGGGCAGGTCCGGCGCGGCATACGACGAGCTGGCCGATAAGGTCCGGCACTCGTTTGTCTCCAAATTCTGGATGGAGGACCGGGGCTATCTGCGGGACGTATTGTCCGGCACAAAGGCGGACGAGCAGCTTCGCTGCAACCAGATCTGGGCCGTGACCATGCCCTTCACCATGCTGTCCCCCGAACAGGAGCGGCGGGTGACGGACACGGTGTACCGCCAGCTTTACACGCCCTTTGGCCTTCGCACCCTGTCCCCGGACGACCCGGAATTTCACCCCTTCTACGGCGGACCCCAGCGCCAGCGGGACATGGCCTACCACCAGGGCACCGTCTGGCCCTACCCCCTGGGGGCCTGGTACCTGGCCTATCTCAAGACCCGCGGCGGCACGGTCCAGGCGGCGGCGGAGGTCCGGCGGATGCTGGGGAACATGCAGGCGCTTCTCCGGGAGGGCTGCGTGGGGCAGCTGCCGGAGATCTACGACGGCGGCGAGCCTGGCCCGTCCAAGGGCTGTTTCGCCCAGGCCTGGAGCGTGGGAGAGCTGCTGCGGGTGTACGAGGCCCTGGAGCGCATCGAGCGGGAGGCTTCCCATGGGGTACCTTGACTGTATTTTTGACCTGTACGGCACACTGGTGGATATCCGCACCGACGAGCGCTCCCCGGCGCTGTGGGAGGCGATGGCCGCCCGGTACCGGGAGCACGGGGCCATTTATACGCCCCAGGCGCTTGCGGACGCCTATTTCCGCGCGGTCCGGGACATGGAGCAAAGCGAGGACCGACCCGCCGACGCCCATGAGGCACACCCTGAGATAAAGTTAGAGCTGGTGTTTCAGCGGCTTTACCGGGACAAGGGTGTGGCGGCGGACTTGGACCTGGCAGTGGAAACGGGGCAGTATTTCCGCCGGTGTTCGCTGGACTATATCCGCCTGTACGATGGCGCGCGGGAGCTTTTGCAAGCGCTGCGGGATAGCGGCCGGCGGGTGTGGCTGCTGTCCAACGCCCAGCGTATTTTTACGATGTATGAGCTGGAAAAACTGGGCCTGACGGGGTATTTCGACGGCATTTATCTCTCGTCGGACTACGGCGTGAAAAAGCCGGACGCGCGCTTTTTCCGCGCGCTCCTGACCGAGCAGTCCATCCGGCCCGAGCACGCCGTCATGGTCGGCAACGACGGCGCGTGCGACATCGATGGCGCAAAAGCCCTTGGCCTCGCCACGGTGTACATCCGCTCCAACATCTCCCCCCGAGAACCCCTCCCCGCCGCAGACTATGTCCTGCCCCGCATGGACCTGGCCCGCGTAGGGGAGATATTGATCGGGACGTGAACGGGAACGGGGCAGAACAAGCGGAGAGTTTGAGGATATGGATAAATATTCAGAAATAAAAAGGGAATTTGAAGCGAGAGAAGATACGGCCAACGCCGCCGCTATGTCGAAGTATATGAAGGGGTTGTTTGATTTTTACGGTCTTCCAGCGCCGAAAAGAAAAGAGGTTTACAGCGGTCTTATCAAAGCGGAAAAGAGAGCAAAAACGATCGATTGGGATTTTTTGGACAGGTGTTACGAAGACAGGCACAGAGAATTTCAATACCTGGTCTATGATTATCTTCTCGCGCTGAAGCGCTATGTGGCTTATGAGGATATAACCAGAATAAAGCGCTATATAATCACGAAACCATGGTGGGATACGGTGGACTTTCTCTGTAAAGTGATCGGCGATGTTGGGCTGCGGGAACCGAGGGTCAAGGCCCTGATGGTCGACTGGTCAAAGGATGAAAATATCTGGCTGAGAAGAGCGGCGATCGAGCATCAACTTGGACTGAAAGATAAAACCGATACGAAACTATTGGAACAAGTTATTGTGAACAGCCTTGGAAGCGATGCGTTTTTTATCAATAAAGCGATTGGCTGGGCATTGAGGGACTACGCAAAACACGACCTCGCGTTCGTAAGAGGTTTTATCGATCAATATAAAGATAAAATGGATAGCTTAAGCATAAAAGAAGCGAGTAAATATATTTGATGGTCCTTAGGATGGACCGGGCGATGGAGAAGCCTCCCGACACATACCGTGCCGGGAGGCGTTATTTGGCCAACCATCATGGCCGCATATGCGCGCCGGACATTTGGCGGCGCAAGAGACATACCGTCTCGATGTGCTCATTGTTTACCAAACTCATTTCCATGTCCTCTTCGATGATTGGGAGCCGGAACTTGATGGATTTGAGCCATTGGCCGCTGGGCTGCCGTTCCTCGTAGATATGTACCTCTGAGATCAGTGCCTCCACAAGCTGACGGCGTTCGGCGTCGTTCATGGCCTCGTAGAGCTTGTCAAAGCAAATCAGCACCTTGTAGATGTTGTCGCCTGTGATCTTCTCCGCTTCGATGGCGGTCCTCTTGGCCCGTGCCTCGATCAGCTGGGATTTAACGGCTTCTATCCTATCATACATCCGATAACACTCTTTAACTTCTCTACGTCCTCTGACTTATCCAATACATGCATCCGCATATGGCAATTCGGACATAGTGCAGCAGTATTTTCAGTGTTGTCTTCTCCACCACGTGACAGCCAGACTATGTGGTGTACTTCAAGATAGGGATTTCCTTTTTTGTCAATAAAAGGCGCGGGCCGATTACATAACTGGCATATACCGTTCGCGCGTTTTCTGGTTTCTTTTGCAACTTCAGCGCTCCGGACGTACGCATTTGAAGTAACGCTCCTACGACCGCCTGATCCGGCTATTACGCCTTGTATATATTTCTCTGTTGTCAGTTCAATTTGAATATTCTGCTCGGGCTCGGGTACCCAGTTTATAAACCTATCTTCCTGGATAATCCATACAAAAGAGTGTGCATCTATCAATCTTGGAGTTCCTTGCATTGGAAGAAGTTGTTCCATTACAGCACGGATTTCTCTTATGATCTTGATGAACCCCAGGTAATTCTCCCAACCACACTTGAACGAGGTGGCACAGGAAACGGTCTGTGGGCGCCCATCCACATCCCTTTCCCGCGCCAGCGGCCGCAAAAGGTATAACACACTAGACTTTGCAAGCAAAGTCGTGAGCCAAAAGGGGCTGGCCGCCCCCTTTGGATACCCCTGCTTTTCGCCGTGAGTGGTACACAAACCGCTGGGCCGCTGTTTGTGTCCATCCCGGCGAAAATGCAAAAGCTGAGAAGATCACATCATATGATTCGATGTGATCTTCTCAGCTTTTGTCGCTTTGCGGGGCTGCGGCCTCGCAAAGCAAATAAGTAACAGCCCCATGCTCTTTGCCGTGACAAAGGCCGGGGCTGTTACTTATCATCGGGGACGTATTCCGCGATGTCTGCCAGTTGGCAGTTCAGGATCGTGCAGAGCTTGTTGAGCGTGTGCGTTGACACAGGCATATCGGTCTGAAGCCGCTGGACAGTTGCGTGGCTCATGCCGTATTTGAAGCGCAGGGTGTAGGTTGTGACTTTCTGTTCAGCCATGGTTTTCCACAGCGGTGCATAGCGAATCATACGATCAGCCCCTTCTTTACACTGCCTATTATGGCTGATATAATGGCCATGGCATATGGCTATTATTTAGCCATACAGAAGGGGGCGTTTTGATGATCGACAATTGCTGTGCATTTACCGGGCACCGGCCAAAAAAGTTCCCGTGGGGATACGACGAATCGGACAGCAGATGTGTAGAACTGAAAGCGGTGCTGAAGCAGGTAATACAAAAGCTGGTTGAAGCAGGAGTGACAGATTTCTACTCTGGCATGGCGGAGGGAACGGACACTTGGGCGGCGTTGATTGTTCTTGATCTGCGCAAAACAAGTCCCGCGCTGAAACTTCACTGTGTCGTGCCGTTCAGAGGGCAGGCGGACAAGTGGACAGCTTCAGCGCGGAGGCTTTATAAGAGGATTTTGAGAAGGGCGGATGCGGTGACTTACATCAGCGAGGATTATCACGACGGCTGCATGATGGAGCGCAATCGCTACATGGTGGATCACGCGGCTTATCTGCTGGCGGTCTACAACGGTGAGTGGCGCGGCGGCACAGCAGCCACGGTCCGCTATGCCCGAAAGCAGGGGAGGGAGATCGTGGTGATCGAGCCTCTTTCTGACCTGTCCAACTGAAGGATTCTCAACGTAGTCGAAGCATGTCATATTGTTTTTCATTAGCCTTTGTGGTATTATTAAACTATGAAACTTTACCCAGGAGGGTACTGTCATGGCGGGCAATAGTAATTTACATATGTCCCAAGCGGGAAAGACAGATGAGTTTTATACCCAACTGTCCACAATAGAAGATGAGTTGCGGCATTATCGGAAATATTTCAAGGACAAGGTCATTTTTTGCAACGCTGACGATCCGGCGATTGGAGAAGATGGAAGTGACCACTATGGAGACGGCCTTGGCGGTTACACCAGCAACTTTTTCCGCTATTTTCAACTCAATTTTACCCAGCTGGGAATCAAGAAGCTCATCACAACACACTACGAGGCCGATAAGCCCAGTTATAAATTTGAGATCGTCAGCAGTGACCGAGATGATCAAATCGGATTGCCGGACTATGTGAAGACTCCCTTGGAAGGTAACGGGGACTTCCGCTCTCCTGAGTGTTTGGCATTGTTGGAAGAGTGTGATATTGTTGTGACGAACCCTCCGTTCTCTTTGATGGCGGAATATTTGCCTATGCTCATAAACAGCGGTAAGCAGTTTTTGATTTTGGGGAACATGAACCACGCCATGTACGCTGAAATATTTCCATATCTCTTTAGGCAACAGGTGTGGCTTGGGCATAATAGTGGGCATTTTTGGTTTCGCGTTCCTGACTACTACGCTGAAAAAGGTACAGATTTTAAAATAGATGAGCACGGGCAAAAGTGGCGACGAATGGGGAATATTTGTTGGTTTACCAACATGGATATTGAAAAACGTCACCAGTCGCTAATCGAAACGCTATACAAGAAGTATTCAACCGAAGAGTATCCCCTATATGACAATTTTGAAGCGATACATGTTAAAAAGGTTCAAGACATACCGGTAGATTATGATGGGGTAATAAGTGTGCCGATCACTTTTTTGGACAAGCATAATCCTGATGAATTTGAACTAGTGGGAGAACTTAATCACGGATGCGACAGTGAATTTGATTTAGCTAAGCCGATATTGAATGGCGTCGCAAAATATAAACGTCTTGCTGTGCGAAGGAGAGATGTTGGGAAAGTTGGTGAAGAATAAATGAACATTGAGCGAATTCAAGCGACAATTCAGGACTTGATTAATGGATATGAGGAAAAGGGTCCCGACGGCATCGAAGGCGTGGTCGCATATGGTGGCAGACTGGATGTCCGTCCGGCTTATCAACGCGAGTACATCTATCCCGACAAGGACCGGGATGAAGTCATCCGGTCCGTCAAGAAGAAGTTTCCCATTAACGTGATGTATTGGGCCAAGACCGCCGATGGCCGTTACGAACTAATGGACGGCCAGCAGCGCACTATTTCCATCTGCCGTTACGCGGCCGCCAAAGATGAGACTGACCGGCAGAGCTATGAGCAGTGCTTTTCCGTGGACAACCTTTACTTCTTTAATCTTCCGGAGGATATAAAGCAGGATTTCAGGAATTATGTGCTGGATATCTACGTCTGTGACGGTACGCCCTCGGAGGTGCTAGACTGGTTCAAAATTATCAATATAGCGGGTAAAGTTCTCTCGCCGCAGGAATTGAGAAACACATCTTACACTGGCCCCTGGCTGTCTGACGCAAAGCTTCACTTCTCAAAGCCAAATTGTATTGCTTATCGAATCGCCAAAGACTATGTGAACGGCTCCCCAATCAGGCAGGAATACTTGGAAACGGCCATTGAATGGATTGCCGCTAGAGACGGTTTAGGCTCTATCGAAGATTACATGGCTCTCCACCAGCAGGACGAAAATGCCAATCCCATATGGCTGTATTTCCGCCGAGTGATTGAGTGGGTAGAGGCTATTTTCCCTGTCAAACGGAAAGAGATGAAAGGAATCGAGTGGGGCCTACTCTATAACCGCTTCAAGGATACTGAACTTGATCCTGATGCTTTAGAAACTCAAATTAAGGCTCTAATGATAGATGATGAAGTGACCAACAAAAAGGGCATCTATACATATGTCCTTACCGGTGAAGAGAAACATCTGAACCTGCGGGCTTTTACTGAAGCGCAAAAGAGGGCCGCATATGAGCGCCAAGGCGGCATCTGTCCCGACTGTCAAGCGGCTGGCAAGGCCAAGATCCATTATGAGTTCAACGAGATGGAAGCCGATCACATCACGCCGTGGAGCCGGGGCGGCAAAACAGTCCCGGAAAACTGTAAGATGCGGTGCTTGGAGTGTAATCGAAGAAAAAGTGATATATAAGAAAGCATCAGCTAAGGAGGATAAGATGTTTGATTTTCCAAAAGAAAAGGCCCGTATTATTAAGCAGGACCAGAGTGTCATTGAAGATGTAGACGCTTTATTTGACCGAGGAACTATCTTTGTGGATGATGCGTCTATTCCCATTGAGGATGGAGATATTATTGAGCGTACTTTGCCCAACGAAATCAATGAACGATATCTGGTAACCGATAATGGTTATTTTAGCGGTTCAGCAGGAATTCCTGCTCACTACCAAGTCAAAGTAGAGAAAATGTCGATGTTGAACACTGAAAGAGTAGGTCATGGTGGTTCCAGAGGCTCCAACAGCTTTAGTATCAACCTTACAGGTGCCTCGATCTCAAATATTCAAATTCAGCAAGGTACGACTAACTCATCTCAAATCTCAAAGTCTTCTAAAGGTTTTAACTATGATGCAGTAAGTGAGTTTTTAAATCAAATCAAAAAATATGATTTGAGCAAAACGGAATTCGGTGAAAATTCAGGAAAAATACAAGAAGTGATTGAGGAAACAGAAAGGGCCGTTGAATGCCAGGCCCATCCCTCTACTATAAAGCGGCTTTTGCATACATTGCGAGACCTAGCCATTGGTGCAACAGGCAGTTTGATTGCCAGTGGAATAGCTTCGCAGATACCTTCGCTGTTGACCAAATTGGGGCTATGAGGTAAATATGAACGGAATAGTTTTGGAATTACAACAAGAAGCACTATCAGGCAATGGGGACATCCTGTCCCTGCTGAGAAAAGCCTACCTGATTGCTCGGAAACTAGACCTTAATGATTTTAAAGAATGGGTTAATTCTGAACTTAATGGCTATAACAAGTCCAAAGAGGTTCCACAATACAGGAAACTCCAAGGTTCAGTGGTCGCGTTTAATCCATACCGTGGATGGATACCGGTTATGTTTGAAACCCATGAAGAAGATTTTAGCTCATATGATGCCAGAGATTCTATTGCAAATCTTCTTGATGTATATAATAAATCTGGAAATAAAAGTGTTATCGTAGATTTTCCTAATAAGCTTAATGCCTACTTGAACGAATATGGGAGTGCTCCATTTCAGACAAAATACCGTTTAGAAATATCCTCCAACCAGCTATTTAATATAATGGAGAGCGTACGAACATCAATCCTTGAATGGTCAATAACTCTTGAAGAAAATGGCATTGTCGGAGAAGGCGTACAATTCAGCGAAAGTGAGAAGAAAATTGCTACGACTAATCCGGTAATCAATAATTATGTAACAAATATCTTTGGAAATGTAAGCAATTCGCAATTTCAGCAAGGAACAACTAATTCAGGGCAGACACAGTAAGAAATAAGCACCAGCTTGGCTATTTCCATGCTAGTGCTTATCTCTCGTACGCACAAGTAATTATAATCATATTTGCAATTAGGCTTATAATCCACAATGAATGAGCATGAATTGCAACTGTAGAATAAATCTATATTCCGACAGCGATAGTGAGCGCAAACTGAAGCTCGGACGTTGGTTGCAAATGAAAGCTGGCGATAACTACCGCTATTTCATGGTGTTCAAGAACCGGGAATTCGGTATTGACGGAGCATATACGATGGATCAGTTTATGGAGATTATGCGAGAGCTGTGACAGGATGGACAAGATGCTACCAAACAGAGATAGTTTGTGGCGAAGCCGGAAAACGGGCTTTATTGTGTGAACGGTTGAATAGAGGTGCGAGTATGACAGAATTTGACAATCTAAAGAATACCTATATTGTGACTATGCAATGTGCAATGGCAATGGGCAGGGGAGATCAATGGACAAAGCATGGCAATGATATTCTACACAATTTCTGTGAAATGCTTGTTGATAGAAGCGACTATCCCGATGCAGATAAGCAAGCTATGAAACAGGAATTGGAATTGCTTAAAGAATCAATTGACGCCGAAATTGACGTCTGTTATCAAGACAGGCAGATATAAGCAGATATAAGAGGTATACGAAAGAAGGAAATTTGATGAGACGTAACTTTGCGCAGATTCTCAAAGGTGCAAAAGTTGATATTAAGGCCGAGTGAAATATAATGTATGCAATGTTATATGACAGGGGTATATGGGAGAATAAAGATGGAAAACACTAAATCGGAGACCATTTATGAGAATCAAAGTCTTGCGTTGTACTATGAAGAGGCAATAAAGGTTCATGAGTTAGGGGCATATTCAATAGGGCAAATCGTTTCTGCAGATTATGCGCTGAAGTTTATAAAGGAGCATTTTCAAGAAGAACTTAAGAACAAAAAAATACGTGCATGCCTGGAACTTATAACCCCATTTCGAGCAGTTCATACAGTTTCTGCTTTTTTGCTGGGTTTAACCATACGAGATAAACTCCAATTTGATACACGGAATTGGCGGCGCCTACCAGGGGCCAAATCGGCAAGGGGGAGTTTTGACTTGTTTTGGTCTTGGATATGTCTGTTCCATGATGTTGGTTATTATTATGAGGATAACCCCAAAAAGTTTTCGGATATTAGATCACTGGACGGATTAATAGAACGATTGGGGCTAAAACACAATTTACTTAAGGTAAGCGAACACAAAAAACTAATTGAGAAGTACTTTAATAAAAGGTTAATGGGAAGCGCAAGAGTATTGGATCATGGTATCGTTGGTGCGGTGCTCTTATATGATGCATTGATGGATTTGTCTAATAACAGCATGGTGTACTCTCGCATAAAAAGGTATGAATTCTTCTATGCAAAGATTTGTGATACAATAGCGCTTCACAATATGTGGAGAGCGACTGAAGCTACCATGGAGGAGTATCGTGAATATAATCTGAACGAATTGATTCCAGAGAATAATTGCCACATTATTTATTATAAGGATAATCCTGTATTGTACCTATTGGCATTAGTTGATTCGATTGACCCAATTAAGGGGTTCTGCCGTGATAGGCGGCATCGACGTGCAATATCTATGCCATATGTAGTAGATAATGTTTACTTAAAATTTATATGTTATTCTGGCATGAAGCAAATACTTATTCATTTTGACGATCCAGTATTCTCCGAATATGCAGAAATGCTATTAGATCCAGAATGTGGCTTAACATCATGGCTCGGCACTTATGTGAATTATAGTCAAACGAAGAGCGGTAATCGAATAGTGAAAATCAGTATTGATCTATATAACTCAAATATGCTTCAGGGAATAAGCGCGTAATTTTTTTTAAACGGTGATTCGTGTTCCAGGTATTCATTACTTAATGTCAGCGTAAGTGATTTGTGACACGAGAGCCACCAACCGTTTGGAGACGTGTTTTGCTACTAACAATAAGTCTGTATAATGCTAATTCTAATATCATAGCTTGTAACAGCATGAAAGGAGACTCAAATGCAAGATGAAGATCCTGACGAAGAGTTCGAGGAAGAGGAAGAGTCAGAAGTGATAACAACAAATATTAAGGGTTCGTTTCGGTTTCACAATGTCGGTCAAGGACTGTTTTACTCAGGCATACTAAGTAAGAAAGGCCACGGAAAAAATGGTCGGAACACGTTTTGCTTTGTATATGATTGTGGGACAAGCTCATCAAAAGATTTTCTTGAAAGGGAAATCTCTGATTTCAAGCTGCTTCTGCCAAATAAGCAAGGCAGAAGAAAGTTGGACTTATTAGTTGTGTCGCATTTTCACGATGATCATATAAGCGGACTTGAATCGTTGTTAGATAGAGTAGATGTGAATACTGTCGTAATACCATATATCAGCGAACAACTCAGACAGTTATCTCAAATTGAGAGCGAGTATAGTGATGGTTTCCTTAGAGATTTATATGCAGACCCAATTGGCTGGTTTGTGTCAAAGGGTGTGCAAAACGTGCTTCTTCTTGGTTCCGAAGGTAATGAAGAAATGGAAATGTCAAGAACTGAGATGTCCATTGATGAAGTACCTGAAATCAACATTGATCGAAATAGCATTCTGAATTCAGCAACATATGATGGTACAAATGTTGTTTATCTTAGGCGCGAAACACAATTGATAATAGAAGATTTTGATTGGGTATTTGAATTTGAAAATTTGAAAATTGCTCCAGATATGGTGGATTATTATTACAGGTCCATTAAATCTTTTTTACATAGCAAAAATACAACGCTGGAAGGTGTGCTGAAGAGTAAGTCACTTACTAGAGAATTGAAGTATATCATTAAGTGCATTAATTCAGGGGCTAACGCAATTAATCGGACTTCCGTTGTTCTCTTACATGGTCCTGTCAACCCAGGATTGCTATTAGTACAGCCAAGTTATCTTGATCGCTTTTTTCCAAAGTTTATATACGCTCATTGGAATACACTTCTCACAGGCGATTTATTCATAAGAAATGGCGAAAGTCTTCATATGTTAGATATGTATAAAGGCCAAGGCAAAGAGCGTATTGCTGTTCTTCAATATCCCCATCATGGTTCTAAGGAAAATGATTCAAATTACTTCTCAAGTTTGAACGCAATCATTAATGTGCTTTCATTTGGCTTGACGAACAATTATGGCCACCCTGATGTGTCTGTAATTAATGAATTATGTAGAGTTATATGTGTTAATGAGCGACTGGTATTTGACTACCAGATATTTCCACTAGTTTAGTGAGGGCAACTACCTTAAACAACTATTTTAATTTGAGAAAGTGATTGCCATATCCCTTAAGGGAGTAGGTTTCAGTCGTGCATTTGTAACCTGGTTATGTTTTGATCATGTAGTAGTGCTTCAACGCCTCCCTGATCGCCGCCTCTTTCTCCGGCGGGCATTGTGGCTGTTTGGCGTTCTCCGACTTGGGCTTATTATAATTCTCCCGTTCAATAATCCCGCACTTTTGTTTCACTTGCGCGATGTAGAGGGAAGAAACCGTGAGCCCGGTATGCTCTTTCACATAAGCCTTGATCTCTCCATAGGTCGCGCCTTTCTGGAAGCCGGACATATCCATATCCTCCAGAGAGAAGTCAACCCTGATTTTCTTTGACTGGATTTCTCCCTTGGAAAGTTGAACAACCGTCTCCACATGGCTCGATTGCTCCAGATTGATGTCAGATTTTAACGGTCGTTCGCGGGAATTTATCAAAGCGTGTTTTTCCCTTAAAGCACACCGATTTTTACCCTTGTACGTTCTCGGAAACAGGTCAAAGACCTTGCTCCTACCTATAATATGCAAATCCACAGATTTGCCGACCGCTTCAAGACTTCGCTCTGATGGAATAAGTCTGAAATCCCATCGCCTCAACTCTATTGCTGCCGGAAGCGATACTTGCCTTTTCCGTGTCCGGACACCGGTTCAATGATCCCATGCTCTACCATTTCACGCAGCAAGGCAGTGCATCTTGTCGGCTTCAAACTGAGCACACGCTCCACATCCGACCTTCCGAATGCAGCTTCTGTGCCTAAAGCCTCTTGTAATTTGCGAACATGCGAAGCGGTCTTTGATGTGAATACCTCTTCAATGTTCACTTTTCCCTCTCCAATGTTCGCTTTTTCAGAGTCAATGTTCACTTTTTCCGGTTCTTTGAATGTGCCGCTGATGTGCAATGTCCGATTATGAAGCGGATGGTTCTCGTTCAGTAGAAGATTGCGGAGGAATACCTCAAGAAACTCCGTTGTTTCGTGAATGCCGTTTTTCAGGTCATTGTAATTTGCCCTGACCAGCGAATTACGAAAATACCAAGCGTTCTCAGCAAAAATATCGTTTGTCACATCAAAGCCCAACGTGCGCAGATACTTGATGAAGAATACCGCCGTCGTTCTGGTGTTTCCCTCACAGAAAACATGGATCTGCCACAGTCTGGAAACAAAAAACGCAAGATGGTGGATGATCTCATCCATCGAGAGGTTCTTATAAGAGAACTTCTTCTCCTCCGAGAAATCATAGTCCAATGTCGCCCGCAACTCCGTGGCACTGCCGTAGAGTACAGTTTCGCCATTCAGCACCCATTCCTTCTTCGTGATGTTATAATCCCGAATGCGTCCGGCATGGGAATAGATACCGGTAAACAGCTTTCTGTGAATGGAGATGTATTCATTAGGTGTGAAACTAAAAGCACGCTCGGAAAGCAGCGCAGCAATCCGTGCGGAAACCTTGTCGGCTTCCTCTGTACGATCTGACGCATCACGGGTAGGATTTTCTTCGTAGTAGGTCTGCAAAAGCGCATTTGCTTCTTCAAAGGAAATCTCGCCTTCGATATTGCGGACAGCCGTGTGCACCAGATATTCTGATGTTTTCAGTCCGTCAACCGCCTGCAGGCCAATGGCGGTATGCCATGCATAGCCCTTGTCCCGCTTTGCAGGCTCAGATTCTTTGATATATTCCTTAAATGGATCTTTGTTCACTCCACATCACCTCACTATTGTTTTTTGCTCCTACAAGCAATCCCCCGCTCCCGCATGTCTCGTCTAACAAGACTCTATCTTTGATACCATGTGCTTTTCCTGAACATGTGCTCCGATGCCCGTGAAAAGGCTTGATTTCAGGGCTTTTGCGGATTCTGGCAAACGCAATCCGGCCTGTAAAATTGCTCCAATATGCTGTTGCTGTCTCTGTGCTCATTCCGGCTGCGCCTCCTTTCCGAAACCACTAAAGGGCAATCCTTAAAAAGTATGGGTATCCTTAAATTGTGTAGAAAAACATAAAAGGTTTAGTCTGCACTCCAGCGGGATTCAAAATCATCATTTGACATTTTGAGACCCGTATTCAACTTGTCGAGTATATCCTTCCCACCGGGTGTCATTCTCACGGTCATCAGGTACTGCTTTACGGCAGTGCGGATATCACGCAAGGAGGCTTTTGCCTTAGTCCAGTTTGGAGGGCTAAACACCTTGTTGTTCTGACTTGCATCATCAAGTGCAATTTCAAAACCCATATTCAAACACTGACCGGCGAGTTCAATAACCGTATCAA
>CANQQB010000024.1 GCA_947625845.1 uncultured Oscillospiraceae bacterium
CAATACCCCCTGTCGTGGTCATTCTCCTACAACAGGGGGCCTTTTGTCTACTGTCCGTTTTTTGCGGGGCGGTGCAGGCCGGAGGGGTTATTTTCAATGCTTCCGCAGTCCGAGCCACCGTATAGGCTTTTCCCACAGGTAGGTGAGGCCGGCGGACAAGAGCACCGCAAAGCCGAAGCACGCCAGCGTGTACAGCAATTGCCAGGGCTGTTCGTAGGCCTGGTTAGGAAGCTCCGCCGTATACGGCGGGATGTGCAGGTCTTTAAGCCTAAGCGCCAGAAACTGGTGGGTCATGTAGAAGTTGAAGGAGATGTCCGCCAGAAACCGGGTGACGGGATTGCCCAGCGCCCGCGCCAGCTTCTGCGGCGCCATACTCCCGCACAGCAGAAAGCTCGCGCCTAAGAGCCCCAGGGGCAGCCGCCAGTTCATCTGGCCGTGACGGATGGCCTCGTAGTTGCCGATGGGCTGGACGTACATGATCGCCAGCATGCCCGCCAAGCACAGGACCATGCCCAGCGGGGCTATGATGCGCCGGTGCACGTCCGCCGGCATGCCCTCCCGCTCCATGCGGGCAAGGAGCCAGGCCGCGCCCATGCCGCAGGCGTACAGGTCCAACTGAGCGGGGAGCTGGTTGAAGTACATGGAGCAGTCGGCCTCCCCGTAGACCCAGATCCGGTAGGAGAAAGCAAGCCCCACCAGCGCCAGGCATGTGCGCCCCGGCCGCCGGACATAGGCGCGGGCAATGAGCGGCCACAGGAGATAAAACTGCACCTCCACCGCCAGCGTCCACAGCACCCCCGACAGTGGCGAGAGCAGGTAGCTGTCGTAAAACAGCGTGTGGGTGAACGTCAAATGGGCCCACAGGTCTTTCAGCATTGCCCAGCCGGAGCGGTACAGCCCCTGGGGCAGCGCCCAGAGGAACATTAACATAATAACCAGGTAATAGGACGGTACGATGCGCCAGAACCGCTTGCGGTAAAACGCCTCCGGCGGCTCGATGGCATCGGCCGGTGTGCCGTCTAACGCCCGCCGCGCAACGGGAAGCGCCAGCAGGAACCCGGACAGCAGCAGCATCTCGTCCACCATCATGTACCCGTGGCGGACCACGTTCTGCAAGTTTACATAATGATTTCCAATCATGAAGCCGGGGTCCAGCCAGCTCTGCTGCCAGATGTGGAACCAGGCTACGATGAAGATGCTGAACACCCGCAGCACGTCGGGCGCGGCCATCCGGCCGGCGATTTTACGGTTCATGGGCCGCCTCCAGGGGGGCGTGCCGCCGCTCCGTCTCCGGCAGGGGGGCGTGCTCGGCGCGGGTCTTGACCGCCACGCACCGGTGGATGGGGATGCCCTGCTCATGGAATTTGGCCTCGTAGTTGGTCATGACGCCTACGGGACCGTTGGCATGCAGGTCCCTTGTGATATCCCGCAGCTCGTAGCCCAGCGCGGCGAACTGCTCCAGCGACCAGTCGAACAGCCAGGGTTGGTCGGTCTTGTACTCGATGCGGCCTCCCACTGGCAGCGCGTCCCAGTACATGGCCAGAAATTCGGGAGCGGTGAGCCGGTGCTTGGCCTCCCGTTTCCTTGGCCAGGGGTCCGGGAAGTTGATGTAGATGACCGACACTTCCTCCGGTGCGAATATGTCCGGCAGGTTCGCCACGTCCGTGTCGATGAAGCGCACGTTTTGTATTTCCTCCCGGCACACCCGCTCCATGGCAGTGACCATGGCGTTGGGCACCTTTTCCAGCGCCACCAGCAGCGCGTCCGGGTCAGCCTTTGCCACGCCGGCGGTGAAGGCCCCCTTGCCGCAGCCCATCTCGGCCCGAATCTCCCGGCAGCCGGGCAGCAGCTCGGCCCACCGGCCCTTCAGCGCCGCCGGGTCAAACACCTGCACCGCCGCGCATTTTTCCATCCGGGGGATGAGGTTTTTCTTGTTTCGCATCCGCATAAGGCTCGTCCTCCCAAGGGTAATTGACCGTCAGCCGCCATTATATGACACCGCCGCCGGATTTGCAACCTCGGCCGGGGACTGGAAATCGTTGACAGGGGATAGCCGGGTGATTATAATCTTTATATAAAACTATATAAAGGGAGGATGTGCCATGGTCAAGCGCGCATTGAGCCTTCTTTTGGCGCTGCTGGCGGCGGTCTCGCTTTGGGTCCCCGCGCTGGCGGAGGAAGCGCCCGCGGAGGCGGAGGCGGAGGTCACGGCGGAGCCGGAGGTGACGGTCGAGCCGGAGGCGGCAGCGGAACCGGAAGTGTCCCCGGAGCCCGAGGTCACGGAAGAGCCGGAGGTCACAGCAGAACCGGAAATGACGGTCGAGCCGGAACCTGCGGCGGAAACGGAAGCCACGGCGGAGCCTGCGCCCGCGCTTCTGCCTGTGCCCACGTACAACGTGGAGAACTGGCAGAGCGTGACCACCCACTATGGGTTCACCAGCAGCGGCAACTACAACACCACGGACGATGGGGTACGCGTGACCTGGGAGCCCGTGGAGGGGGCTGTGAGCTACAAGATCTGGCGTATGAACGAGGGAGGCGTCTGGGAGCTGAAGAGCACCTGTCGCAGCTCCAGCGTGTCCTGGTTTGACGAGCGCGTGGGCAACGGAACGCGTTACGCCTATTCGGTGCAGTGCGTGGGTGCGAACGGGCAGGACGGCGTTTTTGACGAGGCCGGCAAGACCATCCGCTATCTGGACCCGCCGGCGGGACCGTCCTGGGGCAGCGACATGGCGGGCGTCAAGCTGGGCTGGAAAGCCATAGAGGGGGCCATCGGGTACCGGATCTATTGCATAGCCAGCGGCGACCAGTCCGGCTGGACGCTTCTGACGGAGACGACGGACACCTCCTATGTCTGGACCGGCGCTGTCAGCGGCGTGTCGTACGCCTTCTCCCTGCAATATGTGGACCAGGACGGCTATGCCAGCGCCTACGACAGGGATGTGGATACGAAGCTGTATCTGGCCGCGCCTGTGATCACCTCGGTGGTTCGGGGGGACGACGGCATCACCATCCAGTGGCAGGAGGTGCCCGGCGCGGCCGTATACGACGTGTTTTACCGCACCGGCACGGGGCAGGGATGGAGCAAGATCAGCTCCTCCAGGGATACCTGGGAGCACGGGTATACCACCGGCTCCACCAGCTATACCTGGGCAGGCGACGCCAATACGGTCTATTACTTCACCGTCCAGGCCGTCAGCAGCGGCGGATGGCGCTATCATGTGGGGACGGAGAGCGCACGGGACGAGACAGGCACCCTCTCGCCCATCACCGGCGCGCCAAAGCTCACGGTGCGCAACGCGGGCAACGGCATCGAGGTCAGCTGGGACGCCGTAGGCGGCGCTGCCCAGTACCGGGTGTTCTATAAGTCCGCCGGCGCCGGGAGCTGGAAGCGGCTGGCGGATACGGCGGAGACCTCCTATACCTGCAAAAAGCCCGCCAGCGGCAAGACCTACACCTTCACGGTCCGGGCCATGACCGCCGCCGGGGAGTATGTCAGCGACTATGACCAGACCGGCAAGTCCATCACCCACACCCATATGCCGAAGATATCCAAGGCGGTATGGAGCGGCAAGAACGTGAAGCTGTCCTGGTCCAAGGTGACCGGCGCGGTCCGGTACCGGCTGTTTTACAAGATCGGCGACGGGAAATGGAGAAAGCTGGGGGATACCACAAAGACCAGCTATACCTGGACCCAGGCCAAGAGCAACACGATCTATTCCTTCACGGTCCGGTGCGTGGACAAGGCCGGCAAGACGTATGTGAGCGACTACAGCGATACGGGCAAGCTGCTCTCCGGCGGCGCCGCGCCTCAGTTGACCAGCGTCAAATGCGCGGAAAACGGCGTGTCCGTCAAGTGGAAAAAGGTGTCCGGCGCGGTCCAGTACCGGGTGTTCGGAAAGACCGCCACGGGCAATTGGGTAAAGCTGGGGGACACCAGCTCCAACGAGTTTGTCTGGCGCAACGCCAAGAGCGGGGCGAAATACACCTTCACGGTCCGGTGCCTGGCCGCCGACGGGAAGACCTACGTCAGCGCCTATGACACCGCCGGCAAGAGCCTGACCTATGTGGCGGCGCCGAAGGTGAGCGCGTACAACGGCTCCGGCGGCATCACGGTCAGCTGGGACAAGGTGGCAGGCGCGTCCAAATACCAGGTCTTTTACAAGACCGGCTCCGGAAACTGGAAACGGCTGGCCTCCACCTCCGCCACCAGCTATACCTGGAAAAAGGCCGTCCAGGGGACAAGGTATACGTTCACGGTGCGGTGCATGAACGCCAAAGGCGACTACGTGAGCGCCTATAACACCACCGGCGTGTCCGCCACGTACTCGCCGTCCGGCTCCGGCAGCTCCGGCGGGTCCAGTTCCGGCAGCAGCTCCGGCAGCTCCAGCTCCTCCGGCAGCTCCGGCTCCGGCTACAGGATCCCCTGCACGAAGTGCTTCGGAGACGGCAAGGTCACCTGTTCCGCCTGCGATGGCAGCGGCCGGGAGGGCGTCTCCTTCGGCATCAACCACAGCCACACGTATTGTAGAAAGTGCTATGGCAGCGGGGAAGTGGACTGCCCCAAGTGCGGCGGTTCCGGCTGGATATATATTTGACTGGCTTAGCAGCTACAGAACCCGAGAGGACGCGTGCAAGCGCGTCCTCTTTTTATATTTTTCCAAAAACTTCATCATTCGGTCACAAAACCCTTGCCCGGCGGGTGTACAATAAACAAGCATTTTTCAAGGACAAGGAGGCGGCTTTATGATCGAGGTGAGCCACCTTACAAAGCGATACGGCGGCCGCACGGCGGTGGAGGACCTGACCTTCACGGTGGAAAGCGGCGTGGTCTACGGCTTTCTGGGTCCCAACGGGGCCGGGAAGAGCACCACCATGAACATTCTGGCCGGGTGCCTGGCCGCCACGGAGGGGAAAGTCACCATCGACGGCTTTGACATCTTCGACCAGCCGGTGAAGGCCAAGGCCAAAGTGGGCTATCTGCCCGAGCAGCCGCCTCTTTATACGGGCATGACGGTGCGGGAATACCTCTCCTTTGTGGCCCGTGCCAAGGGCGTGCGGATACCGGCGCTGGAAAAGGAGCTGGACCGGGTGCTGGCCGTCACCGGCACAGTCGAGGTGGCGGACCGGCTCATCCGCAACCTGTCCAAGGGCTTCCGCCAGCGGGTGGGCATTGCCCAGGCCTTGCTGGCCGACCCGTCCGTGGTCATACTGGACGAGCCCACGGTGGGGCTGGACCCCTTACAGATCGTGGAGATACGCCAGCTCATCCGCTCTCTGGGCAAAGACAGGACCGTAATCTTATCCACCCACATCCTGAGCGAGGTACAGACGGTCTGCGACAAGGTGCTGATGATACACAAGGGCCGTCTGGTGGCAAGCGGGACCCTGGCGGAGCTGGAGGAACAGTTCGCCGGCCGGGCGACCTATCACATCACGGCCAAGGCGGGAGTTTTGGAGGCCAGAGAGGCGTTGGAACCGGTCCCCGGCGTGCTGGAGGTAACGGCCCGGGAGGACGGCGCCGGCCGGTGCCGGCTGGAGGTATCCGTGGCCGGCCAGGCGCAGGACATGGACGAGAGGCTCAGCTTCGCCCTCAGCGACAGGCGCATCCCGGTGCTGCGCCTGGAGCGGGAGCAGGCCAGTCTGGAGGACGTGTTTTTGGCCCTGACCCAGGAAGCGGACGATCCGGCGGCGGACAGTCCCGTCGAGGCGGGGAAAGGAGGCAGACATCATGGCGGCCATCTATGAAAAGGAGCTGGACAGCCAGTTGAACGGCCTGACCGGCTATGTATACGGCGCGCTGATGCTCCTGTTCGGCGGCATTTACGTCATGGCCATCCACCTGCAGGGGTCCATCGACTTCACCACCGTGCTGGGGAGCCTGACGTTCATCTACCTGCCCGGCATCCCCCTGCTGACCATGCGCTCCGTGGCGGAGGAACGGCACCAGAAGACGGACCAGCTTCTCTACAGCCTGCCCATGAGCATGACGAAGATCGTGCTGGGCAAGTATCTGGCGCTGGTGACGGTGATGGCCATGCCCCTGGCGGTCCTGTGCCTGTACCCGCCCATCGTGAACGGCATGGCCACCAGCGGGGCCATCCCCCTGAAGGCCGCCTACGGGGCCATGGCAGGGTTTTTCTTCCTGGGAATGGCGCTGGCGGCCATCGGGCTGTTTATATCCAGCCTCATGGAGAGCGTGGGTCTGGCGGCGGGAGCGTGCTTTCTGGTGATGCTGCTTCTCTACTTCCTCTCGCCGCTGACAAGCTACGTGTCGTCCTCGGCGCTGACCAGTTTACTCGCCTTCGCGGTGCTGGCGCTGCTGCTGGGTATCATCCTATGGCGCATGACGCGAAACCCCGGCTTTGCCCTGGCGTTCTCCCTGGCGCTGGAAGGGGGCCTTGGGGTATGCTACGCCCTGTGGCCCGGCAAATTCGGCGGACTTTTTGCCGACGTATTGGGGCAGCTGGCCGTTTTCGACAGATTCGACAGCTTCACCTATGATATATTCGACATACGCTCCCTCGTCTACTATGTCACCGTGGCGGCGGTATTCGTCTTTTTGACGGTCCAGTCCATGGAGCGCAGGAGGTGGGCGTCGTGAAAAACCTTCTGCAAAGGCTGAAAGGCTCGTTCAAGACCCGTCCCTGGCGGGCGGGGGCCTACAGCGTGTTCGCCGCGATCTTGGTCATCGCTATGGCGGTGGTGGCGAACCTGGCGGTGAACGCTTTGCCGGCGTCCGTCACCCAGTTGGACTGGACGGCCAACAAGCTCTATTCCATCTCCCAGGGCACGGAGCAGATCTTGGCCACCCTGGACAAGGACGTGGACGTGTACTGGCTGGTGGAGGAAGGCCACGAGAACAACACCATGGAGCAGGTACTGGGCAAGTACGGCGAATTTGACCGGGTGACCGTGACCAAAGTCGACCCGGTGCGCTACCCCAGCTTCGCCGCCGATTATACGGACCAGACGGTGGAGAGCAACAGCCTGGCCGTGGTCTGCGGGGACCGGAGCATCTACATACCCTATTCCGATGTGTGGACCTATTCCGACTACGAGATGTACACTTACTACCTGCAATATTACCAGCAGGAATATCTGGACGTGTTCACCGGGGAGGAAAAGCTGACGGCGGCCATATTGTCCGTGACCAGCGACGACCAGCCGGTGATGTACACGTTGACCGGCCACGGGGAGACCGGGGTGTCGGACGATGTCCTGTCCGCCATCGAGCTGGAAAACGTCCGGGTCCAGGAGCTGAACCTGGTCTCGGCCGAGGCCGTGCCGGCCGACTGCGCGGTGCTGGCGATTTTAGCCCCGGCGCGGGATATCACCGCGCGGGAGCTGGGACTTTTGGAGGACTACGCGGACCGTGGCGGGCAGCTTCTGGTGACCACCGCCTATTCCTCTGAGGACATGCCCAATTTCAAATCGCTGCTGGCGGACTTCGGCATCGACTACCTGGGGGGTTATGTGATGGAGTCCGACAGCCGGTACTATAGCTACGGCTACATCGACCTGGTGCTGCCCACCATCGGCCGGCACGAGATAACCACCCCGCTGCTAGAGAGAAAGCTGGTCGTGGCCATGCCGGACAGCCAGGCAATGGTGGTGTCCGATGACAGCCACGCCGCGGTGACGGCCCTGCTCACCAGCTCGGACACCAGCTACCTCAAGCTGGACGTGGAGGGCGTGGACAGCTACGAAAAGGCGGACGGGGACAGGACCGGCCCGTTCCTGCTGGGGGCGGCGTCGGAGAATACCGATACGGGCGCAAGGCTGGTGGTCTTTACCTCCGATCAGTTCATGGAGGCGGAGAACAGCGATTTTGTGGCCGGGGCCAACGAAGACCTGTTTTTGAACGGCGTCAGTTGGCTGGTCAAGCAGGAGCAAAGCATATCCATCCACCCCAAGACTCTGTCGGGCGAGCGTATGTTTTTCACGGACAGCGCCGCGGGCGTGTTGAAGGTGGCGATGGCGATCGTGGTCCCGGTGCTGTTTTTGGCGGCGGGCGTGGGGATATTCATTAGAAGGAGGCGGCGCTGATGAAGCGCGGAGCGAGGCTGGCGGTGCTGCTGGCGGCGCTGGCGGTGCTGGTGGGGGCCTGGTATCTGGCCGAGACGTTCTCCGACAGGGAGCAGGCTGTCACGGCGGAGGCGGCCCATGCCCACACGGACATCTCCGTGGGTCCGGAGGAGGAGCTGACGGCCCTGGCCTGGGATTATTTCGGCGACGCGGTGAGCCTGAAGCGGAAGGATGGGACATGGATCAACGCCAACGACGCCGACTGTCCCATCGACCAGACGGCGGTAGCGCCTCTGGCGGCGGCTGCTGCCAATGCCACGGCGGAGACGGTGATCACGGACGTGACGGATTTTGACCAGTACGGCCTGGCGGACCCGGCCTTCACCATCGTGGCCGCCACGGCGGACAAGGTGAACACCTACGACGTGGGCAACCCCAGCCCCAACGGGGCCTATTACATCCGCCTGAACGGGGAGGACACGGTCTACGTGGAGGGCACCATGCTGGCCCAGACCTTCCAGACCGGCATCGACGACATCCTGGCCCTGGAATCGACCCCCCAGGACGTGGCGGCGGTGACGGAGCTGGCGGTCAAGTCCGGCGCGGGGGACTACACCCTGCGGGACCTGGACGACGCGGCGGACGTGTGGTACACGGACGCGGACCCCTGGTTCCTGCTGGACGCGGACGAGCAGCCCCTCATGCCCCTGGACACGGAAAAGGTGGCGGCGCTGTACGACCTGGCGACGGACATCCAGCTTGCCCAGTGCGAGAGCTGGGACGGGTCCGATATGGCCGAGTACGGCCTGGACGAGCCCCAGGGCACGGTCCGGGTAGGCTACCGGACTGACAGCGGGGAGCGGGAGAGCTTCACCCTGGAATTTGGCGCCTACGACGGCGCGGACGTATACGTGCGCCTGGGTGGGTCCAAGATGGTCTACCGCGTGGCGGGCACGGTGCTGGACGGGCTCATGTACCCGGACTTTGCCGCCATGCGGCCCCTGACCCCCTGCCCGCTGGATTGGGATAAGCTGGAGAGCATGACCCTGCAATTGGACGGGGAAGAGTATGAGGTCATCCGCTCCGTGTCCGAGCCGACGGCCGACGAGGAAGCGGAGGATATCTTCACCCTGGGGAGCAGGAGCCTGGACGCGACACTGGTTTCCGCCTGGCTGCGGCAGGCGGCGGAGCTGACGGCGGACAGCCGCACGGACGTGACCGACGGCCGGGGAGAGCTGTTCACCCTGACGTTCCGGCAGGATAACGGGCCATGGCCGGAGGTGACGGTCCGGTTTTTGGCCTACGACAGCGTGCACTACCTGTGCGCGGTGAACGATCAGGAGTATTATCTGGTCTCCCGCACCGGCGCGGACCAGCTCCACGACCGGGCGCTGGAGTATCTGATCGAGTTACCGGAGGAATAAAAAGGAGTCTCCGACAATGCCGGAGACAGCGTTGGATTCTAATGTTTCTCTCCCTCCGCCGCGGCGAAGCCGCGCCACCTCCCTCGTCAGAGGGAGGCGGGGGCTTCGCCCCCGAATCGGCCCCAAAGGGGCCGGCCCCCTCTGACGAGGGGGCTGTCAGCGCCTTTGGCGCTGACTGGGGGAGAGATATTTAAATCCTTTTCCGCTTTGTAAGCCCCCTTGTCAAAGGGGGGTGGCCGCCATCGGCGGCCGGGGGGATTGCCGTACGTCCAAGGACAACCCCCAGTCATGCTAACGCATGCCAGCCCCCTTACACAGGGGGGCCTTTTATAAGGAGAGATATTAAATCGCCAGCACCCGCGCGCCCCAGGGGGGAAGCGTGAACGGGACGTTTTCGGCGATCGCCTCGTTCTCCGGCAGAAACACGCCGGCGGGATGCTTTTCCACGGTCAGAGGTTCGCCGGAGAAGTTCATGGTAAACACGACTTCACGCCCCTTTGCGTTGGTCCCCCGGCGGATCACCAGCGGGAAGCGCTCCTGCGGCACGGCCACGCCCAGTTGAGGCAGCAGAGTCTCCAGCACCGCGTCTAAGCCATCAGGGTCAAAGTACGCGCCCAGATATGCGGCCTGACCGGCGCCGTAGGCGTGCACCGTCACGGCTGGCACGCCGCCCCACACCGGGTGCTGGTACGTGCACAGTGCCTTTGCGCCCCGCAGCTCGATAAGCTCCATCCAGTCCGTCACGGCCACGTGCGCGGGCAGTTTTATGCTGTCGGAGACAAGCGCCGTGCCCGGCTCGGGGAAGGTGAACCTGTCGTAGGTCAGCCCCAGGCAGTCCGTGAGCATATGGGGCTGAGCGTCGTGGTAAATTTTCAGATACTCGTCCGCGAAGCCCGTGCGGAAGGAGGCCAGCAGGCGCCCGCCGCTCTTTACATAGCCGTCCACGGCCCGCAGCAGGTCCTCGGTCGCGGCGTAAAGGCTGGGCAGGACCAGAAGGTCGTAAGCGGAGAAGTCCCGCTCTGCGTCAGAAATAACGTCGTATTCTATGTTGAGCCGGTAGAGGCTGTCGCACAGCCAGCGCAGGTAGTCGTTGTAGTCGTGTTGGGGTGCGGTGTTCATGGGTGCGGCGGGGAACCACTGATGGCCCGTCAGGGACCGATTGCTCACCATCACGGCCACGCGGGAGCGCTTATTAAGGTGCAGCACGTTTGGGGACAGGGCTTTGAGCTCCGCACCGATGGCGGCGCACTCCCGGTATGTCTCGTTGGGGGCCATATCGTGGCTCAGCACACCCTTCCAATAGCTCTCTATGGCGTTGTGGATGCTGTGCCAGTGCCAGTATTCCACGCCGTCCGCGCCGGAGGCTAAGTGGCTGAGAGCCTGCAAGCGGAGCTGGCCGGGGTAGGGAAGGCGGCCGAGGGGACCCTGGGCCTGGGTCTCCAGGACCAGATAGTTGGCCTTTTTCAGCCCCCGCGCCACGTTGCCGCCGAAGGCGATCTCCGCACCGGTCAGCTCCCCCGCGCCGGGGTGATAGATGTCGCACCCGGCCACGGTCACGGCCGCCGCGGCGTCGAACTGGTCCACGTCCGGCTGGTACCCGTAGGAATAGCCCCGCCAGGCGTAATCAAAATTGTGGGTGACGAACTGGTCCGGCCGGCGGTACTGGTCCAGGATGGCCCGCTGCCACAGGAGAAACTCCGTCACCAGGTGCCGCTGGAACGCCTGGTACTCCGCGCCCAGGCTGGCGTTGATGGTCCCGCGCACGTCGGGCAGGTCGTCCCAGATCCCCAGGGAATTGGACCAGTAGGCAAGACCCATCTCCCGGTTGAGCGCCTCCGCCGTGCCGAACCTGTCCCGGAGCCAGTCCCTGAACAGCGCCTGCGCGCGAGGGGAACAGGTGTCGTAGGGCTTTGTCTCGTTGTCGAGCTGCCAGCCTATCACGCTCGGATGGCCGCTCACCGCCTCCGCCAGACGGCGGATGATGCGCTCGGCGTGGAAGCGGTAGCCGGGGTGGGTGATGTCGAAATTCTGCCTTGGCCCGTAGCGGCTGGGGCCGGCGTGGGTATCCGAGAGGATGTCCGGGTATTTTTTGGCCAGCCACGCAGGGATAGCGTAGGTTGGCGTGCCCACGATCGCGCTTATGCCGTGGCTCTGCGCCGCGTCCAGCACCCGCAGCAGCAGGGAGAAGTCAAATTCCCCGTCCCTTGGCTCCCAGGTGCTCCAGGCCGACTCCGCGACGCGGATGACATTGAAGCCCGCGTCGGCGAGCATTTGCATGTCAGCGTCGATGCGCTCTTCGGGCATGTACTCGGCGTAATAGGCCGCGCCGTACAGCAGTTTTTCCGTCATTGGCAAACCCTCCGCTTGACGAGACTAAGATTTGTTGATATAACATGAGGGTATTATACACTAGAAATTCCCAAAGCGAAATACGAAACACAAGATGAAAGGAGAGACCGTCTATGGATCGGTTCATCGTCAACATCGTCCACCGGCCGGAGATGGTGCCGGAGTACGCCGAGAAGGTCACGGGCCAGGGCAAGGCGGAGGACATCGGCCGCGGTGCGCTGTTGACCGAGAGCCTGGACATCTTCAAGACCCAACAGGCCATCGCCCACAAGAATGGGCTCAAGACCACCATCCAAATGACCTACGCCAGCCTTTTCAACGACGAGGCCGTGGCGCTGGCCAAGGAGCACCACGAAAAATACGGCGACGAGATATCTCTGAGCCTGCTGGGACTTCCCTGCGAGCAGTTCCGGGAGAAGTACCACACCAAGGACTTCTGTATCTGGATGTTCTCGATGGAGGAGAAGAAGACCATCGTCCGGGATGTATTCGGCAAGTTCCACGACCGGTTCGGGTTTTACCCCGAGTCCACCGGGTCCTACTACATGGACGCGGACCTGATAAACTTCATCAAGGCAGAGTACCCATCCGTGAAGTGCGCCGTGGCCACCTGCTGGGAGGAAGGACCCAAGGCCTACCACACCTGCAACAACAGTTGGTACACCTTCATGGACGGCGGACCATGGGCCCCCTGGATACCGTCGAAGCAGAATACCCACGCCCCCGCCGCGAACGAGGCGGAGGACAGCGGCATCGTGGCCATCCCCCACCTTTCCCGGGACCTGCTGGCGTGCTACGACGGCAACGGCTCCAACTTCGGCACCCACCCGCAAAACGTGCTGCGGGGCATGATCTACGACACCAAGACCTGGGAGTATCCCTATCTCTACAACCTCATCGACCAGTACCGGCACCTGGCCAAATTCAACAACGGCTACGCCTACAACATGATGTTTGTCGGTCCCGGCTGGATGAACAAGATGGGCCGGTGGGAGGCGCCGTATGAGCTTCTGAAAAAGTCCTATGAGGACGGCTGCGCCTATTACGGCCAGCTCAAAAAAGAGGGCAAGCTCACGGACATGACCATGAGCGAGTTCGCCGACTTTTACCGGGAGAAGAAGCACTACACCGAGCCGGAGTGCGCCCTGTGGCGGGACATCCTCTACGGCAGCGACAAGCAGCTTTTCTGGTACTGCGACCCCTACATGCGGGTGTGTGTGAACATGGACCAGGGCGGGGCCATCGTGGACCTGCGGCCCTACGCGGCCAAGCTGGAGTGGCCCGTGGGCATCGGCACGCCCCACGTCCAGGACGCCAGCTACCCCTTCCTGATACAGGAGAAATACCGCGCCGGGTACTTCACCCACTACGCCGGGGAGGGCACCATCCGCAGCGCCAAGATCTGCCACAACGGCGAGGAAGTGGACCTGTGTCTTTGCCGGACCCACGGACACTTCTCCCAGGTCTGCACGGACAGGGTGCTGACATTGGACCCGGTGGAGATAGAGTTTTCCGATTTGACCGTGAAGCTGCAAACCGTGTTCACCTTCCCGGAGGGGACGGGCCAGGTGCGCATCGAGCGGCGGGTGCTGTCCATGAGCGACCCCGAAGCGGCGGTCACCATCAACGAGTACATGGTGGCCTGCTACGGCACCACCGAGTACGCCGAGGACATGACCAGCCTGACCCTGGCCGTACAGGCGGGGCAGGAAAAAGAGGTCATCCCCTATGCCTACCGGTGCCGGGAGGCGTCGCTGGCCGGGGCTGATGAAGTAAACTGTGCCCTGCCGCCCATCAAGACGAAGGTGACCATGACGTGTCAGGGCCGGGACAAGACGGGCTATGTCCGGGAGGGGTACGCCTTCAGTCCCATGTTCACCCTTGGCTATACGGGCACACTGAGAGAAAAGGAGGCGTTCAGCACATGGCTCAGGCTGGAAAGGGCAGACTGAATTACCGGTGCCCGTCCTGCTTCATGCGGGACCTGGACATCGACATGTTCTACGACAAGGAAAAGGGCGAGTATTACTGCATCCGCTGCCAGTACCGGGGCAGCGAGGCGGACGTGCTGGCGAAAAACGAGATGGCCCGGTTCCGCTACGGGGCAATGAGCAAGAGATTCACGGACTTTGAGGATTTTTCTTAAAACGCCGTGTTTTCCCGTCTTTAAAAATCAGGAGACAGGTCATATGACCTGCCTCCGTTTTTTATTTTCTGGTAATTGGGACCCAGATCTGGCTGTGATAGTCCTCGCTCGTCATGTCCCCGGCGGGGTATGCCTCCACGTCCAGCTCATAGGTGGGCTCGTAGGCGGAGCCGGGGAAGAACTCCGTGATGATCCGGTGCCAGAGGTTCTGGATGGCGTCCGGCATGGGACCGGCGCAGTCGAACACCGCCCAGGACCGCTGGGGGATAGCCGTGCGCCGAAACCCTGCCGGGACTGGCGTTTCCGCCTCGACGGGGACCGCGATGGCGTAGTCGAAGGTCTTGTCGTCGGTGGGCCGGTTGCCGTAGCACACGCCCAGGACACAGGTCTTGTCCGAGGCCAGGGACAGGAGCTTTTCTATGGTCCCGTCGGCCTGGGCACGGGTCCAGAACCCCGGGATGGTGTTCAGGTTCTCGCTGTCCGCGATGGTGTGGCGCTCCACCTTTTCCAAAAGGGTGAAGCCGGGTTTGTCCACGATCTTGTAGTCCATGATCGTACCGCCTTTCAGTGTTAGTCGCACGGAAAGCGGGGAGAAGGACCGCAGCCGGGAGCCGTCCCGTCTTGCCTCCGAGGGGGTCACGCCGTGGAAGCGGGCAAAGGCGCGGGCGAAGCTCTCCGGACTCTCGTAGCCGTACTTCAGCGCCGTGTCCAGCACCTTCGCGCCCCCGGCGGCCAGCTCCCTGCCGGCAAGGGTCAGCCGCCGGGCCCGGATGTACTCGCCCAGGCTCATGCCGCACAGCGCGCCGAAAATGCGCTGGAAGTAGAAGGGGGAACAGGCGGCCTGCCGGGCGATGTCGCCGTAGTCCAGCTCACCGTCCGTCAGGTGCGATTCGATGTAGTCCAGCGCCCGCTGGATGCCGGTGGCCCAGTCCATGGCTCCGCCTCCTTCCGTGCTGGCGCCATTTTACGGGAAAGGCCGCATGTTGTCCTGACTTTTGGTGCCCGATGGTGTCAGCCGTTCATTTCCACACGAACCAGCAGAAGAGATAGCCCGTCATGACAGCGGCCAGGGTAAACGGCACGCCCACGCGCATGAAGTCCCTGGTGCTGACCTCGTAGCCCTGCCGGCGCAAAATACCGATGGCGGTGATGTTGGCCGAGGCGCCGATGGGGGTGATGTTGCCGCCTAAGGTCGCGCCGGTGAGCAGCCCGAAGTACAGCAAAATAGGCGAGCATCCCATGCTCACGGCGATGTCCGTGACCACGGGCAGCATGGTGGCCACATAGGGGATGTTGTCCACGAACGCGGAAAACAGCACCGAACCCCAGACGATGATGGAGTACATGACGAACAGGTTGGACCCGCCCACCCGGACGAACAGCGCCGCGATGGCGTTGATGACGCCGCCGTTGGAGATGCCCTCGATGACCACGAACAGTCCCGCCAGCAGCAGCAGGGTCTGGTAGTCGATCTCAAGAAAGGCCAGCTTCACGTTACGCCAGCTCTTCTCCCGCAGCCGGGAGTGGACAGCGCCTACCAGAAATACGCCGATGCAGATAAGCCCGTTTGTAATGGCCGGCTTGCCGGGGATGAAGGACGCGCAAATGAGCAGCACCACCGTGCCCACCAGCAGGTATGTAGGGACAAAGTTAGTGACCTCGGTCCTGTCCGGGATGGACACCGGCGAGCGCTGGTCCCGGAACATCCACATGATGATGGGCGTGGTCACCAGCGCGCCCAGCTCCACGGCCCAGAAGATGCTGAACTTGCCGTCCATGAAGAAGAAGTCCAGAAAGTCCATGTCCGCGTAGCCGCCCAGCATAATGCTGGTGGTGTCGCCCACCAGCGTGGCCGCGCCCTGCAAATTGGAGCTGACGGCGATGCAGATAAGCAGCGGCACGGGGCTGGTGTTCAGCTTTTTCGCGATGGCCAGACCTACCGGCGCCAGCATCAGCACCGTGGCCACGTTGTCCACGAACGCGGACACCACCCCGGCGAACAGGCTCATAGCCACCGCCACCCACATGACGTTTGGCGTCTTGGTGAGCAGTACCTCCGCCATGCGGTTGGGCATGCGCGACTCGATGAACAGGCTCACCGTGCCCATGGTGCCGGCCAGCATCATCAGCACGTTCCAGTCGATGGCGCCACCCAGTCCGGCGGGGGACACGAAGCCCAGGAGCACATACAGCGCCGCGCTGGACAGCGCCACCCAGGGCCGGAATTTCGGCAGCGCGATCATCAGGCAGTAGGTGAGGATGAACAGGACCAGAGCCAATACGGACATAAACACGTCTCCTTCCGTTACGAAAAAAGACTTTTACCGCATGACTGGACGCGGTAAAAGTCTCGTTTCAGAAAAGTCTTCTGCGGCGGACCGGGTCCCACGGGACCGTACTGACGAGCCGCCGGACGCGGGACAGGGACCCCGCGCAAACTACTCCCTCTTACAGTTCATATTATAGTCCGAATCGGACAAATATGTCAAGATGCCAGTCGCGCTCCCGCTTGCGCGGAACCGCGCGACATGGCACAACAGACGCTGCGCGCTGTTATGCCAGAAAGATGCCAGTCGCGCTCCCGCTTGCGCGAAACCGCGCGACATGGCATTACGACACACTCTCTGATACGCTTTCCGTGCGGGCTTTTTCTTTCTCCCTGGCCGAGGACAGCATGAGCTTGATGCGGTTGAGCTGGTTGACCTCGCTGGCGCCGGGGTCGTAGTCCACGGCGATGATGTTGGCCTGGGGGAAGCTGGCCCGAAGCTGCTTGATGACGCCCTTGCCCACGATATGATTGGGCAGGCACCCGAAGGGCTGGGTGCAGATGATGTTGGTGGTGCCGCTGTGTATGAGCTCCAGCATCTCCCCGGTCAAAAACCACCCCTCCCCGGTCTGATTGCCCAGGGACACGTAATCCTTGGCGTACCCGGCGAGCTGGCCGATGCGGGACTGGGCCGTGAAGTGCCGGCTGCGCTCCAGCTCCCGGCGGGCATGGGAGCGCATGTGCTCGATGGCCTCGATGCCCAGGTCGGACAGCCACGCCGTGGAGCGCTTTTGCCCCAAATGCTCCGCCTTGAAGTTGGAATTATAAAAGCAGTAGAGCAGAAAGTCCACCAGGTCGGGCACCACGGCCTCCGCGCCCTCGCTCTCCAACAGCTCCACCAGGTGGTTGTTGGCCTCCGGGTCGAACTTGACCAGTATCTCTCCCACCACGCCTACCCGTGGCTTTACCATGTCCTCATGGATGGGCAGAGCGTCGAATTCCCGGACGATGCCCTCCACGTTTTTCCGGAACCGGCCCATGGAGAAGTGGTCGCGCAGGGTGTCCACGCATATTTTTTCCCACTTTTCGTGCAGCGCGTCGGCGGAGCCGGGCTCGATCTCATATGGCCGCATGCGGTACAGCACCCGCATAAAGAGGTCGCCGTACACCAGCGCCTGCGCGGCTTTCAGGAGCATGGTAGGGGTCATGTGGAAGCCCTCGTTGCTCTCCAAGCCCTGGACGCTGATGGATATGACGGGCACGTGCCCCATGCCGGCCTTTTCCAGCGCCCGGCGGATGAAGCCGATGTAATTCGTCGCCCGGCAGCCGCCGCCGGTCTGGGTGATGACCACGGCGGTCTTATGGGTGTCGTACCTGCCCGATAAAAGCGCCTGCATGATCTGGCCCACCACCAGCAGCGACGGGTAACAGGCGTCATTGTTGACGTATTTCAATCCCACGTCCACCGAGCTCTGCCGGGGGCTGTCCAGCAGCTCGATGTTATAGCCGAAGGAGCCGATCACCGCCTGGATCATCTTGAAGTGGATGGGGGACATCTGGGGGCACAAAATGGTATAGCCCTGCTCCTTCATCGCCTTCGTGTACTCGGCCCGCTCATACCCGGCGGAGGCGATACGCCGTGTCGCGCCGGCCCTCTCCCGCAGGCGCAGAGCGGACAGCAGCGAGCGGATACGGATGCGGGCAGCGCCCAGGGAGTTCATCTCGTCTATCTTCAGCACGGTGTAGAGCTTGCTGGACCGGGTCAAAATGTCGCTGACCTGGTCGGTGGTGATGGCGTCCAGGCCGCAGCCGAAGGAATTGAGCTGCACCAGGTCCAGGTCGTCCCGGCTCTTCACGAACTGAGCCGCGCGGTACAGCCGGGAGTGGTACATCCACTGGTCCACCGCGATCAGTGGCCGCTCCGGCTCCGCCAGGTGGGACACGGAGTCCTCCGTCAGCACGCACACGCCGTAGGAGGCGATCATCTCCGGGATGCCGTGGTGGATCTCCGGGTCGATGTGGTAGGGCCGTCCGGCCAGGACGATGCCCCGGCGTCCGGTCTGCTCCATGTACCGCAGGGTCTTCTCCCCCTGCTGCTGGATGTCCGCGCGGGCATGGACAAGCTCCGCCCACGCCTTATGGCACGCGGCGCGTATCTCGCCCGCCGGGATATTGAGCGCGGCAAATTCCCGGACAAGCTGCTTTGCCAGCACCGCCTCGTCCGTGAAGGGCAGAAACGGGTCCATAAACCGCACGGACGGGTCCGCCAGTTCCTCCACGTTGTTTTTGATGTTCTCCGCGTAGGAGGTGACGATGGGGCAGTTATAGTGGTTGTTGGCCGCCGGCGTCTCGTTGCGCTCGTAGGGCACGCAGGGGTAGAAGATGAACTTCACCCCCTGGCGCAGCAGCCACTGGATGTGCCCGTGGGCCAGCTTGGCCGGGTAGCACTCCGACTCGCTGGGGATGGACTCGATGCCCATCTCATAGATGGCCCGCGTGGACTGGGGGGAGAGCGTGACGTGATAGCCCAGCTGGCGGAAGAACACCGCCCAGAACGGGTAATTTTCGTACATGTTGAGCACCCGTGGGATGCCCACCGTGCCCCGTGAGGCGTCCTGCTCCGGCAGGGGCTCATAGTCGAACACCCGCTTGAGCTTATAGGCGAACAGGTTGGGGATGGCGTCGCCCCGCTTGCGTTCCTCGCCCAGGCCCCGCTCGCACCGGTTGCCGGATATGTACCGCCTTGTCCCGCCGTCAAAGAGATTGACGGTGAGCATACAGTGGTTGACGCAGCCCTGGCAGCGGGTCATGCGGGTGTCGTATTTAAGCGATAAGATATCGTCCAGGGACAGCATGGCGCTTTTTTGTCCCTGCCAGCGCTCACGGGCTATCAGCGCCGCGCCGAAGGCCCCCATGATGCCGGCGATATCCGGCCGGACGGCCTCGCAGCCGCTGATGCGCTCAAAGCTGCGCAGCACCGCGTCGTTATAAAACGTCCCGCCCTGGACCACGGTGTGCCGGCCCAGGTCCTCCGGTCCCGCGATCTTCATGACCTTGTAAAGCGCGTTTTTGATGACGGAATAGGCAAGGCCCGCCGAGATGTCCGAGACCGGCGCGCCCTCTTTTTGCGCCTGCTTCACGTTGGAGTTCATGAACACCGTGCACCTTGTGCCCAGATCGATGGGATTTTTGGCGAACAGCGCCTCTTTGGCAAATTCCGGCGCGGTGTAGCCCAGCGACACGGCGAAGGTCTCGATGAAGGAGCCGCAGCCGGAGGAACAGGCCTCGTTCAGCTGCACGCTGTCCACGGCCCTGTCCCGGATGCGGATGCACTTCATGTCCTGTCCGCCGATGTCCAGGATGCAGTCCACCTCCGGCTCGAAAAAGGCGGCGGCGGTGTAGTGGGAGATGGTCTCCACCTCCCCCTCGTCCAGCAGGAACGCGGCCTTGATGAGCGCCTCGCCGTAGCCCGTGGAGCAGGACCAGGCGATATGCGCCCTGTCCGGCAGACGCTTTTTGATCTCCCCCATAGCCCGGATGGCCGTGGCAAGGGGGCTTCCGTTATTGTTGCTGTAAAAGCTGTATAGCAGCGTGCCGTCCTCGCCCACCAATGCCAGCTTTGTGGTGGTGGACCCGGCGTCCACGCCCAGAAAGCAGTTGCCGCTGTAGCTCTCCAACGGCGCGGCGGGGACCTTATGCTGCGCGTGCCGGTCCCGGAACGACTCGTACTCCCCCTCGCTCTCAAACAGCGGCGCCAGGCGCTTGATCTCAAAGCGCATTTGGGTCTGGTTCTCCAGCATGGTCCGCAATTCGGAGATGGCGACCGGCTTTGCCTCCGGTTGGGCCGTCATGGCCGAGCCGATGGCGGCGAACAGGTGAGCGTTTTCCGGGGCAATGGTCTGTTCGGGGGTCAGGTTCAATGTGCGCACAAAGGCGTTTTTCAGCTCCGGCAAAAAGTGCAGCGGTCCGCCCAGAAAGGCCACGTTGCCCCGGATGGGCTTGCCGCAGGCCAGGCCGCTGATGGTCTGGTTCACCACCGCCTGGAACACGGACGCCGCCAGGTCCTCCCGCGTGGCCCCCTCGTTGATCAGCGGCTGGATATCGCTCTTGGCGAACACGCCGCACCGCGCGGCAATGGGATAGATGGCCTTATAGTTGGCCGCGTATTCATTGAGCCCCGCCGCGTCGGTCTGCAAAAGGGTAGCCATCTGGTCGATGAAGGAGCCGGTGCCCCCGGCGCATATGCCGTTCATCCGCTGGTCCACGCCGCCGGTGAAGTAGATGATCTTGGCGTCCTCGCCGCCCAGCTCGATGGCCACGTCCGTCTGCGGCGCATAGTCCCGCAGCGCCGTGGCCACGGCCACCACCTCCTGCGTGAAGGGCACGCCCAAAAGCCCCGCCATGGTCAGGCCGCCGGAGCCTGTGATGACGGGGCGCAGGGGTATGTCGCCCAGCTCCCCCTCGGCCTTGCGCAGAAGGCCGGAGAGGGTGCGCTGGATATTGGCGTGGTGGCGCTCATAGTCGGAGAAGACCATTCGGCCGTCCTGGGGACGCAGCACGGCGATCTTCACCGTGGTGGAACCGATGTCGATCCCAAGGGCAAAAGGTTCAGGCGCGTGGGGCATGGATGCTATCCCTTCCAAAGACACTGGGTTTCACGCTCGCCGCCGGTTTTCGACGGAAAGCGACAGTACAGAATAACAAGCATTATAGCGGTTTTCACACCGCTTTGCAAGTCATTTGCCGTAGTGGGCCGCCACCTTCTTCAAATTGTCAATGATGGGAAGATGCTGGGGGCACACGCCCTCGCACTGGCCGCAGCCGATGCAGTCCGACGCCTTGCCGAACTGGCCGGCCAGCATGTCGTAGTTGCTGAAATTGATGGTCCAGCCCTTTTCTTTCAGGTCCTCCCGCATGTCCTCGTTGTAAAGGGAGAAGTACTGGGGGATGGCGATGTGCTGGGGGCAGCCCTCGGTGCAGTAGGAGCAGCCCGTGCAGGGGATGGCGATGTTGCCGTTTATCATGTCCGCCGCCTGGAAGCACAGGGCCTTTTCTTCCTCCGTCAGGGGCTTAAAATCCTGCATATAGCTCAGATTATCCTCCATTTGTCCCAAATTGGACATGCCGGACAAAACCATCATCACGCCGGGCAGACTGGCCGCGAACCGGATGGCCCAGCTTGCCGGACTCATATCGGGGGAGTGGTCCTTGAAGAGTTTTTCCGCCGCTGGCGGCACCTTAGCCAGGGTCCCGCCCTTGACGGGCTCCATGACGATGACGGGCTTTCCGTGCCTGCGGGCCATCTCGTAGCAGGCGCGGGAGCGGACCCACTGGCTCTCCCAGTCCAGGTAGTTCACCTGTAGCTGCACGAACTCCATCTGGGGGTGCTTGGTCAGTATCTCGTCCAGCAGCTCCGGGGTGTCGTGGAAGGAAAAGCCCGCGTGACGAACAAGCCCCTTTGCCTTTTTCTCCAGCAGCCAGTTGAAGCAGTCGAATTTTTCGTATTTGGGGTACATGTCCGCCTCGATGCCGTGCAGCAGGTAGTAGTCGAAATACCCCGCGCCGGTCTTTTGAAGCTGTGCGTTGAATACCTTGTCCCGGTCCTCAAAGCTGTCGAAAAACCCGGCGTGCAGCTTGGTTGCCAGGGTAAAGCTGTCCCGGGGGTGCCGGTCCACCAAAGCGGTCTTGGCCACGCCCTCGCTGGCAAAGCCGTTGTACATCCAGGCGGTGTCAAAGTATGTAAAGCCCTTTTCCAAAAACAGGTCCACCATCTTCTTGACCTGCTCCACGTCCACGTTTGCCGGGTCGTTGGGGTCAAGCTGGGGCATGCGCATCAGCCCAAAGCCCAGTTTTTTCGCGTTTTCGTTCATGGTATTTCCTCCTTTTTTAAAGTCCCACGTTGCCGCTGTTCAGCCCCAGACCGGCCCCTTCCGTGGGCAGCCACTCGATGGCCTTTTTGATGTATGTGTCCCAAAAATCCCACTCGTGGCCGCCGGGACCCTCCACATAGGTCACGGACGCCCCCTGAGCCTTGAGATACGCCGCCATATCCCGGTTGGCGGCCAGCAGGCCGTCCTCGGTGCCGCAGGCCATATAGATCTGGGGGATAGGCCTGCCCGCCTCGCGCAGGGAGCGGACCAGAGCCTTGGGGTCCTTGTCGCTGCCCAAAAGCTTGGTCAGGTCCCCGAAGCACGCCTCGGCAAAACCCTTGCTGGACAAAAAGTCGCTGTCCTCGTCGGTCCGGGACGCGATCTCCTCCACATGCATGGCCCCGGACAGGGACACGATGTACCCGAACGTGTCGGCGTACTTCAGCCCGTTGCGCATGGCGCCGTAGCCCCCCATGGAAAGGCCGGCGATGAACGTGTCCTCCCGCGCGTGGGACAGGGGGAACATCTTCCTCGTCAGCGCCACCAGCTCTTCCCCCACGAACCGGCCGTAGTTGTTCCCTCCGGCTGGCCGGTCCACATAGAAGGCGTTGTCCCCGGATGGCATCACCACCGCCAGGTCGTGTTCCTCGGCGTAGCGCTGGATGCGGGTGCCGCAGACCCAGTCGGTGTAGTTGCCGAACACCCCGTGCAGCAGGTACAGGGTCTTGAAGGGTTTGTCCTCCCGCCGGGGCACGCCGGGCATATAGAGTTTGTCCGCCGGCAGTATCACGTTCACCGGCACCGTGCGCATGAGCATCTCGCTCATCAGGTTCATCTGGATAAAGGCCATCGACGTTACCTCCTTAATATGCAACTGTATTGTACCGCAATGACCGGCTTCTGGCAAGTATCTTGTTTTTCCCGCCTGTTTCCGGTACAACAGACGCTTTGCGCTGTTGTACCAGAAAGATACCAGTCGTGCTCCCGGCTTGCGCCGGAACCGCACGACATGGTACAATGAACAAAAAACGACAAGGAGCGGGCCGTATGAGATTCGATTTCGAGACTGTGTGGGATAGAAAAGGCAAGGACGCCTCCGCCGTGGATATGATCGGGCAGGACGGACCGTGGACCAACGCCCCCGGCGCGCCGAAGGACGGCTTTTCCCCCATCCCCATGTGGGTGGCTGACATGAACTTCGCCACGGCTCCCAGCATCCCAAAGGCCATCATAGAGCGCACAAAGCACCCCCTGTACGGCTATTTTATGCCCCGTCGGGAGTATTACGACGCCATCATCGACTGGCACCGGTCCCGCCACGGCGTCCAGGGCATGGAACCGGCGCACATCGGCTACGAAAACGGCGTGCTTGGCTGCGTGGCCAGCGCCGTGCTGGCGTTTTCCGCGCCGGGGGAGAAGATCCTCCTGCACAGCCCCACGTACATCGGCTTCACCCACGTGCTGGAGGACACCGGCCGGACCGCGGAACTGAGTCCCCTGAAGCTGGACGAGCAAGGCGTGTGGCGCATGGACTATGAGGACATGGACCGGCGGCTGAAGGCAAACGGCATCCACCTGGCCGTGTTCTGCTCACCCCACAACCCCTGCGGCCGGGTGTGGGAGCGCTGGGAGCTGGAAAAGGCCATGGAGGTCTACCGGGAAAACGACTGCGTGGTGGTGTCCGACGAGATATGGTCCGACATCATCCTGGCCGGTCACAGGCACATCCCCACCCAGACCGTGAGCGCGGACGCGAAAAGCCGCGCCGTCGCCGTGTATGCCCCCAGCAAGACCTTCAACCTGGCCGGTCTGGTGGGCAGCTACCACGTCATCTACGACCGCCGTCTGCGGGACAGGATGGACCATATGTCCTCCACCTTCCACTATAACCAGATGAATCTGCTCTCCATGTACGCGCTCATGGGTGCGTACAGCGACACGGGCAAGGCGTGGACGGACGAGCTGTGCCAGGTGTTGACGGAGAATATCGACTACGCCTACGACTTCATCCGGCGGCGTTTTCCCGGCGTCACCGTGGCAAAGCCGGAGGGGACGTATATGATGTTCCTGCACTGTGAGGACTTTTGCAAAAAGGCAGGGCTTACCCAGGCGGAGCTTTTGCGCGCCGGCTGGGACGTGGGCGTTGGCTGGCAGGACGGCGCCGCTTTCCACGACCCCTGGGCCGTGCGGGTGAACTTCGCCCTGCCCCATAAGCTGGTCGTCGAGGCCATGGACCGGTTGGACAAATACGTATTCAACAGGGAAAAATAAAGCTTCATAAGAAGCCCCCTTGTCAACGGTGGCGTGCCCGCCATCGGCGGGCGGGGGGATTGTCAACGGTGGCGTCCCCGCCTCCGCGTAAAGGTGTCCCCGGCGTACGCCGTGGACGCGTTGGATTCTAATATTTCTCTCCCTCCGTCGCGGCGAAGCCGCGCCACCTCCCCCGTCAGGGGGAGGCGGGGGCTATGCCCCCGAATCGGCCCCAGAGGGGCCGGCCCCCTCTGACGAGGGGGCTGTCAGCGCTTTGCGCTGACTGGGGGAGAGATATTTAAATATTACCTTATCGAACGCCTCCCCTGTGCAAGGGGAGGTGTCAGCGCTCCGCGCTGACGGAAGGGTTGTCTGTTATCCTACGTTACAATCCCCCGATCAGCGCCTCGGCGCACCTCAGCCCGTCCACGGCGGCGCTCATGATGCCCCCGGCCCAGCCCGCGCCCTCCCCGCACGGGTAGAGCCCCGCCAGAGCGGGGGATTGGAGCGCGTCGGTGCGCAGCATCCGCACCGGGCTGGACGACCTGGTCTCCGGTCCGGTCAGCACGGCGTCGCGCGCGGCGAACCCCCGGAGCTTTTTATCGAACAGGGGCAGCGCCCCCGCCAGGGTGTCCGTGATGACGCTGGGTAGAATATTATGTAAATCAACCAGCGTCACGCCCGGCGCATAGGAGGGCGTCACCCGCCCCATGCGGTTCGGCCCGGTCCCGAGAAAGCTGCCCACGGTCTGGGCCGGGGCTTTATACCCGCCCCCCGCGGCCTCGTATGCCCGGCGCTCCAGTTCCCGCTGCCACTTCACCCCGCCCAGCACGCCTGGATAGGGGAAATCCTCCGGTGCCAGCGCCGCCAGCAGCGCGGCATTTGAGTTAACATAATTTCGTTTATTCGGACTTGCCCCGTTGGTGCATACCAGCCCCGGTTCGCTGGCGGCGGGGACGACCTCGCCGCCGGGGCACATGCAGAAGGTGTAGCACCGGCGGCCATTGGGAAGCTCTACGGCCAGAGCGTAATCGGCGGGAGGCAGAGCCGGGTGCCCGGCGAAGGGACCGTATTGGGCCCTGTCCGTGTCCGCCTGCAAATGCTCGATGCGCGCCCCCATGGCGAAGGGCTTGGGGACCATGGGCGTCAATTTACATAACATTTCAAACGTGTCCCGCGCGCTGTGGCCGCAGGCCAGGATCAGCCTTGAGCAGGGGAGACGCTCGCCGCTGCTTGTCACGGCCCCGGTCAGACGGCCGTTTTTGCTCTCCAACGCGTCCAGGCGGGTGGAAAACCGTACCTCGCCGCCCAAGCTTTCAATGCGCCGCCGGATGTTGGCGCAGATACCGGGGAGCATATCCGTGCCGATGTGGGGCTTGGCATCATAAGTTATGTCAACATTTGCGCCGGCCTCGACGAGCTGCTCCAGCACCCAGGGGATACGCCTATCCTTCACGCCGGTGGCCAGCTTCCCGTCGGAGAAGGCCCCCGCGCCGCCCTCACCGAACTGGATGTTGCACTCTGGGTCCAATACGCCCAACCGGCGCAGCCGCTCCACCCTGGCGGTCCGGGTCCGGGCATCCTCGCCCCGTTCCAGCACCAGCGGCCGCAGCCCCGCCATGGCCAACGCCAGGGCCGCGAACATCCCCGCCGGACCGAAGCCCACCACCACCGGCCTATCGTCCGGCAGCCGGGCAGGCACCGGCGGCGTGTAGTCGTTCACGGCTGCAGGCGCGGCGTCCCGACACCTTGCCAGGACGGAAGCCTGGTCCCGGACGGTCACGTCCAGGGTGTACACAAAGTGCACATCCGATTTTCGCCGCGCGTCCACGGCCTTGCGGGCCACCCGCAGGGCCGATATTTTTGTCCCCAGCGCCGCCTCCGCCTTGTCCCGAAGCTTTTCCTCGCCCTCGTCCAGGCCCAGCGCCACGTTTCGCAGCCGTATCATCCCAGCGCCTCCAACAGTCCCCCGGCGGCCAGACCCGCCAGCCGTCCGCTGGACCAGGCCCACTGGAGGTTATACCCGCCGCAGTCCCCGTCCACGTCCAGCACCTCGCCGCAGGCGTACAGCCCCGGCACCAGCCGGCTCTCCAGCGTCTCGGGGTCAAACCCGGCGGTGTCCACGCCCCCGGCGGTCACCTGCGCGTCGTCAAAGCCCAGCGTCCCGGTCAGAGGCAGCTCGTACCGGCACAGGGTGTCCGCCACCAGATCCAGCGCGGCGTCCGACAGCGCCCACAGCCTCGCCTCCTGGGGGATCTGCACCCGGCGCAGTACGGTCCGGGCAATAGAATTATGTAAAGCCCCTGCGAATAAGCTTTCCGCTTTATAGTCGGGAAAATCGTCCCGCTTGGCCTTCATATAATCGATTATGTCAACTCTATCCAGATCCGGCAGCAGCCGCAGGCACAGGTTGTACCCGGCCCCGGCGACGGACGCGGCCCGGCTCAGATCGTACACCCCCGGCCCGGTGACGCCGTAGTCGGTGAACTGGACCTCGCCGCTGGCGCCGGCCAGCACGGCCCCGTCCCGTTCCAGGGTGAGCTTGGCCTGCGTCCGCACGCCCTTCATGGGCCTTGTCCAGGCGTTGTCGGTCTTGAGCTGGACCAGAGAGGGGACCAGGTCCGTGACGGTGTGGCCGAACCCGGCCAGCAGGTCGTACCCGGACCGGACGCCGCCCACCCGCGCCCCGGCCATCCCGCCGCATGCCACGATGAGCTTATCGAATGTGTACGTCTGCCCCAGCGGCCCGGTGACGATGAACTTCCCGCCCCGCTTTTCCGCTTTTGCGACAGGCTCGGCGCAGCGCGTCTCGCCGCCTCTTGCGTCCAGCGCCAGCCGCAGCGTATCTACCACGCTGGCCGCCGCGTCGGAGATGGGGTAGACCCGGCCGGACGGCTCCGTGCGAGTCACCAGCCCTAAGGACAGAAACCACCGCAGCGTATCCTCCGGCCCGAAGCGCCGCAGAGCCGGCCCAGGGAAGGACGGGTCCGCGCCGTGGTAATGCTCCAAACTCGCGCCCCGGTTGGTGAGATTGCACCGGCCGTTGCCGGTGGCCAGCAGCTTCCGGCCCACCCGGTTCTGCCGCTCGAACACGGTCACGCGGTTTTCCAGGCTCTCCCGGACCGACAGCGCCGCCGCCAGGCCCGACGCGCCCCCGCCTATGACGGCGATATCCATTGGGACCCCTCCTTTTAAGCAAAACGGACGAGGGAGCTTCCTCGTCCGTATACGATTCATGATTGCCGGCCGTAGTATTCGTCGATTTGCTGCTGTTCGTCGTTGACGAGCCACCGAGCGGCATAGAGAAAGCGGTCGTGGTAATACCCCACGCGGGAGCGGTGGATGAACTGTTTCGGATCGTTGAGCAGGTCCGCGATCTTCTCCCCCCGGACGATCCTTTTCGCGTCGTGCAATATACGCTGCTGGGTCGACTGTTCCATTGGCTCCACCTCCCGGAACCATGATAGCACAGCAAAGCCGTCTTTGTCAATCCGCGCGCCTACAGGCGCAGTATCCAGGTGGCGAACCGGAAGTAGATGAGAAGGCTCAGCGCGTCCACGATGGTGGTGATGAACGGGGAGCTCATGACCGCCGGGTCGAAGCCCAGCTTTTCCGCCAGCATGGGCAGCGTGCAGCCCACCAGCTTGGCGCACAAAATGGTGCACACCATGGTCAGGCATATGACCGCCGCCACGGGCACGGTGATGGCCTCGTTGTGAAAGAGCATCCCGTCCACTAAAAGCAGCTTCACGAAATTCACCGCCGCCAACGCCACGCCGCACAGCGCCGCCACCCGTATCTCCTTCCAGACAACCCGGAAGAAGTCGGAGAACTCGATGTCGTTCAATGAGATGCCGCGTATGACCGTGACGCTGGCCTGGGAGCCGGAGTTGCCGCCGGTGTCCATGAGCATGGGGATGTAGGCGGTGAGC
>CANQQB010000025.1 GCA_947625845.1 uncultured Oscillospiraceae bacterium
CCCCAGCTTCTTCTCGATGACCTCGTTGACCAGGGACGATTTGCCGCTGCCGGACACGCCGGTGACGCAGGTGAACGTCCCCAGCGGGATGTCCACGTCCAGGTTTTTCAGGTTATTGGCCGCCGCTCCCCGGACGGACAGGGTGTGCCCGTTTCCTTTGCGCCGCTGGCGGGGTATCTCGATACGTTTTACGCCGCTCAAGTACTGGCCCGTGACGGAATCGGGGCACGCCATGATGTCCTCCGGTCGGCCGGAGCATACCACCCGGCCCCCGTGGACCCCCGCGCCGGGACCGATGTCCACCACCCAGTCCGCCGCCCGGATGGTGTCCTCGTCGTGCTCTACCACGATCAGGGTATTGCCCGCGTCGGTGAGCTGCCGCAGGGTCTTCAGGAGCTTGGCATTGTCCCGCTGGTGCAGGCCGATGCTGGGCTCGTCCAGCACGTACAGCACGCCTATCAGCGCGGAGCCGATCTGGGTGGCAAGACGGATGCGCTGGCTCTCCCCGCCGGAGAGCGTGGCCGCGCCCCTGCTCAATGTCAGGTACCCCAGCCCCACGCTCACAAGAAAGCTGAGCCGCTGGCGTATCTCCTTCAAAATGCGGTCCGCGATAAGCTTTTCCTTGTCCGTCAGTTCCAGCTTTTCCAGAAACTCCAGCTCCTGGGTAATGGGCATGCGGCTGAACTGGGCAATGTTGAGCCCGCCCACGGTGACGGCCAGCACCTCCGGCTTGAGCCTGTCGCCGTGGCAGTCCGGGCACTCGTACTCGCCCATGCAGTCCTCCAGGTCGACCCGCGCCGAGGCGGACTGTGTCTCCCGATAGCGCCGCTCCAGATTGTTCACGATACCCTCGAAGTCCTTGGTGAGCGTGCCATACCCGGAGCCCCGCTCATAGCGCAGCTCCAAAGGTTCCCCGTTGGTGCCGTATAAAATGGCCTGGATGGCCGCCTCGGGCAGGGTCTTGATGGGGTCGTGCAGGTCGAAGTGATACCGGCGGGCCAGGGCCTCGTAGTACATCCTGCATATGGAATCTCCCCGGACGTTGGACCAGCCGTAGGCCATGATGCCCCCGTCCATGATGGACAGGTTGGGGTTGGGCATGATGAGCGCCGGGTCCACCCGCAGCATGGTGCCCAGGCCGCTGCACGTGGGGCACGCGCCATAGGGGGCGTTGAAGGAGAACAGCCTCGGCGTCATCTCCTCGATGGAAATGCCGCAGTCCTCGCAGGCGTAATTCTGGGAAAACGTCAACGTCTTGTCCTGCCCGGCCAGATCCACCTGCACCAGTCCCCCGGACAGGCCCATGGCCGTCTCCGCCGAATCGGTGACCCGGCGGAGGATATCCTGCTTCATGACGAGACGGTCGATGACGATCTCGATGTTGTGCTTTTTGTTCTTGTCCAGGGGGATACTCTCTGCCAGGTCGTAGACGTTCCCGTCCACCCTTGCCCGCACATACCCGGAGCGCTGCGCGTCCTCGAAGATCTTCTTATGCTCGCCCTTCTTGCCCCTTATGACGGGTGCGAGGATTTGGATACGGGTCCCCTCGGGCAGCTCCATGATCTGGTCCACGATCTGGTCGATGGTCTGCTGGCGTATCTCCTTGCCGCACTTTGGGCAATGAGGGATGCCGATCTGCGCCCACAGTAGGCGCAGGTAGTCGTGTATCTCCGTGACGGTGCCCACGGTGGACCGGGGGTTGCGGGAGGTGGTCTTCTGGTCGATGGATATGGCCGGGGACAGGCCGCCGATAAAGTCCACGTCCGGCTTATCCATCTGGCCCAGAAACTGGCGGGCATAGCTGGACAGGCTCTCCACATACCGGCGCTGGCCCTCGGCGTATATGGTGTCGAAGGCGAGGCTGGACTTGCCGCTGCCGGACAGGCCGGTGAACACCACCAGCCTATCCCGGGGCAGCTCGATATCTATGTTTTTCAGGTTGTTGGCTCGCGCCCCCTGAATGACGATCTTTTCAGGCATAAACAGGCTTCCTTGTTCTTTTGCTTAACGATTTATTATACACTACACTCCACGCAAATTACAATCTAAAACTATAAATTTAATACCCCTCTGAAAAAGGCGAGTCCGTCGGCGGCGGAAGCGGCGGCAGCTCATCCAGCACGCGACCGGTCAGCGCGAGGAAATCGGACCACCTTCTGGTCTTTCCCAGCGCCTTTGCGTAGGCCTCACCGCCGGCAAAGCCGGGCAGCATCAGCGCCCATATGGCCTTCATCCGATGGATGGCGCTGCCAGGCCCGCCAAACGCCCGGCAGTAGGCCTCGCACAGCTCTTCATGGAACCGCCGCAGGCTCTCCCGGCCCGGCGCCTCACCCCGGACACGGCACGCCAGCGCCGGGTCCGTCACCAGCCCCCGGCCGACCATCACGGCCCGCAGGCCCGGAAACCGCCTCTCGATCGCCGTTATATCCGCCGCGGAGCGCACGTCCCCATTGTAGCACACCGGAGCCCGGCTTTCCGCAAGAGCTTTCGCAAAGGCGTCCGGATGCACGGCTCCCCCGTACATCTCTTCTTTCGTTCTGGCATGGATGATGAGCTGGGAGATGGGATAGTCGTTGTATACGGCCAGGATGGCCCCGAACTCCGCCGGATCCTTCACCCCCAGCCGGGTCTTGACGGACACCCGCACAGGCGCGGCGGCGGAGAAAATGCCGTCCAGCAGCCGCCGGAGCCCGTCCAGGTCCGCCAGCAGCCCCGCGCCCTTACCCTTGGCCGTCACTGTCCCGGAGGGACAGCCCGCGTTCAAATTGACCTCATCATACCCCATATCCGCCAGCGCTTTCGCCGCCCAGAGAAAGTCGGCGGCGTTTTTGGTGAGAAGCTGGGGCACCAGCGGCACGTCCCGGTTGTTCTCCGGGAGCACCTGCCGCAGCTCCCGCGGTGGAAAGATATGGTTTTGCGTCGGACTCAGAAAAGGCGTGAAGTATCGGTCCACGCCCGGAAAATACCGCCGGTGGATACGGCGGTAAATGTAGTCTGTGATGCCCTCCAGGGGCGCGAAATACAGCTCCATGGGCCGTATTGTAGCACATCGGCGGACCGGGTGCAAGGACTTGTCAACCGGACCCGGCTATGGTAGAATTTTCTGGAAAATGGAAAGGAGTTCCGGCCGTGATACATGAGATACGTTCCGCCGCCGACATGGAGGCGCTTGTGCTGGAATGGGGCTTTCTGCCCTTTTTCAAAAACGACATCCCCGGCTTTTCCATCGAGGAACACACGCCCCCGGAGCTGTGGTTCGGGGACAGCGACGGCGGCGAGGGCTGGGGTCCCTGGGACTGGAAAGGCCCCGTTGCCCGGACCGGGACGAACATCTACGGCAAGGTATTCTGGAAAAAGGCCGGCTTTGTGAGCATGGAGTGGTTCCCGGACTTCGCCAACTTCCGCCGGGACGGGTACGACTTCGACGCCCGCTTCGACGATGGGCTTGCCTCCTACAAGGACAAGGAGCTCTTCGACGCCATCGACCGCCACGGCTCTCTCCAGACCGGGCAGCTCAAGAAGCTGTGCGGCTACGGCGGCAAGGACGGCAAAAAGGGCTATGAGACGGCCATCACCCGCCTGCAAATGCAGACCTATATCACCGTGGCGGATTTTGACTACGCCACGGATAAAACCGGCAAGCCCTACGGCTGGGGCATCGCCCGCTACGCCACGCCGGAGAGCCGCCTGGGCTATGACGCCGTCACCGCCGCCTATTCCCTGCCCCCGGAGGAATCGCTCAAACGCATGCTGGACTACCTGCAAAAGCGTCTGCCAAAGGCCACGGAAAAGCAGCTTCTGAAGCTTTTGAATATGTAAAAAGCAAGTCCCGCGGGACTTGCTTTTATAATTTCAGTTCCTCGTCCGTGACCGTGCCCTTGCAGACGATGTTGGTGGGACCGGTGAGGAACAGGCCGTAACCGCTCCCCTCCCGCTGTACGCGCACCTTGAGCGTCCCGCCGCGCATGTCCGCCGTCAGCTCGCCGTCGGGAAGCTTTCCCATCACGGTCAGCGCCAGCGCCACGGACGCCGTACCGGTGCCGCAGGCGTAGGTGAAATCCTCCACGCCCCGCTCATAGGTCCGCATGCACACATGCGCCGGACCCACAGGCTCATAGAAATTCACGTTGGCCCCCTTGGGAAACGCCGGAGAAAAGCGCAGCCTGCGCCCCAGCTCCCGCAGCGCGTTCCCGTCGGCGTCTTTCAGCCCCGCATAGGGCACCGCCGCGTGGGGCAGACCGGGGGTGCCCAGCTCGACATAAGCGCTGGGATAGGTCGTCCCGTCTATCTCCACATGCCGGTCCGCGTCCAATACGGTGGGACTGTTCAGCCGGACCTCATACCGCCGCGCGTCGATACGCCGGCCCGTCACGGTGCCGGACATGGTCTCCACCCGCTGTACCTGGCCCGCCAGACCGTTTTCGTACCCGTACCGGCAGATGCACCTTGCCCCGTTGCCGCACATCTCGGCGGGAGAGCCGTCGGCGTTGAAAAACGCCATCCGATAGTCCCCAACCTTCTGCGCCGGCCTGACAACCATCATGCCGTCCGCGCCGATGGACATATGCCGCTCACAGAGCGTTTTCGCAATGTGACCCAGCCGCTCGTCGGGGATGGCCCTGTCCATATCGTTCAGAATGATAAAGTCGTTGCCCGCGCCGTTCATCTTCCAAAAATCCATCGTCTACCTCCAAATGTCCAACTCCGGCAGCCGCCGTATGTCGTCCAGCACCACCGCGCCCGTGGCCTCCAGCCGTTCCCGGCTCTGGTGTCCCCCGGCGATGAGCACGCACCGGCTCCCCACGGCACGCGCGGTCTCGAAGTCATGGACCGTGTCGCCCACGAACAGGACCGACGCCGGGTCGATCCCGTTTCTACGCAGATACCCCGCGGCCAGACCCGCCTTGCCGCCGCCAAGCTGGTCGGTCATGCCCAGCAGCGCCTGAAACTTGCCCGTCAGGCCCCGCTCCGCCACCTGTCGCTCCAGATCGTCCTGCCTGGACGCGGAGGCCAGCACCTGTGCCGCGCCCAGCGCGTTCAGCCTGTCCAGCGTTTCCGCCGCTCCCAACATGAGCGGGCAGTCAACAGCGGAAATACGATAGTCGGACATATATTCCTCCGCCAGCGCGTCAAAACTCTCCGCCGCCAGATCGATACCCGCCAGCGCGTAATAGTCCCGCACGGGAAAGGTGAAGATCGCCCGGTAACGCTCGGCCGACAGCCGTGGCAGCCCCCGCCTGACCAGCATCCGGTTCATGACCGCCCGGCAGACCTCCGTGTCATCCAGAAGCGTGCCGTTCCAGTCCCAAATCACCGTCATGCCGCCCGCCCCCTTCCGGTTTTTTATCAACATAGCATGAAAACCGCCGCCCTGTCAACGGCGCGGCCGGTTGATTTTTCGCAGCCGGCACGATATACTGTTCCCTTAGAACAACCAACGCGCGAGGTATCATCATGACATGCTTTTTCACCAGCAGCCCCAATCTTCCGGACGATCCGGACCTGTGCCCCTGCAACGGCTTTATCCATGAGCTGCACCTTGCCCTGCCCTATCCCTGCCGTGCCGTACAGGTCTGCTCCGACCCGGAGAGCTGGGACAAAACGGATCTTTACGCCGGTCTCATGGCGGAATGCATGGAAAAGGCCGGCTTTTCCTTTTCCGCCTTTGACGTGCTGGACGGCCGGAACATCGAAGACGCCGCCGGTCTCATCGATAACGCGGACCTCATCATCCTGTCCGGCGGCCATGTGCCCACGCAAAACGCCTTCTTTCAGGCTGTCGGCCTGAAGGAGCTGCTGACCGGTTTTGACGGCGTGGTCATGGGCATCAGCGCCGGCAGTATGAACAGCGCCGGGACCGTCTACGCCCACCCGGAGCTGGATGGCGAGGCCATCGACCCGGACTACGAGCGGTTTCTCCCCGGCCTTGGTCTGGCGGCATGTAATATCCTCCCCCACTACAACCAGATCGCCGGCGACACGCTGGACGGCCTGGACCTGTTCGACGACATCGCCATCCCGGACAGCGCTGGCCGGACCTTCTACGTCCTGCCCGACGGCAGCTACATCCTGTCACGGGACGGCAAGGAGGAACTGCACGGCGAGGCGTGGATCATCCGGGACGGCGAGATGGAGAAAATCGCCGAGGACGAGGACATTTTGCCGCTGAACTGACCCATACACGCGCAGCGTGCGCCCCGACGGGACACCGTCGGGGCGCGTTATTTCCTTCATTTTTACGGCTCCGGACCCTCCGGCGGCTCCGGACCTTCCGGCGGCGCAGGCGGTTCCGGGTGTTCCGGGCTCTCAGGCGGTGCGGGCAGGTCCTCGTCCCGCCAGGCGATGCTCAGCTTTTCCAGCAGGGCCAGCAGCGCCGTCTTTTCGTCCTCCGACAGTGCGGCGAACAGCTCCGCCATCCCCGCCTTCTCCTGGTCGGCACGCTCCTGCCGGCGGGCAAGGCCCGCTTCGGTCAGGCGGATATCCACCGTGCGGCGGTCGGCCTCGCTGGTCGTTCGGGTGACAAACCCCGCCCGCTCCAGCTTTCCCACGACCTCGCTGGCCGAGGCGGGCCGCACCCCCAGACGCTCCGTCAGTTCCCGCTGGGTCATGCTCTCCCCCTCCCGCAAAAGGCTCAGGGCCCGGTCCTGGCCCACCCGGCCGTCAAAGCGGAACCGGCTGGCGTGGCCAAGCTCGTCGATCAGTGCGAACAGCTTGCCGTTTGTGTCCAGCGTCTCGTAGTGCTCCCAGTCGATGTGCGGACCGTGGGGACCGTGAGGCGGGGGTGGCGGAGGCGGCGCATGGTGCGGTCCGTGAGGACCGTGCGGTCCATGGGGACCGTGAGGACCATGCGGTCCGGGACCGTGGGGTCCATGCGGTCCGTGCGGTGGTGGAGGCGGCGCGGGATGTTCCGGTCCGGGAGGCGCAGGGGGCGCGTCAAATTCCTCTCTAATGGGAAAATCAAATTTCTCCGTCATGGTTCCGATCTCCTTTCGATAATTTTTAAGGCACCTTGATAATAGCACGACCTGTGCCATTTGTCAAGGTGCCTTTTGAAATTTTTTCAGCTTTTTTACCGCCGTCAGTTTTTCCGGAACCGGGCCAGGAAATCCTTTGTCTCCTGCTTCTGGGGGTTACCCAGCACGTCGGCGGGCGCGCCCTGTTCGCAGATAACGCCCTCGGACATGTACACCACGTGATTGGACACGTCCCGCGCGAAGGCCATCTCGTGGGTGACCACCAGCATGGTCATGCCCTCCCCGGCCAGCGTCTGCATGACGGCCAGGACCTCCCCCACCATCTCCGGGTCCAGAGCGCTTGTAGGCTCGTCGAACAGCAGCACCTCCGGCCCCATCGCCAGGGCTCTGGCAATGGCCACCCGCTGCTTCTGTCCGCCGGAGAGCTGCCGGGGCTTGGCGTTGATATAAGGCGCCATACCCACGTATTGCAGATACCGCATGGCGTTTTCCCTCGCCTCGGCCTTGGACTTTTTCAGCACCTTCACCTGCCCCACCACGCAGTTTTCCAGCACCGGCATGTTGTTGAAAAGGTTGAAGCTCTGGAACACCATGCCCACGTGGGACCGGTACTCCGGCGCGTTCACGCCCCGGCCGGTCACGTCCTTGCCGTGGAACAGTATCTCCCCGCTGGTAGGCGTCTCCAGCAAATTCACGCACCGCAGCAGTGTACTCTTGCCGGAGCCGGACGCGCCGATGATGGCCGTCACGTCGCCCTTGTTCACGGTAAAGTCGATGTCCTTGAGGACCTCATGGGAACCAAAGCTCTTGCTGAGGTGGCGTATTTCAAGAATGGTATCCGCCATATCACCGCTCCCCCCTCTGCTTGCCGATCTTGACGTCCTGGATGACCTGGTCCCGCGACGGCTTGTGCCGCTCGTCGAAGGGGGTGCCGTGGCCCGGATGGTTGTAGGTCCCCGCGGCCATGACAAGCTGGTCCTCGCTGACAAGCTCGTAGTTGTCCGAGCCGTCCAGCTTCTTCTCCAGCGCCCGCAGCAGGAAGCTGGCCGTCAGGGTCATGCACAGATACGCCACCATCTCGATGGTCGCGGAGGGGAAGTATTTATAGGTGGCCCCCACCGCCGCACGGTGGACGGCAAAGAACTCCGTGAAGCTGATGATGAACATGACGGAGGAATCCTTGATGTTGATGATGAAGTTGTTGCCGATCTGGGGCATGATGTTGCGCAGCGCCTGGGGGATGATCACGTTCATCATGGTCTGCACATGGGTCATGCCGATGGCCATGGCCCCCTCGGTCTGACCGGGGTCGATGGAGATGATGCCGCCCCGGACGGACTCGGCCATATACGCGCCCGTGTTGATGGACACCACCAGCAGCGCCGCCACCCACACGTTTGTGAACATCACCTGCTTGTCCGTGATATAGGGCAGGCCGTAGTAGATGAACACCGCCTGCAGCACCATAGGCGTGCCGCGAAAGATCTCCACGTACACCCGGATAACGGCCCGTATCAGGGCCAGGACGAACCGCTTGACCGGGTTGTCGGTCTTAGCGTGGGGGATGGTGTTCAGCACGCCGCAGAGAAACCCGATCACGCAGCCGATGGCCGTGGCGGCCAGTGCCAGCACCAGGGTGTTGCGGATGCCGTTGAGATAGGCCCCGCCATACCGCGACAGCAGACTGGATATGTCCGCGATCAGCTCGGAGAAAATACCCATAGGGAGTTTCCTTTCAAATCGGGCAGAGAAAGGGACAGGCCCTCTCTCTGCCGCAAATCATATTAATATTTAGCGCCTTATTCCTCGCTCAGAGGCTGGATTGCGATGGCCTGGTCCATGATGGCGTTGAACATGTCCGCGTCCATCTCGCCCAGCACCGCGTCGATGGCGTCCTTCAGCTCGGTGTTGCCCTTCTGCAGGGACACGCCGATGTTGATGTCGCCCTCGTCGGCCTGGAAGTTGTCGTCGGAGCCGGAGAAGTCCAGCAGTACCATGTCGTCATAGGCGGCGCAGGCGCCCAGCGCAGTAGGCATATCGGTGCACACGAAGTCCACCATGCCGCTCTCCAGCGCCATCAGCATAGCCGGCGCGGTCTCGGCGGCGGGCTGGACATCCGCGCCCTCGATCTGGGGCAGCATGTTGTCATACCAGATGGTGGCGATCTGCGCGGTGCAGGAGCCGCCGGCCAGGTCGGCCAGACCCTGAGCGTCGGCAAACTCGCTGTCGGCGGTGGTCAGGCACACGATGGAGGCGTAGAAATAGGGACCTGCGAACTCCACTTCCTCCATCCGGTCCTCGGTCATGGACTGACCGGCTATCACCGCGTCATACAGGCCGGACTGCACGCCGGGCACCAGAGAATCCCAGTCGGTGCGGATGACCTCCAGGTCCCAGCCGTAGGCCTGGCAGATGCGCTTGGCGATCATGATGTCGTAGCCGTTGGCGTACTCGTTGTCGGTGCCGGAGATGGGCACGGCCCCGTTGGAGTCGTCATACTGGGTCCAGTTGTATGGCGCGTAGGCGCACTCCATGGCGATGGTCAGCACGCCGTCCTCCACGCCGGGGATGGCGCTGGTGTCCACGTCGGTGAAGTCGGGAGCCTCGGGGATCTCCACGGCCTCGTCGGCAAAGGCGGCGGCGCTCATACTGAGCACCAGGCACAGGGCCGTCAGCATCGCGATAAGTCTTCTTGTCATTGTCTTGTTCTCCTTTTCTTTTTCAAAAATCTTTCGACGCCTTCCTCTCTCGGCCCCTCCCCGGCGTCCAGGGCAAGGCCAAAGAAAAATTGGACCGCTTTGTCAAGCGGTCCACGGGAAATCGGTGTTAGCCCAAGCGGGCTTCCATTGGCCATGACAGCGCTCCACAAAAACTTGTGACAGTCCGTCGGATGTTCTCCGACGGCCCAGCGGCGAGCCGATCAGACACTCACCTCACCGCTTCGGCGGCGTTCCCTTTCCCCGTGTCCGGCTGTCTGGCCCTGGACGGCGGGTAGTGATGAAAACCGCGCCTCTGTTCAGCGATTCAATTTTCGCTCGTATGATAGCAGACGTTCCGCTCCCTGTCAACAGCCTCAGGCCTATTTTGTATGATTGAATAAACTTCCCCGGTGCTTTGTCGATTTGGTTTGTTAAATCAAGATAACTTTACTCGTCGTCGCGGCGTCCGCTATGCTCCGCCGCCGGCAAGCCGGCAGCATCCGCCCGCTCCCGCGCTCCTCCTCTCCCCAAAAGGCAGGCGTGCCTTTTTGGGACCCCATTATAGGAAATATTTGACCGCCCACAGAAGTCCAACCCCCGGCACGCCCAATACCGCCGATACGGGCAATGTCAACGTGTTCAGTCCCACGCCCAGGCCCATAAGCTCGCCCAGCGCGTTGGCCGTGAGCAGCGCCGCCAGCCCCGCCACGGCGTGCAGGCACGCCCGACCCGGCCAGTTCTTCACCCGCCGTACGAGGTCGTAGGACAGCAGCACCAGCCCCATTCCCGCCGCCACGAACAGCGCCTTCCAAAAATATGTCGGCATGTCCATCCCTCCTTTTCCATAAATTGTATTTGTGTTCCCGGCGTTTTAGACGTATACTATCCCCAGAGAGAAATGTGCGCGCGAATTTTTGGCGGAGGCGATATGCCTCCGCATTTTCTTGCGTTCAAACTTATTGATGAACCGGGGGCAAATGTGATAAACTATAAAACCATGCAAAACACGATAACAAAGGAGGTGTGTCCATGCCCGGAAAGAACAACAAATACTGGACCCTGGGCACGCTGAAGAGCCGGGGATGGACCAACGGCCTGATCGCGGAGCTGCTGCCCCGTCCCCGCTACCGGCACATAAACGGCGGCAACGTAAAGTCCTGGCAGTCGGACGTGGTGCTGACCGCGGAGGAATCGGAGCGGTTCCGGCGGGTAGCTCAGTCCAACAAGGCCGCGGCCCGGACCCGTGAGAAGACCGGCGTCACCGCGCAGGACATCGGCCCGGCTCTGGAGGGTGCGGCGGCGTTCCTGACGGCGGCGTGGGATTTTTGGGAAAAGCCGGACGACCCGGCCACGGCCCTGGCACAGCTTTATCACAACGCCATCACCCGCCAGGTGCCGAACATGGGCTGGGCAGTCGTGCTCTCCGCCGGACAGGCTGCCGGGCGCATCGAGAGCTTTCTGGCCCTGACCGCGCCCCGTGAGGGCTCCAAGCCTGGCAAGATCATCAAAAACTTCATCACCGCCGCCCCCTGGCTGGGACTGAACGCCGACGCCAACATCGCCCAAAAGCTGCGCCGTCTCTACGGCGAGACGCTGTATGCCGTGGCCCGGCGGGAGCTGGACGCGTTCACCGCCGCCCAGCCGGAGGTAACGGTATCGGACCTGCTGGCCATGGAGCGCTTTCCCGTGCAGGAGCTTCTCTCCAACGGCCTGGGCTACGTCTACTCCGTTTACTATGTCCCCCAGGCCATCCGCACCAGTCTGGACGTGCTGGTGGCGCTGAACCCCAAGGACGAATACCCCCAGGCCCGCGCCATCGCCCGGCATTTCATCGTCCACATCGGCGGGACGAACACCGGCAAGACCTACGCCGGTTTCCAGCGGCTCATCAAGGCCCGCACAGGCGTGTATCTGGCCCCTCTGCGGTTGCTGGCGCTGGAGGCACAGGAGCTGCTGCTGAACGAGGGTGTGGCCTGCTCCCTCACCACCGGCGAGGAGGAGGACAAGCAGGAGGACGACACCCATGTGGCCGCCACGGCGGAAAAGCTGGACCTGGACCGGGAATATGAGGTCGCGGTCATCGACGAGTGCCAGATGATCGCGGACGCGGAGCGTGGCTACGCCTGGACGCGCGCCATATTAGGCGTGCGTGCCCCGGAGGTACACTTATGCGCCGCGCCGGAGGCATTGCACCTGCTGCTGCGGATCATCAAAAGCTGCGGGGACGACTGGGAGGTCATCGAGCACAAGCGGAAAACGCCGCTTATTTGCATGAACCGGACGGTGGACTATTCCGACATACAGCCCGGCGACGCGCTCATCACCTTTTCCAAGGTTGGCGTACTGTCCGCGGCGGAGGACCTGCGCGCCCGGGGCAAGGAGCCTGCCATCATCTACGGCGCACTGCCCTACGCCACCCGGCGCAAGCAGGTGGAGGGGTTTTTATCCGGCCGCATGGAATACGTGGTCAGCACGGATGCCATCGGCATGGGGCTGAACCTGCCCATCCGGCGGATCATCTTCATGGAGTCGGAGAAGTTTGACGGCAGCGAGCGCCGCCAGCTTAAGCCCGAGGAGATACAGCAGATCGCCGGCCGTGCCGGCCGCTACGGCATGTACGACAAGGGCTACGTAGGCGCTATGGAGGACCTCTCCCTCATCCGAGCGGGGCTGGAGACGGTGGTGCCCCCGCTGCAAACGGCGGTGGTGGGCTTTTCGGACCTGATCGCCTCGGTGGACTTTGACCTGTTGGAGGTGCTGGAGGTGTGGAACCGGATGCCCACGGCGGAGCCCTATACGAAGCTGGACATCAGCCGGTATATCACCATCATCTCCCGGCTGCGGGAGGCGGGCTTCCAACTGACCCGCGAGCAGGAACTTCGAGCGGCCAACATCCCCTTTGACGAGACGGAGCAGCCGTTGAACGAGCTCTTTTTCCGCTTTCTGCGCACCTGGGCATCGGGCCAGAGCCTGGAGCGGCCCACGCTCCCGGAGCGGACCACGCCCTTCACCCTGCCCGACCTGGAGCTGCACTACCGGAAGCTGGACCTGTACTTCTCCTTCTCCAAGGCTTTCGGCTGCGACATCGACCGGGACGAGCTTTACGACGAGCGGGCAAGGACGGCGGACGAGATCAACCGCATCCTGCTCTATAACCTCAAAAACAACATTCGCTTTTGCGCCAAGTGCGGCCGGGCACTGCCCCTGCACCACCGGGGACGGCTGTGCAACGCCTGTTTTGACCGCCAGACCCACGCGCCCCGGCGGCATCCCGGCCGGTGAAGGAGGACCATATGTTACTGGATAAAAAGAGAGAACTTCTGGCGGGCATCCGGGACGGGGTGCCCATCGGTTTGGGATACTTTGCCGTGTCCTTTTCCCTTGGCATCCTGGCGAAGAGCGTCGGCCTGACGCCCATCCAGGCGGCGGTGATGAGCCTTCTGAACAACGCCTCCGCCGGGGAGTACATGGGTCTGACCATGATCGCCGCCGGCGCCACCTACTGGGAGATGGCCGTGGCCACGCTGATCACCAACGCCCGGTATCTGCTCATGAGCTGCGCCATGAGCCAGCGCATGGACCCGGAAACGCCCTTCCGGCACAGGCTTTTTATGTCCTTTGACATCACGGACGAGCTTTTCGGCATCACCATTGCCCGGCCGGGGTACTTAAGCCCCCGTTACATGTACGGCGCGATGATCCCTGCCATCCCCGGCTGGATGGTCGGCACGGCATTGGGGACCCTGGCGGGGAGCGTACTGCCCCTGCGGGTCGTCAGCGCGTTCAGCGTGGCGCTGTACGGCATGTTCATCGCCATCTTCATCCCCCCGGCCCGGAAGGACAAGGTGGTGGCCGTGTTAGTCGTTCTGGCCTTCGCGTCCAGCTGGCTGTTCTCCTGGCTGCCGGTGGTGTCTGCCCTTTCCGACGGCACCAGGACCATCATCCTGACCGTGCTGCTGTCCGCCGGTGCGGCGGCGCTGTTCCCCCGGAAGGAGCAGGAGGTGACCGGCGCATGAGGATCTACCTCTACATACTGGTCATGGCCGGGGTGTCCTATGCCATCCGTGCGCTGCCCATGACCGTGTTCCGAAAGCCCATAAAGTCCCGTTTCATCCAGTCTTTTCTCTACTACGTCCCCTATGTGACCCTGGCGGTGATGACCTTCCCGGCCATATTGCACGCCACCCAGAGCCAGGTATCCGGCGCGGCCGCGCTGGTGGTAGGGCTCGCGGCGGCCTGGCTGGGAGCGGACCTTTTCAAGACCGCCGTCGCCTGCTGCGCGGTGGTGTTCATCCTGGAGTTTTTCCTGTAAGGACAATATAGACCGACCCCCTCTGCCAGAAAGCAGAGGGGGTCGTTTTGTTTGTTGTCAGGATTCACTTCATCGTGCACGGGATGAAATAACACGTCCCCGCCGGGACGGTGAGCTCCACGCTGTTTTCGTCCAATGGCTTCCAGTCCACCTTCTCCCCCATCACGTCGGCGTCATGGAGACCCGCCGCGCCGATAGCGCCAAGGGGCAGACGGATCGTGCCCGGCTCGTCGTCGTTGGACACCACCGCCAGGAACGCCTCGTCCGCCGTGAACCGGGCAATGGCCGCCGTGTACCCCTCGGCGTACAGGAACTTCACGCCGCCATGGGACAGCGCCGTATGGTCCTTTTTCAGGTGTGCCATCGTGTGATAGAGCCTATACTGTTCCCCGCTCTTGAAATCCTTGTCCCAGGGCATGGGATAGCGGCAGCCCTCGTTGGAGCCCAAAACCCCGTCGATGGCGGCCTCGTCGCCGTAGTAGATGCTGGCCGCGCCGGGCAGGATGAACTGGAAGTACACCGCGCCCCGCCAAGCCATCGGGGAAACGGCCGGGTCGTTGTGCAGACGGCTGATATCGTGGCTGTCGAAGAGGTTGAACTGGTTCTCCCACAGGAGCCAGGGCAGCTTGGAAAGATGCTGGAGCACCCTCTCCCGCAGCTCCTGCGCCGTCATTTTGTATGGCAGGTCCCGCAACACCGGATCGTAGCGCAGGAAGTGGTCGTCCTGGCCGAAGAACTGGCGGATGGGCCGGCCGCATGTAAAATAGCTCATAGGCGAATCCCACTCGTCCCCCTGCAAATACCCGGCGCAGTCGCCCCAGTCCTCCGCCAGGATATAGGCCTGGGGGTTCTCTTCCCGGATGCTTTGGCGTATCTCCGGCCACAGCTCATGGGCAAGCTGGATGTCGTCGTTGCGGGCAAAGGTGTCCGCCACGTCGAAACGCCAGCCGTCGATGCTGTAAGGCGGCCTGAGCCACTTTTTCAGCACCGAGTCCCCGGCCCGGTATATCACGTCCCGCAACGCCTGGGAGGTATAGTTGAGCGTGGGCAGGTTGGCGTTGCCGGCCCAGCCGTGGTAGGCGTTACCCTCGCCGAAGAAGTAGTACCCCCGCTCGGCCGCGTCGGCGTTGTGGTAAGCGCCCTCGGTGGTGGGGAAGAACATCCCGTCCCGATTGAACCAGCGGTGATTGGCGCCGGTGTGGTTGATGGAGATGTCCAGAATGAGCTTCATGCCGTTTTCGTGCAGCGCCGCGCTCAGCGCCGCCAGCGCCTCGTCCCCGCCGAAGTGGGGGTCCACGTGGAAGTAGTCCACGCAGTCGTATTTATGTACCGACGGAGCCCGGAAGATGGGGTTCAAATACAGCGCCGTGACGCCAAGGTCCTTCAAATACGGTATCTTCTGCCGGATGCCCTGCAGATCTCCGCCGAAAAAGTCCAGGCAGAACCCCTGCTGATAGTCCAGAGGCTTGTCGGTCCAGTGTTTCATATGGATGGCCGGATGGCCCTCCTGGACGTACTCGCCGGGGAGCACGTCGTTGGCCGGTTCCCCGTTGCAGAACCGCTCCGGGAAGATCTGGTAAAACACCGCCTCCTTCACCCAGGCCGGCTGCACATAGTCCGCCAGCAGCACGAAGTCAAAGCTGTGGTCCGGCATACAGGTGCCGATGCCCTTTTGGGTGTAGAACCAGATGGCCTGGTCCGTCACCAGATAGAACTGGTATTGCATCCGCCGCTCGGTGACGGGCATTTGCGCCTCGTACCAGGCCAGGCCCCGCTCCACCCTGACCTTTTTGGCGTGGACCATCTGCACCAGGCCGTTTCGCAGCCAGCGCAGGAGCACATGGCGCACCGGAGCTGCCTCGTAAAGCCTGAGGGATACGGTGACCGTCTCCCCCAGCCGGGGGCTTGGGTCGGATACGAACATGGCCGTGCCGTCCGAATATACGCTTTCCTGCCAGTTTTCCATGACATACCTCTCTCTTCCAGAAGTTTCCACCAGTATAGCAAACCGGCCGCAACTTGACAAGCAAAACAATTCATCCCGTGCCCGGAACCAAAAATTTAATAAAATTACATCTTGTCTTTTTCGCGATTCGTGATAAAATCTATGGCGCTCGTGAGTTGTCGGTTTCTGTCTACAGTCATGCGCTATAGGAGAAAGTAGGAGAAAGTAACAGGAATGCAAAAGGTAAATGCGGCCATCAAAGGATATTGCAGCCGGCTTGCTGACCTCATTAGAAATAACCCCCGGGTATTATTCACCGTTGTCGTCGTCTCGGTCATCACCGTTATCCAATGGCTGGAGCTGGACCTGAGTCCCGGCACGTCGTTCACAAAGCTTCTGACCAGGAACGTCATCTATCAGATCATCGATCTGGCGCTGGTGTTTCTGGTCGATCTGCTGTTCCTGCTGCTCACCAGACGCATATCTCTGGCCTGTGCGCTGGGCAGCGTCTTTTTTGGTATCTGGAGCCTGGTCAACTACTACGTGCGCCTGTACGCCAACGACGTGGTGACCGTGATGCTCCTGCGCAGCACCAACACGGCCCTGAACGTGCTGGGTGGGTACAGCCTGCACCTGTCCTGGGAGGTGGTGCTGATCCTGCTCGCCACGGCGGTGAACCTTGGCCTGTCGGTGGCGCTCAAGAGCGGCGGCCTGCCCCCCGTACCCTGGAAAAAGCTGTGGACCGTGGCGCTCAGCATGGTCATGGTGTTGAGCGTGTCCTGCGCGACATTGAACGTGATGGAGCACGTACACAAGGTCAACGACTGGCAGCCAACCCTGGACCTCAATAAATTCGGCTATCCCATCTACTTTACCCGCCAGGTGTTCAAGACTCTGGATCCGATCGAATGTCCGGAGGGCTATGACGAGGCCCTGGTGGCCCAGATGGCGGAGCGCGTGGCCGAGGACGAGCCGGATATGGTCCGCTGGTACGACCAGGACGGCGACGCGGCTCTGCTGACCTATCGGGAGCCTGCCGGCGACGCGGCCACCGACGAGACGCCGCCTGACATCGTGCTCATTCTGGACGAGAGCTACTACTTTCTGGAGGAATACACGGACCTTATTACCAGCGAGCCCTATCACGAGAATTACTCCGCCCTGCAAAACGCCGTGAAGGGCCACGCGGTGGTCCCCTGGATCGGCAGCAGCACCAACCGGACGGAATTTGAGCTGCTGACCAGCGACTCCACATACCTGGCCAACTGTCAGGCCCCCTTCTCCACCCTGAACATGTCCGGCGCCAACAGCATCGTGCAGTATCTTAATGAATTTGGATACACCACCGTGGCCATGCACGACGCCGACGGCTCCAACTACAGCCGCCAGCGGGTCTATCCCATGCTGGGCTTTGACCAGATACACTTCACCGACGACTTCACCCCCGCCTCCTACGGCCAGCGCAGAGCCACCGACGCGTCCAATTTCCAGGACATGTTCCGCTGGTATGAACAGGCCGGCGACGCGCCCCGGTTCATGTATCTGCTGACCTACCAGAACCACGGCGGCTGGAAGCAGAACGACGAGAGCCTGTTCACCGTCACGTCCGACACGGACTACGGCAAGCGGGAACATGATATGGACGAGTATCTGACCAGCCTGAAAATGACGGACGACGCCCTGCAAATGCTCATCGACTATTTCAGCTCCGTCGACCGGCCGGTGCTGCTTTGCGTGCTTGGCGACCACTCCCCCAACATCATTCTGGACGTGCCCGCCAAAGAAGGTCTGGAGGGCAACGAGGAACAGCTCGTCATGCACTCCACCCCCCTGCTCATCTGGGCCAACGAAGCCTATGGTCCCCTGCAGGCGCGGGACGACGCGCTGATCACCGTGCCGGACCTGGCGCCCACGCTGCTGGAGATGGCCGGGCTTCCCCTGTCCGCGTACTATCAGACCATGCGGGACCTGGCCGAGCGGGTGCCCATCCGGCTGAGCAACGGCATCTACCGCACCGCGGCCGGCGAATACGGCGAATTTTCCATGGACGACGCCAACTACGGCCTTCTGGCTCCCTATTACTTCATGGAGTACAACAACCTGCAAAAGCCCTCCGAGCGCTACCAGGTCCTTTTCGACCCACCCGGAAAAGCAAGGAGCTGACCGCGCGATCACTTTTCGCTTCCATATTCGACCCGCGCGTGTTATAATAGCCGCGAGCGGCCATTATATTTGATTTAAGGCGGTTTTGCTCCCGGCTTGCGCCGGAACCGCAAAACGTGCCATATTATAGCACATTCGTGCTATAATGGCCTTTACAAAGAACATACAAAGCGAGGGAGGGCGTTCTCCATGCTGGACAAACAGGACCTGCAAGCCATACAAACCATGATCGATACCTCTGTCAACGCCTCCGAGGAGCGCATGACGGCAAAGATGGATTCCCTGGAAGATCGCATGTCGGCGAAGATCGACGCCACCGAGAACCGCATTCTGGCCTACATTGAAAACGCGGTTATGCCGAACTTCAAGCTTCTGGCCGAAGGGCAGCAGACCATTCTGCAAACCATGGCCCGGAAGGACCGGGTAGAAGCGTTGGAAAACGAGGTCGTGTTCCTGAAATCCGTTGTCAACTACCTGGCCCAGGACGTGGCCGAACTGAAAAAGGCCCAGTGAGCCGACAAACGTCTGATAGTACAAATGGACCCGGATCGAACGATCCGGGTCCATTTTGGCGGAGAAGGCGGGATTTGAACCCGATAAGCGTTTTTAAAAAAGCTGGATTATAACAGTATTTTTTATAGTTGAAGTCTGTAGTTAGCATTTTAGTTAGCAAATTAAGTCGCCACAAACTACAATGCGATTTACCATTCAGACCCGAGTACGAGATGAAATAACAGACACAGTATAATTTCATGTTCGCCGTCGCTGGAAGATTAAGAATCCCAGCGGCGGCATTAATTATTTGTTCGCGCGCGCACGCGCGGGCGCGAGAGCGGCATCCCGCCAAGTGAATGAAATCAATAAAAATATTAAAAACTAGCCATTTCCTGCGCTCGCAGCACCCGCAGAGGTAGACATCAGCGCCTTACAGTACCTTTGGTACTGTAAGGCGCAAAGTTTTAATTAAATACCCCCCTGCCCCCCTTCGTCGTCGGATCGCCGCCCCGGAAGCCCCGGCCCCGGTGGCCGCCGCTGACCGCCGCCGAGCCTAAGTTTCCCCCTGACAAATGCCAGCAGCTACCGCACCGCCCAGCTCCGCCGCTGACCACCGCCCCGCTGCCCTGGCCGCTCCCATCCAGGACGCCGCCGACCACTGACCGTTGCTGCTGTGACCGCCGCACCGACCGGCCCACGCTCCGACCTGGCACCCACCGCCGTCGCTGATCGTCACCTCGTTCCGGACCGGCCGATGCAAAACGGTCCCGGCATCGGTCCGTACCGCTCCCCTGACCGGTTGGCAACCTGCACAAACTCGGCACACGCCGGCCGCGCCGGAAATTTTTGCCGGAGTTTTTCGCGCACGGTACAACACCCTCAAGGTTTACGCTGCTCTCCCCCCTATAGTCCCCCCTCTTCCCCCGCTTCGGCAAAATGACGGACCGGCCCCAGCCGCCCCGCCTGTATAAATCTACCCTGTGCTAGATACTCCCCCTATAGTCCCCCGGCGCTGTCATTTGCCGTCAAAAGCGACAAAAACAGCGCCGGAAGTTTGTGCGGTTTTTGTTCACACGCCCCCCTTTAGGGGGGCTGTGAAGAGTTTTGGCCCCATTGACAAGCCGCCCAGCGCCGGTTTATCCTGCAGCCACCGCGAGGCGAGAGCCAAGCGGAATACGCCGGGCAGGAGGCACGGAACCGATGGAGAACGACAACATGACACAGGCCGAGTTCGTGGCCTATCTCGAAACGCTGGCGGACCTGATCGAGGTCAAAGCCACGACGCCGAAAGAGGCCGCCAAAATGCTCCGCCGGCTGGCGGACAAGCTCAAGCCCCAGCAGACCCAGAGCAAATAACCCCAGGCAAATAAAGAGGCTCCCCACAGCCTGACAGCACAGGGAGCCAAAGCAACACAAGTGAAAGGCGGTAGGGCCTGCCACTTACCGCCTTTCATGATACCAGAAACGGGAGAAAAAAGCAAGTATCACACCAGGCCACCAGGCCGGAAAGGACAAAACATGACCATCGCCGAGAAGATCAGCGCCGCGAAAAGCCACGTTGTGGCCTGCGTCGAGAACGCCCTGGAATCCAGCGCGCACACCCACGACCCGGCCGACCACCAAAACGACGCCGCCAACCTGTATGCAGCCAACTATGCCGAGTACCTGATCATTCTGGCGGCGCTGAAAGTCTGACCTCCCCGCCAACGCACCTTGAAAACTTCATAGGGTGGCAAAAATTTGCAAAAAGCTATTGACATAGTGCAATACCCATGATATAGTAAAGCCATCCCAAAGAAAGGAGGCCCGCAGCATGGGAACCGAAGCGGAACGGCAAGATGTAAGAAAAGCTATGGCGTTCGATCTCTACAACATCATCGACGACGAGCCCGCAAAGGAAACTTACAGCAAAGAGGAGATCAAAAAGCTCATTCGCGTGTATGTCACCACGGCCGACCAGCAGTAAACCGAAACGGGGCCGGGCGACCGGCCCCGGCCCAAAGAAAGGAGGCCCGGCATGGAAGCGGAACGGCTGGACGTACGAAAAGCTATGGCGTATGACCTTATCCAGGTTTTGAAGGAAAAGCCAGAGAAGCAGAGCTACACCCCGGAAGAGATCGAGAAGCTGATCGACGTCTATATCGAAACGGCCGACCAGCAGTAAACCGGGACGGGGCCAGGTGACCGGCCTCGGCTAAAAGGAGGGGTAACGATAGAACCCAGGAAGGAAACGCCGCAGGACAGATACCACAAGGCGCACACCGTTAGTATTGCTATCCGGCTGATGAAGAACACCGAGCAAGATATAATCCAGAAGCTGGACAGCGTACCAAACAAGGCCGGATATATCAAGCAATTGATCCGGCAGGACATCGCAAAAGAATAACAAAAACCCGCCCCCGTGCCGGAAACACGTAATGGGGCGGGGCCACCCTAAGAAGCACGAACAACCCAGGAGGCACGCTATATTTTACCGCCTCCTGACAGAAAAGTCAAGGAGGCTTATTCTATGCCTCTGCAAACGAAAAATTTACGAAAAGGAGAAAATATCATGTCTAACTTCACTTTCACCGCCGATTCGATCACCGTCGTCGGTAAGACCTTCCCCGCCGAATACAGCGTGACCAAGACCGGGGCCGTGATGGTATTCGTCAAGACCGCGCCCGGCGCCGAGCCCCAGCGCGTACGTTTCCCCGTCGACCACGAGGACCACGCCGCCGCCCTGGCGGCATACAACGCCGCCGAGGAAGCAGCCAAGCAGGAGCAGAACGCCGCCGCCCAGCGTGCCGCCGACGCTGCCAAAGCCGCCTACAGGGAAGCCGCCGCGAAACTGGAGGCCAAGCACGAGCAGGACGCCACCACCGCCCAGGTCCAGGCTCCCGAAACACCCAGCGCGTTCCCCGGCTGGACCGGCGAGCTGCACCAGGGCGAAGCGCTTGCCAAGCGGCTCGCCGCCGCCGGGAAGCTCCCCAACGGACAGATCCATCTTGACCGGAAGAATCGGAGCGCCGAGATCGTCAGCCGCGGTCATACCCACACCGTGACGCTGAAAAAATGCACCTGCGGCGACTTCATCCGCTACAAAATGCCCTGCAAACACATGTACCGCCTGGCCCTCGATCTTGGCCTTTTGGATGTGGATGGAAACGCAGACGAGACGGCCAAGCCGGTCAACACCGAGAAGCCCGCCGAGACGGCCAAACCCGCGCCCATCGAGACCACCTCGCCGGCCACGCCGGAACAGTCCACCGCCCCGGTCCACCAGGACGTGCCCAGCACCGCCGGCTCTAAAGACTTCATCGGCACGACGATCACCGGCCACGGCTGGCGTATCCTCTTCGACGCCGAGACGAGCCGCACCCGCGTCATGTTCGACGCCGCGCCCACCGACGCCGCCCGCGCCGCCGTGGAGAACGCCGGTCTTCTCCAAGGCCATGAACAGCTACAACAAGAAGCTCACCTGCAAGGCCCACCGGGCCGCCCTGGCCCTGTCCGGGGAACTGCAGACGATCTACGCCTGAAAGGAGAACGCCATGAACAAACAGGAAGTATTTAACGCGCTGTCGGAACTGGAAAAATATTTTTACTACCTGAAACTTCTCAAAGACCCGGCCAGCGATGAACGGAAGCCCTTGGACGAGCTACATAGCAAAATCAAATCCGCACTTGTCCAGTGGCACGATCTGACCGGTTGCAAGAACGCATAACGCCGCCAAATCACCCCAAAAAGGAGAAAGCACTATGAACACCGCAGACCTGATCACCGTAGAACACGCCACCGGTTATCTCAGCTTTACGCCGGAGTGGCTTGCCACTGCCCCGGTCACCAACGTGAAGGCCATGTTAAAGCTCCTGCGGGAAAACGAATATCGCAGCGGCAACAACCAGGCCGTCCGCCGTATCGCCGAGGCCATGCCGACGCTTGGGAGCTACGCACGCACCGCCGGCGATCACAAGCGCGTGAAGGCCGTCCAGGCGGCCTGGTCCAAACTCAACGGGCTGGACGTCCTGGAAAACACGACCTTGCCGTACGGCTCCACCGGCTCCACGGGCTGGACCGGCTGGTCCCCGGACGCGGCATAATTGGGCCGCACGTAGCCCCAGATATACGCGCTCGCCAGCGGATACGACCGCTTCGCGCACATGTTGGACGTGTTCCCCTCAATCGTGTACACATAGGTTCCGTCGACCGCGTACACGATGCCGGCATGGGTCCGGGTGCTGCCATTGTCGCTGAACACGATCACGTCGCCGGGCTCAGGCGTCCACGCCCCGCGCCTGCCCTTGCCTTACTTTTCGTTCGAGCATCATCCTCGGTAATTTCGGTCAATGGTAGCACACCGGACTTAGACACATACCCCTCACCGGTAAGGTATTTCCCAACATAACAATCACTCCCAGGATGAACCTCCAAACCATCGACCGGACCGTTTGAAATGTAAAAATACTGCTTTTGAATGGTATCATCTTTTTTAATCGAATACCAGAATTTCGGAATATATACCATCGTGTCATAAGACGTACGAGAAAAGCCTTTATCACCCTTTTTGATTTTTACTGTACCAGCGCTGCCTGTGAAAATGTTGTATTCTTCCATCCCGGACCATGGCATATAATCGTCAAACGGCGAGCTTCCTGTAATATCTGTGCTAGCGGCCTGCGGTTCTTCGGAGAGGACGCCTTCCATAACTAGACTATACGGGTCCGTATCCTTGGTCAATCAGGTCAGCGCCGTATTGGGGTTACTGTAGTCCCAGACAACGCCGAATACATGAGCGGAGATGACGTTGATGCTAATGTCGACAGACACCGTTTTTCCCGCTTCTGTGTACGATATCGTCACGTGGTCGTCCATCTCTTTCAGAGGGCCGGACGGGCTAATGGTGTAATTCCCCGTCGGAGCGTGCATCCCGTTGCTATAAATAAGCGCCAAGGTCATGCCGTCCGGATCAAAAATATCCCCGACCTTGTCCGTCGGCTGGATGTACAGCATCGGCCCCGGATCGTTGTCGATGGCGCACCCCATCATGTTCAGCTCGATCTCGCTCTTGCCCACCTGCGCGCTGGCCATGATGACGATCTGCCAGACGCCCGGCTGGGTAAAGCTGTCCATGATCTCCCGCTGGTATGGCGCCCGGTCCGTCCGCCAGATACCCGGCTCCGCGCTGCTCTCGGAAACCAGATACCGGTTTTTGTCCGCCCACTGGGAAACGGTCTGCACCGCCGGCGGCCGGAACATATCGAACGTATACCGCGCCAGCTCTGCAAGGCGGACTGCGGAATGTTCCCAGCCTGCTCCCAGTTATAGATCGTTTTCCTCGACACACCGAGTTCTTTTGCCATCTCGTCCAGGCTCATCCTGCGCTTAGCTCGTTCTGCCGCTATATTGGGATATCGCATCGTCTCACCTCCAAAAATTACTCATTTTGGGTACGCTTTGCATTTTATACCCGTTTGGGTATTTGTAAAGTGAAATAATACCCAAATTGAGTAGCCATGTTTTGTGCGGCTTTCCCAATTTGGGAAATTGTTGTTGACTATTTACTCAAACTGTGTAATACTCTCATTGAGGTGATTCCATGAATAGAATGAAATCTCTCCGCGAAGAGCAGGGAATTTCAATGCGCGAGGCAGCAAAACGCCTTAATATGCCCTATACAACCTATGTCAATTATGAGAAAGGGGAACGAGAGCCAAATTCTGAGACACTAATTGCCATAGCCAGCTTTTACGGAACATCTATTGATTATCTTCTGGGAAAGACATCTACCCGCTCATATGGAAACCAATTCACACCCGATGCCCGCCAGGACCTGGACCCGCTCTCCGAGGACGAGCAGTCCCTAATTAAAGATTACCGTCGCCTCTCCAGCACTGGGAAAGAATATGTCCTCCAGACCGTCGCGGTGGCCCTCCAGGCATACTCGGAAAAAAATGACACTTCTACCCATTTGGAAAAAGCGAATTGAAAAAGCATAGGAGAATGTACTATGAAAAAGTTCGTTGCCATTCTGACCGCCGCTCTTCTGTTCCTCCAGTGCCTCCCCGCCCCCGCCCTGGCGTCTAACCCGACCAGCAGAGTGAGAGATTTGGAAATGGAGCTTGATTTTTCCTTTGGCACCCGAACCGGAATCTATACGGGACAGGTGAATGACGACAGGCTTCCAGACGGAAAAGGAGTTTTCACATCTTCTAATGCTGACGCTAAATCATGGACTTATGAAGGCGAGTGGGTAAATGGTCACTTTGATGGTTACGGTACCACGGTATGGTCTAGCGGAATTACCTTCTCAGGGTATTTCTCAAATGATGTGTACCACGGCGAAGGAGTAGAGGCATACCCTGACGGCTCTCGCTACGATGGTATGTTCTGGGATAATGACAACAGCATCGGTGAATACTTCAGCGCCGACGGCACTTGTACACCTATAGTTTATATACGTGGTATCTCCTATGATTTGGATATTTTATCCGACATTCTTTCCGGGATAGAGGAAGTGGCTGAGATTTCTCCCTCTTCTTCTCCAACCGCTTCGCCTGTTCCCACTGCCTTGGCGTCGGACGGCGACAATACCACAGAAAGGATATTCGCTCTGGAGTTCTGCGAGCTATATACAAAGCGCATTATGGAGTTTAACGAAGAATACGGCAAGAATATGGGTGGACTAGATACATCAGTTATAGGCCCGTTTGCTGCATTTGATTGGGGGGATAGATATGGCGCAGATTGTTCAGGAGGTTTTTTAAATATCAATAAGGATGACTTAACAATTGAATCGCTGACAACTGCGATTATTGATGTCGATGCCGATGAAAAGGAAGGCCACAACGTGGTTATCAATGCCTTGCTTATTATCTCCGCTTTGGAAATGAGCGATTTGGAAGAAGAAGGTATAGAAATGATGCACGACATTGATCCTTCTCAGCCAGAGAATGCTTTTAAGAAATACTTGGATGAATACACCAATATCTTGCACCCAGCATTGTCGGCCAATGCCGATAAACTGGAAGCCGGGGAAAAAATTCTTGTGTACCAGGGAAACTATGATTATTATGCCAGATATCAGGATTATTCTGACACGGGGAGAAATGTTTACTTAATCGCCGAAGCGCGGGAATAAAATAGGGGGTGAATCGTATGGCAACAGACAAGCCAAGATTTACTATTACAATTGACGAAGTGACATTGGAACGGGTTACTGATTACAAAAAGAAGCGCAACATATCGACTCAGAGCAAGGCGATTGCATCACTCGTTCAGATGGCGCTCTCAGACCTTGAAGCAGAAGGCGTACTCCCAAAACGAAAAAATGCCTCGTCCTTGTCAGACGAGGCGATAGAAATTGCACACGCTTATGATCGGGCAGATGACAAGAGCCGTGGCCTTGTTCGCTACACATTGGCTGAGTACATCACCGCCCAAAACCAAGACGCGGCGTCTGCGGGGTAAGGCCGCAGACATTACAGGAGCTTTACAACACATGGAAGCGTAAGAATTGGAAATAAGACAGGCGTGACGCAGGGAGCCATACACCTATGGAAGCATTTCTTATATTGGCTATGCTCTTTAAATATCCCGCAATCCCTATCACCTTTGTGGGCTTGATGATCATATATGCTATTTTTTCTGCCGCTTCAAGAAGCCGGAAGAATGTACAGATTAGAAATGACATGACGCCCTCTCACACGACAACAAACTATGTTTCCAGTAAAACTGAACATGGGTCTGTCACAATGTTCTATGACGGGGACAAGCGATATATCAATGGAAGGCCCATTCAAACCACGAATGAAATGACAGAGTGGTGGGTTCTTAAAGGTTTTTCTGAAGCGATAAGCGGCCATTTAAGCGCGCTGGAAAACGACATGCTGGATGGTAAAGTTCTTGACTACGATGATGCAAAACAACAGTGGCACATGTATTACGGTCGTCTGCGCGATCTTTGCATTCGTCATAAGTTATGGAACCCTGCTTTAAATGACCGGCAAATCTTTGTCCCTACAGATTGGCAGCTCACTCTGGAAAAGAAGCTTTTTCAGCGGATTGATGCAGCGTGTGAAATTGGTGTTTCTGAGAGCTATCAATATACAGAAAAGAGCAAGGAGATTCTTGATTATATTCACGCCCAACCAGGTCATGCCGCCGTCAGAAGACTGATGGTAAATGAACTAGCCGGGAATGATCCTGCTATAAAAGACGAATACCGCAAAGTGTGCAGACGCATGGTCAGCGACAGTGTTTTGACCGAGACACATGATGAAAAGGGGCGCCTGCTCCTAAAGAAAAAGCGCGCCCGGCGAAAGAAAGCGGAAGAATCGATCGATCTCCCGCCCTCTGTCTTTTCCAGTTCGTTATATCAGGACATTGACTATCGGATGCTCTGTAAGGTAAGGCACACCGTCGGTGGGCCGTTGTCTCTTGACCGAGATGGACACCGATGTCAGTTTCAAAGCCTGTCTACCGGCGAAATATACAAAACTTCTCTTGAAAAGTGTACTTGTCCGGCGTTTGAAAATGGTTCCGTCCCTTGCAAGCACATGGTCACACTCGCAAAGTATCTTGGGTATATCTAGACCACTTATAAAAAACGCCCGCCCCGGTTTCCCGGACGGACTTGACAATTTCACATATGGCGATTATACTATAAGCACAAAGAGCGCTGCCGGTTCCGGTCAGCCCTTATAGAACGTTGAAGTGATCGCCGATCTTTTGAGGGTTACCGGCGGTCACTTCTTTTTCGCCTGAATGAACAGGCTGCAAATACCGATGATTACCAAACAAAGTTCGAGAACTTCGGATGTACTCATGGGCAGCCCCCTTTTCAAGAGATCAGGGGGCAAGAAGCTGCCCCCGTAAACGAGGGCTGACCTTCGCCGACAGCGCGGGCCACAACGTGGCTTGTCGACATACTATCACAGGAACCGGCAAAAAGCAATAAAAAACACCCGCCCCGGTTTCCCTGCACTGCCCCAGGAAAAGTGGACAGGGAAAAGAAGAGGTCCCTGCGTAGGAAATAAGATTTAAGCGGAGTGGCGA
>CANQQB010000026.1 GCA_947625845.1 uncultured Oscillospiraceae bacterium
GGCCCACGCTCTCCAGCACCATGGCCAGCATGATCATGCCCGCGCCGGACACGCCAGCCGTGCCGATGGAGGCCAACGTGGCGGTCAGCACGATCATGGCCATCTGGCTCAGGGTCAGGTGGATGCCGTAGCAGGTGGCGATGAAGATGGAGGCCACACCCATGTAAATGGCGGTGCCGTCCATGTTGATGGTGGCGCCAAGAGGCAGCACGAAGGAGCTGACCTCCGGGTCGGAGCCCAGCTTATTGGAGCAGTCGATGGTCACAGGCAGCGTGGCGGCGGAGGACGTGGTGGTGAAGGCCACCACCATGGCCGGCCAGATGCCCTTGACGAACTTGACGAAGCCCACCTTGCTCAGCGCGGCCACGGACGCGCCGTAGCACACCACGAAGTGGACGATGTACGCCACATAGGCCACCAGCACCACCAGCATGAGGGAACCCACGATCTTGGGACCGTTCACGGCCACCACGTCGGCCATCAGGCAGAACACGCCGATGGGGGTCAGCTTGATGATGAAGCTCATGATCTTCATCACCACGGCGTAGGCGCTCTCCATCACGTCGCTGAACTTCCGGCCCTTCTCCCCGGCCATCAGGATGCCCGCGCCAAGGAACAGGGCCACGACGATGACCTGGAGCATGTTGGCGTCGGAAAAGCTCTGCCACATGTTGGACGGGAAGATGCCCTTGATCACGTCCATGACGTTGGAGGAATTGGCCTCATACTCCGCCTCGGCCGTCTCCAGCACCGGGAACAGACCCATGCCGTTGGCCACGTTGGCGAAGATCAGGCCGATGACGATGGCGATGGCCGTCGTGCCCAGATAGTAGACGATGGTCTTCCAGCCGATGGAGCCCACGCGCTTGATGTCCCCCAGGCTGACCACGCCGCTGACGATGCTGGTCAGGACCACGGGCACCACCAGGAATTTCAACAGGTTGATGTAGATGTCGCCAAAGGGTTTTAAGTACGCCGTGGTGAAGGCGCCGCCGTCCTCCATGCCGTACATGCAGCCCAGACCGGCCAGGATGCCCAGGATCATGCCGATGAAGATCCACGCGGGCAGTTTCAGCTTTTTCATGTTTCGCTGCTCCTTCTTATTTAAACTGATAAAAATATTATAACAGAATCTTATAACATTGTAAAGCAAAATTTCAATCTGTCGGCAGCTGGTCGAAACGGCGGTCCTGGAAATAGTACTCCGCGTCGTGCTCGTTGATGGTGCGGTACACCTTGCAGGGGCTGCCGAAGGCGATCACATTGGGCGGGATGTCCTTCGTGACCACGGACCCGGCGCCGATGACGGAGTTTTCCCCGATGGTCACGCCGGGCATGACGATCACGTTGGCTCCCAGCCACACGTTGTCCCCGATGGTGATGGGGAACGAGTACATACCGTCCATGCGGTGGTCCGGGTGGATGGGATGGCCCGTGGTGCACAGCGTCACGTTAGGTCCCAGCAGCACGCGGCGGCCGATGGTGATGCGCCAGTCGTCTATCAGGGTCAGGTTCATGTTGGCTTAGGTCCCCTCGCCGATGGTCACGTACTTGCCCACCGCCGCCGTCAGCGGCGGCACGATCCACACATGCTCCCCCACCTGGCCGAAGATATCGTGCAGCAGCGCCTCCCGGCCGGCCATATCCTCCGGCGGCAGCGTGTTGAACCGGCGCACCAGGGCTTTGCATTGGGCTTGCAGCGCCATATTTTCCTCGTCGTCCAGCCAGATATACCCTTGCTTCATCTTCTCCTGCTCGGTCATGGTCGTTCCTCCTTGTCGTGTGTGTATAAATAATCTTATGTCATTATACCGAATATTGCCCCGGCTTACAAGGCAAGAAAAAAACAGCGGCAAATGGCGTGTGCCAAATGCCGCTGTCGGGTTTTTGCCGGGAAAATTACTCGATGGTGATACGGCCTTCGCCGTTCACGTCGGGATAGCCGCTCACATTGGGCAGGCCGTCGCCGTCGGTGTCCTCGAAGGACTGGACATAGTTAGCCAGGACCATGTAGTCCTCCATCACGTAGTCCAGGATGTTGGTCGCGCCGGCGAACATGGAGAAGCCGTCGCCAAGGTCGCGCAGGGTGTAGTTGTAGCCCGCCAGGTTGTAGGTGGCGTTCACGTCCAGAGGCTCGTACTCGCCGGTCTCGTGGTTCTTGATCTGCACGTCCTTCACGCGATAGTCGCCGGACACGCCGGTGAACACGCCCTTGTCGTCCATGGTGCAGGTGGACTCAACGCTGGTGTCGATGGTGTACTTGGCGCCGGAGACATGCAGGAAGCCGCCGATCTCCTCGCCGGTGCCGACGCCGCGGGCGCCGAACTCCAGCGCGTCAAGGATCTGCTGGCCGGTGACCTCGATGAAGCAGGCCACGTTGCCAAAGGTGTGCATGTTCTTGCAGGTCAGGTAGCTGATCTCGCCGGTCAGGGCCTCGTTGCGGATGCCGCCGCCGTTCATGATGGCCATATCCACGGGATAGCCGTCCACCACGCTGGTCTGGTCGAACAGGTAGTACAGCGCGTCGGCCGCGAAGTCGCCGGAGTTGGTCTCCTGGCTGCGGACCAGACGGTTGCCGTCAGCGTCATAGTTGTCCAGCACGTCCTCGGTGGTGCCGATGACCTGGCCAAGCTCGTCGTTGACGGAGCCGATCCAGGCGGACTGGGTGTCATAGACGCCGGCCTCCAGTTCGTGGGTCTCGCCGGTGCGCAGAGCGGAATCCTCCACGTCGAACAGCGCGGTCTTCACGTCGGCCATGCTGAGAAGGCCGGTGGTGATGGCGCCGTCGGGGGCGATGGTCATCTGGCCAAGGTTGTTGAAATAGGAGCCGGTCTGGGTGAGGATGACGGTGTTGCCGTCCTTATCCGCGACCTCCTCCATGGGGACCTCGGTGTGGGAGTGGCCGTCGATGAAGGCGTCGAAGCCGGTGGTGTTGGCGATGACTTCCTCGCTGGTCCAGGGCTTGGAGGCGGGGTCAACGCCCAGGTGGCCCAGGCCGATGACCACGTCGGCCTCGGCGGAGGCGGCGTCAATGGCCTCCTGCACGGTGGCGTACAGGTCGGAGCCGTCCTCGCCGCCGGCGATGCCATAGATGTAGTTGCCGTTTTCATCCTGGAAGTAAGCGGGGGTGGACTTGGTGAAGCTCTCGGGGGTGGTGACGCCCACGAAGGCGATCTTCTGGCCGCCGATCTCAAAGACCTTGTAGGGGTCCAGCACGTTCTCGCCCTTCACGCCGTCCTCTTCATGATAGAAGTTGCAGGAGATGTAGGGGAACTCGGCCCACTCGATGGCGTTCATGCAGCCTTCCATGCCGTAGTCGAACTCGTGGTTGCCCAAGGTGGCCACGTCATAGCCCACGGCGTTCATCAGGTCGATGATGGACTTGCCCTTGTCCATGGAGCCGTAAGCGGTGCCCTGGATGGCGTCGCCGGCGTCCACGATCAGCACGTTGTCCAGCGTGTCGCGATACATGGCGGCCAGGGTGTAGTTCAGGTCCTTGTCGATGTAGGTGTGCACGTCGTTGGTGTACAGCACCGTGACGGTCTGGGCTTCCGCGGCCTCGTCGGCGAACGCGGCAGCGCCCAGGCTCAGCACCATCGCAAGGGCCAGGAGCAGGGATAAGAGCTTCTTCATGGGTTACCTCCTAAAAAAGTAAGTAATAAAATGGGAACGCAGCGTATTGGGTCAGCCCGTCATAAGTATAACAATGCCCGGCGGATATGTCAAAGAAAACCCGTCCGCAACAAGACCAAATCTTCCCCAAAATTCCCAGGAAATTTTTGTCTGTTTGGCACGAAAAGTTACGACTGGCCGGCCATATAGGCGTTTTTCCGGACCACGTACCCGGCGGCGTTGGCAAGATTGGACGCCTTCTGCTCCGTCCTGTCCGTCCGGACCACCCTGGCCGGCGCGCCCACCGCGAGAGAATAGGGCGGTATCTGCGTCCCGGCGGTGACCACGGCCCCGGCCCCCACGATGGCGTACTCGCCCACCACCGCGTCGTCCAGCACCACCGCACCCATGCCGATAAGGGCCCCGTTGCCCACCGTGCAGCCGTGGACGATGGCGTTGTGGCCTACGGTCACGTCGTCGCCGATGGTCAGCGGGTGACCGGGGTCACAGTGGAGGGTGGCGTTGTCCTGCACGCTGGTCCGCCGGCCCACGACGATTGGCTCGTTGTCCCCCCGTATCACAGCCCCGAACCAGACGGAGGAATCCTCCCCTATCTGCACGTCGCCGATGACCGTCGCGTTTTCCGCCAGGAACACGGACCCGTCCAGCGCCGGGGTCTTGCCCTTATATGTCACGATCATTTTTTCACCGCTCCTTGATTTCCCGCCTGCAAGCGGGTATAGTATAGGGAAATTATAAGAAAAACGCCGGTTGCTGTCAACCGCGGTCAGGAGTCGCTATGGCCTCTTGGATACAGTATTGCATCGTCTGCCCCCTGGTATTTCTGGGAGGCTTCGTGGACGCCGTCGCCGGTGGCGGAGGGCTCATCTCCCTGCCGGCCTATCTGATCGCCGGCCTGCCCGTGCACATGAGCATCGGCACCAATAAAATAAGCTCCGCCATGGGCACCACCGTCACCACGGTCAAGTTCTGGCGGGAGGGGTACATCAAGCCCCGGCTGTGCCTATTATGCGCAGTGTTCGCGCTCATAGGCTCGGCGGTGGGCGCCAATCTGGCGCTGCTGGTGGACGACAAGGTATTTCGCATCATATTGCTTTTCGTACTGCCGCTGACAGCGGTATATGTGTTCAGGAGCAAGGCCATCGGCGCCGCCGGGAAGGACCCCCTCCCCGCCGGGAAGACCACGGCCATCGCCTGCGCATTGGCTCTGGGCATCGGGGTCTACGACGGGTTTTACGGCCCCGGTACCGGCACGTTTTTGCTGTTGCTGCTCACGGGTCTTGCCCACATGAGCCTGCACGACGCCGCCGGGACCACCAAGGTCATCAATCTCTCCACCAATATCGCCGCGCTGGTGACATACCTGGTCAACGGCCAGGTCTGGCTGCCTCTGGGTCTGACGGCGGGCCTGTTCGGCATCGCGGGCAATTACCTGGGCGCCCGGTCCTTCACCGCCAAGGGGTCTAAGATCGTCAAGCCCCTGATCGGCGTGGTGCTGGGCGTTTTCTTCGTCCGCGTCGTGTACGAGACGTTTTTCGCATTTTAAATCAAAACATTGTTGACAATTTCCGCAAACGGCCGTATAATGCCGGTGACATCGCAAAGGAGTCATTTTTTAATGCGTACCGTTTCTTTCGCCAGCTTTTATCGGTACTATTACTTTTTCGGAAAGTAATAGCGATACGTGCTGCGGAAAAGCGACAGGTCAAGTATTCACAGGCTGTGCGGCACATGCGCCGCACAGCTTTTGTTTTGTAAAGGAGAGTATTCCCCATGATCACCGTCCTGAAACCCAACACCACCGCCGAGCAGCGGGACCACCTCATCCACTGGCTGGAGGGCCAGAACGTGCAGGTGCACGTCTCCGAAGGCGACGAGTACACCATTCTGGGCCTGGTGGGCGACACGTCCCACATCGACATGGAGCTGCTGCAGAGCCTGGAGATCGTCCAGTCCGTGAAGCGGGTCAGCGAGCCGTTCAAAAAATGCAACCGGAAGTTCCATCCGGAGGACACGGTGGTGGACGCCGGGGGCGTGCCCATCGGCGGCGGCTGCTTCGCCGTTATCGCCGGGCCCTGCTCCGTGGAGACCCACGACCAGATCATCGGCATCGCCGAGAGCGTGAAGGCCAGCGGCGCAAAGCTGCTGCGAGGCGGGGCATTCAAGCCCCGGACCAGCCCCTATGATTTCCAGGGCCTGCACGCCACGGGGCTGGAGCTGCTGGCCGAGGCGAAAAAGGCCACGGGCCTGCCCATCGTGTCGGAGATCATGGACATGCGGGACCTGGACCTTTTCCAGGACGTAGACGTGATCCAGGTGGGAGCCCGGAACATGCAGAATTTCGAGCTTTTGAAGGGTCTGGGCCGGACCGGCAAGACGATCCTCTTAAAGCGCGGCCTGGCCAACACCATCAAAGAGCTTCTCATGAGCGCCGAGTACATCATGGCCGGGGGCAACGAGAACGTGATCCTGTGCGAGCGGGGCATCCGCACCTATGAGACGTATACCCGCAACACCCTGGACCTGTCCGCCGTGCCGGTGCTGCACGAGCTGAGCCACCTGCCCGTGGTGGTGGACCCCAGCCACGCCACCGGCCACTCCAGCCTGGTGCCCTCTATGGCCCTGGCGGCTGCGGCTGCGGGTGCCGACGGCATCATGGTGGAGGTACACAACGACCCGCTCCACGCCCTGTGCGACGGAGCCCAGAGCCTGACGCCGGAGCAGTTCGACGGCCTGATGAAGCAGATCGGCCGGGTGCTGGAGGCGATACGGTCATGACGGTGGGCATCGTGGGCCTGGGCCTGATCGGCGGGTCCCTGGCCAAGGCGTACAAGCGGGAGCCGGACGTGAAGGTCCTCGGCTGGAACCGCAGCCGGTCCACCCTGGAATTTGCCATGCTGGACGGGGCCGTGGACGGGGAGCTCACGGCGGAGGACCTGAAGACCTGCGACCTGGTGCTGATCGCCCTGTATCCACAGGCGGCCATGGACTACATGACCGCGCACGCGAACGATTTTTCCAGGACCGGCATCGTCATGGATTGCGCCGGGGTGAAGCGGGAGATCTGCGAATTTGGTTTCCGGCTGGCGAAAGAGCACGGCTTTACCTTCGTGGGTGGTCATCCCATGGCCGGCACCCAGTTTTCCGGCTATAAATACGCCAGAGCCAATCTCTACGACAGAGCCCCCATGGTGGTGGTGCCGCCGGTGTACGACGACCCGGACTTTCTGGCGCGGGTCAAGGCGCTCTTGAAGCCCGCCGGGTTCGGCCGCATCAGCGTGACGACCGCCGAGGACCACGACGAGATGATCGCCTTCACCTCCCAGATGTGTCACGTGGTGTCCAACGGGTACATCAAAAGCCCCACCGCCGCACGGCACCGGGGCTTCTCCGCCGGCAGCTACAAGGACCTGACCCGCGTGGCCTGGCTGAACCCCGGCATGTGGACCGAGCTTATTTTGGATAACCGGGACAATATGCTCGCCGAGATGGACGCCTTTATCGCCAGCATGCGGGCCTACCGGGACGCCATCGCGGCCAACGACCATGACGCGCTGTGCGCTCTTCTGGAGGAGGGCAAGCGCCGAAAGGAGGAGATCGACGGATGAAGAAGGTGCATGTGCCCGTCTCCACGCCCTACGATGTGGCCGTGGGTCCGGGACTGCTGGAAAGCCTGGGCAAGACGGTGAAATCTCTCTGCCCAAAGGCCGGCCGGTACGTGCTGGTGACCGACACCGGCGCGGGGCCAAACTGGGCAAGTATGGCAACGGACAGTCTGGATTCTGTCGGCTTTGCCGGGGACACGTTTACCCTCCCCCAGGGCGAGGCCAGCAAGACAGCGGCGAATCTTATCGACCTGCTGAATTTCGCCGCCGCGCACCGCACGACCCGCTCCGACGTGTTCGTGGCGCTGGGCGGCGGCATGGTGGGCGATCTCACCGGCCTCGCCGCCGCGACCTATATGCGTGGCGCGGCCTATATCCAGTGCCCCACCACGCTTCTGGCCGCCGTGGATTCCTCCGTAGGCGGCAAGACCGCCGTGGACCTGCCGGCGGGCAAGAACCTCATGGGGGCCTTCTGGCAGCCCCGTGCCGTGCTGTGCGACACGGATACGCTGACCACCCTGCCGGAGGACGTGTTCACCGCCGGGTGCGCCGAGGTCATCAAGACGGCGGTGCTGTTCGACGAGCCGCTGTTCGACCTGCTGGCCCGCGAGGGCAGGAGCTTTGACCGGGAGGCGGTGATCACGCGCTGTGTGGAACACAAGCGGGACGTGGTGGCGGAGGACGAGTTTGACACGGGCCGCCGTGCCCTTTTGAACCTGGGCCACACCCTGGGCCACGCGGCGGAGGCGGAGAGCAGCTTTGCCCTGTCCCACGGCCAGGCCGTGGCCATCGGCTTGGCCGTGGTCTGCCGTGCGGCGGCAAAAACAGGCATTTGCGCCGCCGACGTACCGACACGTGTAGACGCCATTTTGGAAAAGTTCGGTCTGCCCACCCACACGGACGCCCCCTTCCCCGCCCTCATGGATCGGATGCTCACGGACAAAAAGCGCGCCGGGGGCACGATCAACATCATCGTGCCGGAGGCCGTCGGCCGCTGCGCCATACGCCCCATGGATACGGACCAGGCGGCGGCGTTCATGAAAGCGGGGCTGTGAGATGAAAGCCATCATCGAGCCATCCCGCCTGGCCGGAACCATAGCCGCTATCGCCTCCAAGAGCCAGGCCCACCGGATGCTCATCTGCGCGGCTCTGGCGGATAAGCCCACAGCCATCGCCTGCCCCACCCTATCGGCGGACATCACCGCCACGGCGGACTGTCTGCGGGCCCTAGGAGCGGACATCGCCTATCATGACGGCGTATTCACCGTCGCGCCTGTCAAAGCCATGCCGGAACATGCCGCTCTTGACTGCGGGGAGAGCGGCTCTACCCTGCGGTTCCTGCTGCCGGTGGTGTGCGCATTGGGACCCAAGGCAAGCATCAAAATGCACGGACGGCTGCCGGAGCGGCCCCTATCCCCCCTGTGGGAGGAGCTGGAGCGCCACGGGGCCGTATTATCCAGGCCCGCGCCGGATGTCATAGCCGTGGCGGGTAAGCTCGCGCCGGGGGACTATACCCTGGCCGCCAACGTGTCCTCCCAATTTATCAGCGGGCTTCTGTTCGCCCTGCCTCTGCTGAACGGGGACAGCACGATCGCCTTGACGGGACATTTGGAGTCGGCGGCCTATGTGACCATGACCGTCCGAACCCTGGCCCTGTTCGGCGTGGACTGTCCCATGGGGGGCAATACCTTCACCGTCCCAGGCGGGCGGCGGTACGCCTCCCCCGGTCAGGCGGCGGTGGAGGGCGACTGGTCCAACGCCGCGTTCTGGGTGGCGGCGGACCATATCTGCGGCGGAACGCTGCGCGTCACGGGCCTGGACCCGGATTCCCCCCAAGGGGATAAGGCGGTGACGGACCTGGCGGCGCGTATCGCGGCGGGCAGCAGCCTGGTGGACTGTCAGGACGTACCCGACCTGGTGCCGGTTTTGAGCGTGCTGGCCGCCGTCAGCCCCGGCGTGACGCGGTTTGAAAACGCCGGCCGGCTGCGGATAAAAGAGAGCGACCGGCTGGCCGTCACGGCAAAGCTTATCAACGCCTTAGGAGGCGACGCGAAAGAGCTGGCCGACGGGCTGATCGTGACGGGCAAATCCCGTCTCACCGGCGGCGAGGTGGACAGCGCCAACGACCACCGTATCGCCATGAGCGCCGCCGTGGCTGCTTTGGCCTGCGAGGGACCCGTGGTCCTGCACGGAGCCCAGGCGGTGGACAAATCCTATCCCGCCTTCTGGACGGATTACGCACGTCTGGGAGGCCGTGTCACACTGGAGGACGAACCATGAGCAACAGTTTTGGGAACCGGTTCTGCTTCACCATTTTCGGCCAGTCCCACGCCCCCGCCATCGGTGTGACCGTGGAGGGCATTCCCGCCGGGTTCACGCCGGACATGGACGCGCTGGCGGCGTTTCTGGCCCGCCGCGCGCCGGGTCACGGCAAATACGCCACTACCCGCAAGGAGGCCGACGCGCCGGAGTTTATCGCGGGGCTGGTGGACGGGCACACCTGCGGCGCAGCCGTGACGGCCATCATCCGCAACACCGATACCCGCTCGGCGGACTATGACGAGCTGCGCCGGGTGCCACGACCCGGCCACGCGGACTACACCGCCTTCGTCAAATACGGCCCCGCCAGGGACGTGGCCGGCGGCGGCCAGTTCTCCGGCCGGCTCACCGCGCCTCTGTGCGTGGCGGGGGGCCTGGCGTTGCAGCTTCTGGCCCAGGAGGGCATCACCATCCGTGCCCGCGTTGCGTCCATCGGCGGTGAGAGCGAGCCCGCCGCCATCGAGGCGCTGCTGGAAGAGGTCAAGGCCGCCGGGGATTCGGTGGGAGGCGTCGTCGAGTGCGTGGCAGAGGGCGTGCCTGCCGGCTTAGGGGAACCCATGTTCGGCGGCATGGAGAACCGCCTCGCTCAGGCGGTGTTCGCCATCCCCGCCGTGAAGGGCGTGGAGTTCGGCGCGGGCTTTGCGGTGGGACACATGCGGGGCAGCGAGAACAACGACCCCTTTTATTTTGACGAGGCCGGTCCTGTCCGGACCCGGACCAACCACCACGGCGGCATTTTAGGCGGCATCACCAGCGGCATGCCCATCGTCTTCCGCGCCGCCTTCAAGCCCACGCCATCCATCGGCATGGAGCAGGACAGCGTGGACCTTTTCTCCCATGAGAACGTGAAGCTCACGGTGAAGGGCCGCCACGACCCCTGCATCGTGCTCCGCGCCGTGCCATGCGTGGAGGCGGCCGCCGCCGTCGCCATTTACGACGCGCTCTTGGAAAGCAGGTGTTGACATGGAATTGAACAAATTGCGCGAGCAGATCGACGCGGTGGACGGGCAGCTCATCGCCCTCTTGGAGCAGCGGATGGACATCGCTGCCGCCATCGCCGCGTACAAAAAATCCCACGGCCTGGCCGTGCTGGACGCTGGCCGGGAGGCGGCGAAAACAGAGGCCGTCAAGGCACAATGTCGGCCTGAGACGGCGGACCTGATCGCGGGGCTGTACGGCCCCATCATGGCCGCCAGCCGTGCCTATCAGGAAAGGCTCATGGAGGAACAGGATGGACAGTAGAAAATTCGGGCTGCTTGGCCGGACCCTGGGCCACAGCTGGTCGCCTCAGATACACAGTATGCTGGCCGATTACGAGTACAGGCTCTATGAGGTGGAGCCAGGAGACCTGGACAGTTTTTTGCGGACCACGGACCTGGACGGCATGAACGTGACCATCCCCTACAAAAAGGATGTGCTCCCCTATTGTACGCGGCTTTCCGACGCCGCGCGGCGCATCGGCAGCGTGAACACCCTGGTCCGCCTGCGGGAAAACGGCTGGTACGGGGACAATACGGACTACACCGGCTTCCGCTATATCGTGGAGCGCTCCGGCGTGGACGTGGCGGGCAAAAAGACCCTGGTGTTCGGCACCGGCGGGGCCTCCCTTTCCGTAAAGGCGGCGCTGGCGGACCTGGGCGCGGACCCCATCGTGTCCGTGTCCCGGACCGGTGAAAATAATTATGGTAACCTGAACAAGCACCGGGACGCGGCTATCCTGGTCAATACCACCCCCCTGGGTATGTTCCCCAACACCGGCGCCGCGCCTGTATCTATCGCGGACTTCCCGGCCTGCGAGGGGGTATTCGACGTGGTCTATAACCCCCAGCGGACGGCGTTTTTGCTCCAGGCGGAGAGTCTCGGCCTCCCCCACGCCGGCGGCCTCGGCATGCTGGTGGCCCAGGCTTGGCGCAGCGCGGAGCAGTTCGCGGGACATGATATCCCCAAAGAGAAGATAGAAACAATTATGTCAACTCTTTCCCGGCAGATGTCCAACATCGTCCTGATCGGCATGCCGGGCTGCGGCAAGTCCGCCGTTGGCCGCGCCCTGGCGAAAGCGCTGGACAGGCCCTTCATCGACGCGGACGGGGAGATCGTGAAGGCGGCGGGCTGTTCCATCCCGGACATCTTCGCCGCAGAGGGCGAGGCGGGCTTTAGAGCGCGGGAGACGGCGGCGCTTTCTGATCTGGGCAAAGGCTCCGGCGCGGTGCTGGCCACCGGCGGCGGGTGCGTCACCAGAGCAGAGAATTATCCGCTCCTGCACCAAAACGGCGTCATCGTGTGGCTCAAGCGTGACCTTTCCAAACTTCCCACGGCCGGACGGCCCCTGTCCCAGCGTAATTCTGCCGAGACGCTGTACCAGCAGCGGCGGGACAAATACGCCGCGTTCGCGGACATCACCGTGGACAACAACGGGCCATTGGAGGACACCGTATCACACATTTTGGAGGCGCTGAAATGAAAATACTTGTGATCAACGGACCCAATCTCAACATGCTTGGCATCCGGGAGCCGGGCATCTACGGCCAGCAGAGCTATGACGCGCTGGTGAAGTTCATACAGGACGTGTGTGCCGGGCACGGCGTGGAAGCGGAATGCTTCCAGTCCAACCACGAGGGGGCCATTGTGGATAAAATACAGGCCGCCTACGGCGCTGTGGACGGCATCGTCATCAACCCCGCCGCCTACACCCACACCAGCGTGGCCATACTGGACGCGCTGAAGGCGGTGGGCATCCCGGCGGTGGAGGTGCACCTGTCCGACGTGAACCAGCGGGAGGAATTCCGGCACGTGTCCTACGCGGGGCTGGCATGCGAGAAGACCTACGCGGGATTTGGCTTCGACGGGTACCGGATGGCCATCGAGTATCTTGTGGAGCACTACGGAAAGTAAAAAACGGCGGCTCCCAAGCGGAGCCGCCTGTTTGTATGTTGTTTTGCCTTATTTCAAGTCCTCGCCCCGGAAGTACTTGCCCAGGGGCTTGTAGATGAGCATGGCGACGATCTCAGTCAGAACCAGCTCCCCGGCCATATACCAGCCGTTGTAGACCAGCGAGTAGACGTAGCTGTTCATACCGTAATCGTTGGGCCACATGGCGTCCCAGATCCACACGCCGGTGATGAAGTGGCACACGAACCGCAGGCAGAACGTCACGGCGATGCCCACCGCCACGGCGGCCTGGGGATTTTTCACCTTGCCGTCAAAGATGCCGGACAGGCCGATGACCGTATAGGCCACCACGTAGTCCAGCATCACAATGGCAACGGCCATACCGAAGCCGGTGGCGTAGCGCACATTGTCAAGCCCCAGCACCAACTGCAAAAGGCTGTACACCAGCGCGCTGACCGTGCCCCATTTCCAGCCGTACCGGTGGCTGAGGACGATCAGAGGCAGCATGCTGCACAGCGTCATGCCGCCTCCCATGGGCATGTCGAACTTGACCAGGCTCAGCACCGTTCCCACGGCAATGAGCATGGCGCTCTCCACGAGCTTTCGGGTTTGGATCTTCTGCATTTTCTTCTCCTTTCTTTGCGGAAAGCAACACCGTCAGGCACATAGTGACCCGACGGCGAGCGCGCAGCCATGAGCTGCCATTTTTCCTACGCCGGTATTATCCGGATCAGGTTCCAGGGCCCGGCGCGTCTACGCGCCATCTCAGCCGGGTCACACCCAGCACCCCTTTTCGATTGTACGGCCATTATACGCGCCCTATGCCGGCTTGTCAATCCATATCCGGCAGACCACACCCACAATATTCCTGCCTGTACAGGCCGTATTCTTTGGACAATTGGATAGAGCGCAGGTAGCCGTTTCGCTTTTTGAAGTCCGAGGGAAGCCACACCACGCCGTACTTCTCTCCCAGGCTTTCCCCGATACGGTTGATAACCTCCGCATTTTTATGGGGACTGACGGTGAGGGTGGTGCCGAACCAGGCAAAGCCCCGCTCCGCGGCGATCTTTGCCGTCTCCTCCAGCCGCAGCCGGAAGCACACCGCGCACCTTGCGCCTCCCTCCGGCTCATGCTCCAACCCCCGCACAGCGGTGAGAAATTCCTCCCCCCGCCAGCCGGGCTCCCATAGCGCCGGCGCATGCTCCATGGGCATGCGGTCGAGAAGCTGTTTTAAGGTCGCCAGCCGCTTTTCGTACTCCGCCTCCGGCCGGATATTGGGGTTATAGAATAGCACCGTCACGTCGAAATACCGGGTCATGTACTCCAGCACATAGCTGGAGCAGGGTCCGCAGCAGGCCTGCAGCAGCAGCCGGGGACGGTCTTTGAGGCCGGACGTGAGCGCGTCCAGTTCTTTTTGATAGTTCCGCTTTTCCATGGACCCATCATAGCACACTTTTAACCGTTTAGTAACCACTTCATTGAGAAAAAACTCTATAATACAGGCAATTCACGGGGAGGATAAGAATATGGAACGCAGGGACAAGTTCAACTACTATCTGGACATCGCGGACGCGGCGCGTGAGCGGTCCACCTGTCTGCGGCGGACCTACGGGGCCATCATCGTGAAAAACGATGAGATATTGGCTACCGGCTATAACGGCGCGCCAAGAGGCCGGCGCAACTGCGTGGACATGGGCATTTGCCACCGGGAAGACTTAAAAATACCCGCCGGGGAGCGGTACGAGCTGTGCCGATCCGTGCACGCGGAGGCCAACGCCATCATCTCCGCCGCACGGCGGGACATGATCGGCGCGACCATGTATCTGGTAGGCCGGGACGCCAGGACCGGTGCGCTTTTGCCCGACACCACCTCCTGCTCCATGTGCCGCCGGCTCATCATCAACGCCGGCATCGAGCGCGTGGTCGCCCGCCTTGGCGAGGACGATATCCGCGTCACCCAGGTGCAGGAGTGGATCGACCAGGACGACACGATTATAAGCTGACCAAACAGGCAAATATCAGACCTGCTCCGGACAAGATCTGCGCCGGAGCAGATTTTTCTTGACAGGCACTTTCTAGCGGAGTAGAATACCGCACAGGTTCTATCGCAGTAGAATCACAAAGGACGGTATAGGCATTTGAAGCTGTACGATTCGGAATTGAAGATCATGGAGATACTCTGGCAGAAAGGCGAGACGGCGGCCAAGGATATCGCGGCCGCGCTGTCCAAACAGGTCGGCTGGTCCAAGACCACCACCTATACGGTCATCAGGAAGTGTCTGGACAAGGGAGCGGCAGCCCGGCGGGAGCCGGGTTTCCTGTGCCGTGCCCTGATCTCCCGGGAGGATGCCCGGGCATACGCCACGGACGAACTGGTGGATAAGCTGTACGGCGGCGAAGCGGACCTGCTGGTGGCGTCGCTGCTGAGCAGGAGGCGTCTTTCCCCGAAGGAGATCGAGGAGCTGAAAAAGCTGGTGGAGGAGCTGCGGTGAAAGCGCTGGTATATATGATTTTTCCGGCGTCCGTGCTGATCGCGGTCACGGCCCTGCTGCGAGCGCTGCTGCTGGACCGGCTTCCCAAGCGGCTGTTCACGGCGCTCTGGCTGGTGGCGGCGGTGCGGCTGCTCGTCCCCTTCTCCCTGATCCTGCCGTCCGTGCCCAACACACCGAATACGGCTATGTGGATCATGGACGCGGCCGAGCATGTCCGATACCGGCTGGCCAACGCGGCCGGCCTTACGACGGCGCCGGGTCCGGTCCAGACGCGGATATTTTTGTCCGTCCGGGCAGTCGTCGCGGCGGCGCTGGCAGGGTATTTCATCCTCTCCCATATCCGCTTTCTTCGCCGCTGCCGGCTGGCGCTCCCGGCGGAGAGCCCGGCCATTCCGGCCATAGCGGAGCGCTTCCGCCTTCGCCGCCGGGTCCGCATACTGGTAAGCCGGCGGGTATCCTCCCCCCTGACCTACGGCGTGCTGCGGCCCGTGATCCTTCTGCCGGAAGGCATGGCCCGCGGGGAGGACGAGATGCTGCGCTGCGCGCTGGTCCACGAGTTCGTCCACATCCGCCGGTTCCATGTGCCCTTCAAGTACCTGCTGGCGGCCGTGCTGTGCTTATACTGGTTCGATCCCCTGGTGTGGCTGATGTACGCGCTGGCGGCGCGGGATATCGAGCTTGTGTGCGACCGGGAGGCGCTCCGGCTGTTGGGTGGCTGCCGGGCTGATTACGCCATGACCCTCATCAAGCTGGAGGAAGAGCGTGGCGTCGGGGTCCTTTTGACCGGCCTCGGCGGGCGCGCGGTCAAAGAGCGGGTGCGGCAGATCATGCTGGCGAAAAAGCGCGGGATCGCTCCGGCCGTTCCGGCCGTCATACTGCTGCTCTGCTCCGCCGTGTCATTCCTCTCCACGACAGAGATCGTGACGGAAAAGGACGCCGTTTCACCGACCGTGACCCCCCTGCCCGTCCCTGCTCTGGTGATGCGGGCAGAACCGGAAGGAGATTTGTGACATGAAAATACCAGCCCAGCGTGACTATTTTCCCGGCCATCTGCGCACCCTGGCGGCGCTGCTCGTCGTCATGGGCGCGGGTTATTTTCTCATGAGCGACCTGATGTGCGGGACTCTGTTTGAGCACCATTACTGGGACAGCTATACGTTGCAGACATGGAACTGGTTCCAGGGCCGGACATGGATCGCCGAGCCGGAAAAGTACGAATATCTGGAGCTTGCCATCTATAACGGCAAGTACTATCTCTCCTTCCCGCCGCTGCCGTCGGTGGTGCTCATTCCCTTCGTGGCGGCCTTCGGCATGGACACCCCCAGCAACCTGCTGGTGGCCCTGTACGGCCTTTTTTCCGCGGCGCTGGCATACTTCATCATGCTCCGCCGGGGCCGCACGCCAAACGCCGCCGCCTTTTGGGCACTGGTGCTGGTGTGGGGCAGCAACATCATGTTCATGACCACCATCGGCGGGGTGTGGTTCATGGCCCAGACGCTGAACATGGTGATGTGTCTGGCGGCGGTGCTGTGCGCTCTGGACGGGCGCAAAGCGCTGTCCACCACGTTCCTGGCCCTGGCGGTGGGATGCCGGCCATTGAGCGGTCTGTTCCTGCCCATATTCGCGTTTTTGTTCGCCTGGAACGAGCGGGAGATCCACGGCGGGTTCTGGAAAAGCTGCCTGGCTCAGTGGCGGTGCCTCATCGGTCCCATCCTCATCGGCGCGTGCTACATGGTCTATAACTACGTCCGCTTCGACGACCCGTTGGAGTTCGGGCACAACTATCTGCCGGAGTTCATGCGGGCCGAGCACGGCCAGTTCCACATAAGCTACCTCTGGCCGAATATCAAACAGATGTTCTTCACGCCGGTACAATTCACGGACGGACGGCTGAGCTTCCCGCTTTTCCAGGGCTTCATGTTCTTTGTGGCCAACCCGATGTTCGTGGTGTGGTTCGTCCGCTGCGGCGGCAACGCGGCGAAAAAGCGCGTCAGCGCCGAGGGCGTCTCCATCGCCGCTGGCGTGGCCGCGATGCTGCTGCTGACCTGTATGCACCGGACATTGGGCGCGTGGCAGTTCGGCTCCCGATATTCCTGCGACGCGCTGCCGTTTGTGTATATGACGCTGGCGGACAGGGCGCCAAAGCGCGTGACCAACTGGGAACTGGCCATAGGCGGGCTGGCGGTGGCCTTCAACCTGTACGGGGCCATGTACCTTTACATGTACGGGTAATTTCCCACGTTGTGACATTCGGCCCGGACCGTCATCTTCCATATAAAGAGCTACGAACTGTACACGTATAAGGAGCAAACATGCAAACACTTCTCTGGATCGTATCCACGGCGCTGATGCTGGCGCTGCTGGGGCTGCTGGCATTGCGGGCGCTGCCGGAGCTGCTGGGCGTGCAGGTGCGCCTGCGGCTGCCGGGCAAGAGCGCATACAAGCGCTTCTCCCCCGCCAACTGGCCCAAGGCGGCGCAGTTTCTGGCCCCGCTGGTCATTTTATGGCTTGGCGCGTTTTTAAGCTATGTGGCCGTGGCCGGACACACTGACGGCTTTTTTGACTATTTCCGGCAGCGCTTCACCACCGCCGGGGACAGCCCCCATTACCTGTACATCGCCGAGCACGGCTATGTGAAGACCGGGGAGAACGTGAACAACATCGTGTTCTATCCCCTGTACCCCCTGCTGATACGCGCACTGGGGGCGCTTCTGGGCGGTCGGACGGCTCTCGCGGGCGTGATACTGTCCCAGATGTGCTATGGGTTTTCCTCCGTGGCGCTGGCAACGCTTGCAAAAAAAGAGTGCGCCCATCCGGGCGCGGCGCTGGCGGCCTATTGGCTGTACCCCTTCGGCTTTTTCTGCCTGGGCGTGTTCACGGAGGGGCTGTTCCTGCTGCTTGTGGCTCTGGGGCTCTACCTCATCCGGGAGCGAAAATGGCTACTGGCGGGGCTTGTGGGGTTTTTCTGCGCGCTTACAAGGACCCAGGGCATTTTGCTGCTCCTGCCGGGCATTTACTGCGCCTGGCGGGACTGTCGGCGGGAAAAGCGCTGGAACTGGAAAGTTTTAGCGCTGGCCGGACCTATCGTGGGCTTTGGCGTTTATCTGGCGCTCAACAAGGCGGTCTGCGGCAGCTTCTTCGCCTATCAATATTACGAGAGCATCGAGCCCTGGTGGCAGACGCCCCAGTGGCTGGGCACGACCATTGCCCAGCAGGTGGACATGATATTGCAATACCCCGGCATCTCCGACTGGATATACTGGCCCCAGTTGGTGCTGTACTTCGTGGCGGCGGCGCTGCTCCTGGCCGGGTACCGCCAGAAGCTGGACACGGCCTGGATACTGTACGGCACGGCGTATCTGGGCATGTGCTACACCGCCTCCTGGCTCATCAGCGGCAGCCGGTACATGCTGGGATGCGTGCCGCTGTACCTGGCCGTGGGACGGCTGAAAAACCCCCGTCTGCGGGCGCTGATTTTGCTCTGCGAGCTTGCCTTCCTGGCCGTCTACTTTGTCTTCTACATGCAGGGACAGGCGATCATGTAAAGCGCTCGGTCGTCTCCGGGCCGTTCAGGGATAGTCCCGCCCTGTCCATAGCCATCACCAGGACCGGGATCAGGACCAGCTGCAAGATAATGCCGGGAATGGCGTTCGTGACGGCGCCGGCCAAAAAGAGCGCCCAGGTGAATGTCCCCCCGGAAAGACCCATCAGCAGCAGCCGCACCGTGCCCCAGACCACGCGTCCCGCGACCATGGAGGCCAGCAAAACGGCATAGGTCACCCATTTCCTTCTGGGCAGCTTTTTATACAGCAATCCCGCCATACCGCCGTAGACCGCCAGCTCAAACGCCATGGATACGGCCTCCGGGAACATGGCAGGCATACCGAAGATCACAGAGCGGAGCAGCGGTGAAATGAAGCCCACCATCGCGCCCCAGGACCAGCCGCACATAAACCCGCAGAGCAGCGCCGGGATGTGCATGGGACACAGCATCGCGCCGATCTCGGGTATCTGCCCCGTCAGAAACGGAAGCACCATGGCTATGGCCAGATAAAGGGCCGCGTATGTCATTCTGCGGACTTGAAGCGCCGTCATTTTTCGTCCTCCTGCATGAAATAGTAGACCCCGACGGGCGTGCTCCCGGTCGCCTCTTCCGTAAGCATGGCCAGCGCCTCATCTATATCCACATCCGAAAGCTCCGTTGGATATGCCGCCTTGGCGATCATCAGCGCGGCCGCCGTCTGGTAATATGGCGTTTCCAGCAGCTCCTCCGACAGCAGCAGCACCCGGCCGCTGCGTACCGCGTCGATGCCCGACCAGCCGTCTCTTGCCAGCATGGACGCCAGCGCCTTTTGTGCCTCGGTCGTGGAGGTGACATGCGCGCCGAGAACGCCGCTGTCCACGACCTTGACGATGACGCCTGGGTTTTTCCTGCTTATCCATCCGTCATCCACCCGCAGGTTTTCCTCCAGCAGCCGGGAAGAAACATCATAAGCCCCGGCGTTCAGGATAAGACCGTGCTCCAAGGAGTCTTTGAAGATCGTGACGTGATCCGCCGCCGTCTCCCAGTATACGTTCAGCCGATGGCACTCGAAAAGGGAGCCTGTGCGGTCATGCAGGAGCACGGTGAAATAGGTCATGGCGGAGTCGGCCTCTTTTGCGTCATCGGAAACGCCCATTTGCGCCGCCTTCTCCGCGCCCACGGTTTGGGTAGCCGTTTTTTCAGCTGTGTCGCTCAGCTTGGCGGCCAACTCGTCCTCTTCATTTCCCTCGGCATAGGCCCCGTCTCCCTCGCCGTCGCCGTAGACCGTCCGCTCCACGTCTGGCACGATCTCCGATTGCGCGTTTTCGTCGTATTCTTTTCGCTCGGCCTCCGGGTTTTCCCGCGTCCGGCCGGCGGGGTCCTCCGCCTCGTCATTCTCTCCGTTGTCCGTTTCCTCCGCCCTGTCATCCGGGGCAGAGCCGGGCAGAGCGGCGCTGGCCGCCTCCGCGTTTTCCGCGCGGTCCTCTCCCACGCCGCCGGTGGTGCGCACGCGGCATCCGGAGAAGGCCAGGCACAGAGCCGCCAGCAGGAGCAGCCAGCCGATTTTTTTGACGCTCATTCCCATAAACACATCCAATACTTCAACAGAACGCGGCGCTTCCAGCCCGCGTTTTTCCATAGAGCGGCCTCGGTCTCGCGCAGCAGACCGCGGGCAAGCTGCCGTTGCTCTTCCCCCAGCGGGTGGTCGCTGTAGAGCGCCTGTTCAAACGCCATTGCGCACTGGGAAAAGCGGTCGGGGTATCCCGCCGGCAGCAGAGCGGGCAATCTCGCGGCCCAATCCCGGTACAAGAGGTTCCCGGCCCCGTGGCCCGTGGCCTCCAGCCAGGCGATCACCTGCCGAAAGATCGCGCACACCGCCTCGTTCACATCCCCGGAGGCAAAGACTTTCCGCGCGGCATGGGCTTTCTTCCTGCGGCTGTTCAACAGCAGAAACGGCGCGAAGGGCAGCACCAGCACCGCCACGACCAGCAGAAGCAAAAACGCGATCCGCAGGACATCGACCCAATGGGGACGGGATATCTGCTCTTCCTCCACCGTCACCAGCCGGTATTCCCGCTCGGTCACGGCCTCCCGCCGGCCGGTCTGAAGCGATTGGGTATAGACGTGCCGGGTCTGCATCTCTCCCTCCGGGAGCTCCGCGACCGTCCCCGTCAACTGCCCGATCATTTGGCTCACTCGGTCCCGCACCGCCTCCGAGGCGGATTCCGTGGCGGCGTCCACACCGGGCAGCAGCGCCGCCGTCAGGACCGACGCCACCAGCACGGCCGTGGCGTACAGCAGGACGCTTTCCCGTCGGAATGGCCGCTTCAGCATCCTAGCGGCCAGCACCCCGTATAACAGCACGTTTGCCCAGGTCGGGAGCGACAGGCCGAAATAGACCTGAAAAAGCGTACAGCCAGCCATAACGCCCAGCGTCACGAGACGGCTGTGGAGCAGCACGGTCAGCCCGGCGAGGCTTATGAGCAGCAGGACGATCAGCACCGCGGCCGCTGTGACGCTCTGACTCTCCGGAACGGGGAAACGCTCGTAGGCGTAGGCGTTCACCGCCTCGCTGGCGGCAAACAGCCGGTTACACAGCGCCTCCCCGCCGCAACGCGCCGCCGGAACGGCAAAAATCAGAAAGAGGCAGGTCGGCATCATCACCGCCAAGCCCCGGAGCAGTCCCCTGCGGAGCCGGCCGGACCTCCGTGCTGTGGCAGCGTCTTCCTGCCGGTCCTGCTCTTCGTTATCCCGCACGGGTACCGCGTCCCGGACCAGCACCTGGTCCCTCTTGGCCGACAGCTTCCAGTGGATGCGCCGCACCGGATCGCCTGGCCGGTAAGGCCGCACGTCGCCTGGCTCGTCCTCTTCCTGCGTCGTAAGAGCGCGGATGGTCTGTTGGGTCCGCACTTTTTCCATGTCCGGGCTTTTTTCATCCGGTCCAAAGAACGCCCCCCGGATGACCGGCACCAGCGGAAACAGCGCCGAGCAGAGCAAAATGATCCGGGTGCCGGTGTTGTTCTCGAAAAAATAGAGACCGGCGGCCAGCAGCAGCCACACGGCAAAGCCGATCCAGCGTTTTCTCATTTCATTTTTAGACCCGCGCCAAAGCCGTGCCGGTCGGGGCTGGCGACCTTCTTCAACAGATCGTCAAGAACCTGCTCTGCCGTCGTTACGCTGTCTTCTTTCAACAGGACCCGGTGAGCGCACACGTCCCGGAAAACGGCCTGCACGTCCGCGCCCGTCACGTAATCCCGTCCGTCCGCGTAAGCCGCGGCCTTGGCCATCCGGTCAATGAACAGCGCGCCCCGGGGACTGATTCCCACGCGCACCGCCTCATGGGTCCGGGAGGCCATGGTCAGCCGGGTGATGTAGTCCAATACGGCGTCCTTCGCCGTGACGGACCGGACGGCCCGCTGCATGGAGAGCAGCTCCTCTTTTTCCAGCACGCACGATACGTCGTCCAGCGGGTTTCTGTCCTGCCGGTCCCGCAGCATGGCCATCTGCGCCTGGTGGTCCGGATAGCCCAGGGACAGGCGCACCAGGAATCGGTCCATCTGCGCATAAGGGAGAAACTGGGTCCCCGCCGTGCCCACGCTGTTTTCCGTGGCGATGACCAGAAAAGGCGACGCCAGCGGGTAGGTGTTCCCGTCCACGGTGACCTGCCGCTCCTCCATAGCCTCCAGCAGCGCGGACTGGGTCTTGCTGGAGGCGCGGTTTATCTCATCCCCCAGCAGGATATTGGCCTGGTGGAGCACGCCGGGACGGTATATGAACTCTCCGCTGGCCTTATCGTACATGGAAAAGCCTGTGATGTCGGAGGGGAGCACGTCCGGCGTGAACTGGATACGGCGGAAGGCAAGCCCCACCGCCCGGCTGAGCGCCACGGCCAGAGTGGTCTTGCCCACTCCCGGCACGTCGTCCAGCAGCACATGTCCCTCCGCCAGCAGCGCAATGAGGATCTTTTCGATGACATCTCTTTTGCCGACGATGACCTTTTCCACTTCCCGCAGTACGTTGTCAAGCTGTGTCCGCATCAGCAAGAAACCTCCTGAAAATGGATAACGGCAAGTCAAACGGCCTGCCGTTATCCGCCTTTATCCGATCGTGATCCTGCCCTGCGCCTGGGCATAGTCCTCGCCCACCACATTGTTCAGTTCGTCGGCAATATACATCCAGATAACGTCGCGCACAGCGGCCGTTGTGATGGTGCTGTTCTCGTTTGCCTCCGCGGCCGCCGCGAAAACGTAGGAGGAATCCATGCCGTTGAAGTTGGCGTTGCTGGTGATCACGGCGTAGGTGGCCTGTTCGTCAAAGGGCTGGCCGTTGACTTCCTCGATGCTGACACGCCCCAGGGACGCTGCCTTGAACCAGTGCTCGCCATAGGCCTCGCCTTTGTCATACTCCCTGGATGTGTCCACGGTGTAGACAAGGCCGGACACCTGCATGAACGAGGCGCAGGCGTCGGCGCTCTCATCCGTATAGGGCAGGCCCTGGGAGGCCGCCTCCAGCGCCTCCAGAAGCTGCGCGCCGGTCATGTAGACCACGGCCACGCTGTTGGGATAGGGCAGCACCTCGGCCAACTGCTCGTCGCCAAACGTCCCCGCCGCAATGTCAGCGCGGAGATTGCCGCCGTTCCAAAGAGCCACGATGTGGTCCTCGTCCACGGCAACCTCCGTATTGCCGGCGGTCACGTCGTCCTCTTCAAAATACCCGTTTATCGTTCCAGAAACGGCGAACCAGCGCAGCGCGTCCGTCCACAGGTCGCCCAGGTTCGTCTCGCCCTGACGGGCAGCGTTGTCCGCGCCGTTCAGCAGCACGTCGGCGGTCGCCTCCAGGCTCTCGTCCAACTGAACAGCGTCGCCGTGCGCGTCTGTAAAGCCGTCCGCGAACGCGGTCGCCGCCAAGCCGCAAACGACGCACAGCGCCAAAATTATGCTCAGCACTTTCTTCCATTTGTTCATGATGGTCGCTCTCCTTTTCGCACAAAAAGTCGGCTCCGGACATGAAAAAAGGTACATGACGGCCCTCCTGCGGGCCATCAGTACCTTCCTGATACCGGATGCAAAATAAAGATATGGATCCAAACCGGGGTGACCCGCTTCTGCGAGCCTCACATCGGCTTCTGCCGACGCCGTTATTATAACGAACCAAAAACAAATTGTCAACGACTGTGTTTCATTCTAAGCAAAAAACGGCGCGACCGCAATAGTCACGCCGTTTTCAGGACGGGTAACTCAGTCGCCCACGTAAGGCAGCAGCGCGATCTGACGGGCGCGCTTGATGGCCTCGGTGACCTGGCGCTGATGCATGGCGCAGGTGCCGGTGGTCCGGCGGGGCAGGATCTTGCCGCGCTCGGACAGATACTTGCGCAGACGGGCTGTGTCCTTGTAGTCCACGTGGGTCATCTTGTCCACGCAGAACTGGCACACCTTGCGGCGCTTGCGGGGCTTCGCGGGACGCGCGCCGGCATTGGCCGCCGCATTGTCATTGGCTCTATCGAAAGGCATGGTCTATCCTCCTTAAATCAAAATGGTAATTCGCCGTCGCCGTCATCCAGCTCGGCAAAGGCGCTGCCGCCGGCGGCAGGCGCGCTGCCGTATCCGGCGCTGCCGTACCCGGTAGGCGCGGCTTTCGGGGCCGGGGAACTGTTGTCCCGGCGTTTGCTGTCCCCGAAATAGATGTTTTCCACCACGATCTCCGCCGATGTGCGGCGGTTGTTGTCCCGATCGGTCCAGTCCCGCATTTGCAGCCGGCCGGAAACGACGGCCATGCTGCCCTTCTGGAAATACTTGGACACGAACTCCGCGGTGCTGCGCCAGGCCACGCAGTCGATGAAATCGGCCTGCCGCTCGCCGGTGGTCCTGTCGGCAAAATCCCGGTCCACCGCCACGCGGAAGGACGCCACCGGCGTCTGGGTCTGGGTGTACCGCAGCTCGGGGTCACGGGTCAGACGGCCCATGACAACGATGTGATTGAGCATTCCCGGTCCTCCGTCAGTCCACCCGCAGGGTGATGAGACTGCGCATGATGCCGTCCGTGATGCCAAGCACACGGTCCAGCTCCGCCGGGAACGACGGGTCACATGTGAACTGCATCAGCACATAGTAGCCCTCGCCGATGTAGTTGATGGGATAAGCCAGTTTCTGCTTGTCCTTGACCTCCACCTCATCGACTGTGCCGTGCTGCTCCGCAAGCGCCTTGAACTTCTCGACGATGGCCGTACGGTCCTCTTCCTCCAGGTTAGGGTTGATGATGTACATGACCTCGTACTTCTCGCTTGTCTTCGCCATTTGAGCACCTCCTTCTGGTCTATTGGCCCTTGATGTTCCTCAAGAGCAAGGAAATTGGCCTGGCCGCTCACGGCCAAGCTTTTTTATTATACATATTTTCCGGGATTTGTCAACGATTTTTCGTTTGCCTGCGACACAAAAAAGTCCCCGGCCGGAGGGCCGGGGACCTGATACTTTACTGTGGCGGGAATTACTTCGCGCCGACTTCCTGCGCGTACAGCTCCACCTGCGCCTGCAGGTTGGCGTAACGCTCCTTGCTCTTTTCCTCCGCCTCGGTGAACAGCTTCTCCGCACGCTCGGGGAAGTTGATGGTCAGAGCGGAGTAACGGGCCTCGTTCATGATGAAGTCGCGGTAGGAGCCGGTAGGCGCCTTGGAGTCCACGGTGAACGGGTTCTTGCCCTCGGCGGCCAGAGCGGGGTTATACCGGAACAGGTTCCAGTAGCCGCACTCGACAGCCTTCTTCATCTCGGTCTGGCAGTTGGTCATGCCGCCCTTGATGGAGTGCATCTCGCAGGGGGCGTAGCCGATGACCAGGGACGGGCCGGGATAGGCCTCGGCCTCGGCAATGGCCTTCAAAGCCTGCGCGGGGTTGGCGCCCATGGCGATCTGGGCCACGTAGATGTAGCCGTAGGTCATGGCGATCTGAGCCAGGCTCTTCTTGGGGATGGCCTTGCCGGCCGCGGCGAACTGGGCCACCTGGCCGATCTGGCTGGCCTTGGAGGCCTGGCCGCCGGTGTTGGAGTAGACCTCGGTGTCGAAGACCATGATGTTCACGTCCTCGTCCTGAGCCAGCACGTGGTCCAAGCCGCCGAAGCCGATGTCATAGGCCCAGCCGTCGCCGCCGAAGATCCACACGGACTTCTTGCTGAGATACTGTTTATTCTTCAGGATCTCAGCCCGGCGCTCGCAGCCGCAGTCCTGCGCCTCCAGAACAGCGACCAGCTTCTTGGTAGCCTCGCCGTTGGCCTGACCGTCGTTGTAAGTATCCAGGTACTCCTGAGCGGCGGCCTTCACGTCTTCCTTCTTGCCATTGGCGGCGATCTCCTCGATCAGGCCCTTCAGGCGCTCGCGGATGGCCTTCTGGCCCAGATACAGGCCGTAGCCGTGCTCGGCGTTGTCCTCAAACAGGGAGTTGGCCCAGGCGGGACCGTGGCCGTCCTTGTTGACGGTGTAGGGGCTGGTAGCGGCCGGACCGCCCCAGATGGAGGAGCAGCCGGTGGCGTTGGAGATGTACATACGGTCGCCGCAGACCTGGGTGATCAGGCGGGCATAGCTGGTCTCGGCGCAGCCGGCGCAGGAGCCGGAGAACTCAAGCAGCGGCTGATGGAACTGGCTGTCCTTCACGTTCATGCCGAACAGCTCGTCCTTCTGCTCCACCTTGGTGACCATGTAATCCCACACGGCCTCCTGCGCGGCCTCTTCCTCGCGGGGCACCATGGTGATGGCCTTGGTCGGGCAGATGCCCACGCAGACGCCGCAGCCCATGCAGTCCAGAGGGCTGACGCCCATGGAGAACTTGTAAACGCCCTTGCCCTTGCCGGCCTTGAAGTCCACGATCTTGGCCGCCTCGGGAGCCGCCTGTGCCTCGGCCTCGGTGAGAGCGAAGGGACGGATGGTGGCGTGGGGGCAGACGAAGGCGCACTGGTTGCACTGGATGCACTTTGTCTCGTCCCAGCGGGGAACGGTCACGGCCACGCCGCGCTTCTCATGAGCGGCCGCGCCAAGCTGGAAGGTGCCGTCGGCGTGGTCCACGAAGGCGGAGACGGGCAGGCTGTCGCCGTCCATCTTGCCCACGGGGTTCAGCACGCCCTCGACCATCTTCATGACCTCGGGACGGTCCGCATGCACGGCGGCGGGAGCGCTGTCGGCGCAGTCGGCCCACTCGGCGGGCACGTCGATCTTCACGAAGGCGTTGGCGCCCAGGTCGATGGCCTTGTGGTTCATGTCCACGATGTCCTGGCCCTTCTTGCGGTAGCTCTTGGTGGCGGCGTCCTTCATGTGCTGGATGGCCTCCGCCTCGGGCATGACCTTGGCCAGCTTGAAGAACGCGGACTGGAGGATGGTGTTGGTGCGCTTGCCCATGCCGATCTGCAGGGCAAGGTCGATGGCGTTGATGGTGTAAAGCTGGATGTTGTTCTGCGCGATGTAGCGCTTGGAGGCGCCGTCCAGATGCTGTGCCAGCTCCTCGGGGGACCACTGGCAGTTGATGAGGTACACGCCGCCGGGCTTCACGTCCTGGACCATTTTGAACCCCTTGTCCACATAGGAGGGGTTGTGACAGGCCACGAAGTCGGCCTTGTTGATGTAGTACGGGCTCTTGA